>NZ_JBFRYB010000001.1:638980-958470 GCF_040892595.1 Zhongshania sp. R06B22 | reverse complement strand
GTGCTGAAGACCACAGGCTCGGCTTCGGCTAGATCACTGGTTTCACCGGGATCTTTATGGAGATTGTACAGGCGCCAAATACCATCGCCGTGGGGAGGCAGATTGCGCGCCAATTTATACTGGCCTTTAAATAGCGCGGCATTACCCGCCACTTCCAGCCCGACGGCTTCGCTGGGCCCATAGGTCTGCTCGCGACTACCGTTTAGCACCGGCTTTAAGCTGCGACCGGTGATGCCAATATCGTTTTCGCTTAGCGATGCAGGCAGACCGAGATAGTCCAATATGGTTGGTGTGATATCGGTGACCATAGCCAGCGACGATTGCATTGTGCCTTGGGGTATCGTCGGTCCTGCAATAATTAGGGGAACCCGAATACCGCCATCACTGCTATAAAATTTAAACATTTTATTAGGCGATGCCGCCGCGGATGCCCACTCTGGGCCTATGGAAGCCAAGCTGCCCTTTTCACCCATGGTATCAATATCGCTATTGTAGCCACTGACTACTTTCCACAATCCTATGCCTGCGGTATTAACAATATCGTTAAACTCGGGGCCGTTGTCAGACGTTACTACGAAGAGTGTATTTTCCAATTGGCCGCTCTGCTCAAGCCAGTTGATAAGGCGGCCGATATGATGATCCATGGCTTCGAGCATACCGGCATTGACTGCCATGGCTTTAGTATAAAAACGCCGCTCTTCATCACTGAGCTTTTGCCAATCGCGCAGCCCTTCTGGCATCGCGGCCAAGGCGGCATCAGCGGGAATGAGGCCAAGCTGTTTGGCTTTTTGCCAACGCTGCTCGCGCAATACATGCCAACCCTGATCGTAAACACCGTCGTAGTGTTCGGTGAATTCTCTTGGCGCTTGAATGGGAATATGAATGGCTTGAAAGGCTAAATAGGCAAAGAAGGGTTGCGCGCTTTTATCTGCGGTATTGTTGTCGGCATCAATATAGTCGATCATTTTATTGACGATAAAAGCGGAGGAGTAAAAGTCTTCTGGCAAGGTGGCGGGCTGATCATCTTCATACCAGGGCGCCGTGGTGTAATACGGCATATACGGTTTTTGTTCCCAGTTATCTGCACCAGAGGCATCTAAAGCAAAGGAGCGGTCAAAGCCGTGACTCACGGGCAAGTCTTGAACTCGCCGCCCCATATGCCATTTGCCCGTCATATACGTTCGGTAGCCCGCCGCCCGCAAATGATCCGCAATGGTTTTTACACCCGGCTCAAGGGCTAGCGAGTAACCGGGTTTACCTTCATGTTCTTTGGGTATGACTTCGGGGATTGTCGCCACGCCGTTAAGATGATTATCAACACCCGTTAGCAACATGGCGCGCGACGGTGCGCAAAGCGGCGATGTTCGGTAGTTACTAAAACGAACACCCTGGTCTGCCAAGCGTTGAATGCTAGGCATACGCGCTTCACCGCCAAAGGGCTCAAAGTCCATCAAGCCGGCATCATCAACAAGAATCACCACAATATTCGGTGAGGTCTGCGCAAGTACCGGGGTAGTCGCTAGCAGCAGGCCAAACAGCGCGATGGCAAATACCGACAAACACAGCCTGTTATTCATCTTATTATTTTTAGAATGGATACTCATTGCGACTCTCATCAAAAGAATTGACTTAGCATATGCCAATATATCCAATCCCTTAGCTGATTGATAGCCCGCCCAGTTAAGCAAAAAAAAGGGCGAACTGAGTACAGCTCGCCCTTTTCTTCACTCGCTAAACATCAGCCAGTCACTAATATTTTCCCATCTCGGCCACCCTCGGCCGCCGCGGCAACAGCATGTTTAATTTCACTCACCGGATATTCAGCATGTATTTTAGTTTGCAGCTTGCCCTCTACAATGTACTTGGTAATTTGGCCAAACACCGCCATTTGCTTTTCTGGCGTAGCATTGCGGAACCAGCGGGCCAACCAGAAGCCTTTTAGGGTCACATCGCGGAATACAAAGGATGTTGCCGAAACCTGACAGGGCTCACCGCTCATTAAACCGTAATTGACCAGCGTACCGCCCATCGCAACCGAGGCAGCCAATCTGTCGGTAGCAGCGCCACCTATGGCATCAATGGCTAACTTGGGCAGATTATCACCAGTGGCGCTGGCCACTTCTTTCGCTAACTTGGGACCGTCAACTAGGACGACATCTGCACCCAGGGCTTTAACGCCTTCAACAGCGGACTCGCGGCGCACCACATTGATGGTCTTCAAACCTTTAATCTTGGCCAGCTGGATTAGGTAGCTGCCCACACCAGAGTTAGCGGCGTTTTGAATCACCCAGTCGCCAGGCTTTAAATCAACAAACTCTTCGAGCATCAGAAGCGCGGTTGGCGGGTTGATGGTCATCATCGCCAATTGCTTTGGATCCGCTTCATTAGGAACCGGAATAAGCTGCGCTGTTTTGCACACCATGTGCGTAGACCAAGTACCTATACCTACGGGCAACATCACGGTTTGTCCAAGTGCAGGACCTTTGCCGCCGAGCTTGACGATTTTACCCACACCTTCATTGCCACCAATGGCCGGCAGGGGCGGCAATATACCGTAGTCACCCGTTAAGGTAAGCACGTCAGACGGGTTGATCGGTGACGCGATCAATTCCACCAAAGCCTCATCTTCTGCCAGCTCGGGCACCTCAAATTCAACCGCTTCAATGACGTCTTGGGGAATTTTCCCGCGTACCTTGTACTGTGCTTTTAACATATCTTGCTCCTTACAATGTGCGCTGCCAGATAAATGCCGGGCAACACCTAAAAATTATTTTCCGCAGGTCTACTTGGATTTAAAAATACCGCCGACCCAGCGGAAAAATCGCACCACGGGGTGGTTCAATAAATTGTCTAAAAATACTTGCTGAGCAATCTGGCGGAGCGCGTCTGCATAGGTGGGATAGGGATGAATCACGCCCTGTAATTTTGCAAAGTTCAGCCCAAGGGTTTTCATCACCTGCACTTCAGCAATAAGCTCACCCGCCCGTTTGCCAATAATATGAGCACCGAGTACCTTGCCTTTTCGACTGGTAATGAGCTTTATGCGACCCATATCACCGGCCTTGGTTTTGGCGCGGTCAAGCTTGTCGAAATCATAGTTATATACCCGAATCGAATCTCCGCACTGCTCACGCGCTTCGGCCTCGGTTAAACCGGCACGGGCAAATTCGGGGTCGGTAAACGTCGCCCAAGCCACATGCTCGTAATTGGCTTTGCGCCTAATAGGTAACACCGCATTCATAGTGGCAATCTTGCCCTGAAAATTAGCCATGTGACTCAATAGATACGGACCCGCCACATCGCCGCAGGCATATACGCCCTTGGCCGCTGTCTGCAGATAAGCGTCGACCTTTATACCGCGATCAGTCTCAATACCGGCCGCGTCTAGGTTTAGATCAGCGGTATTTGGCGAGCGCCCCAAAGCCACTAATAGGGCTTCGGCCTCTACAATAATTTCTTTACCATTCTGCTCGGCATACACCTTAACGCCGAGTTCACTGCGCTCGAATTTGCTCGCCTTGGCACCCAGATAAAAGCTCACTCCCTCGGCAGTTAGCTTGTCGCGAATGATGGCTGAGAATTCCGGCTCTTCTCGAAACATAACCTCAGGGGTCATTTCAACGACCGTGACCTTCACACCCAGCCTGCACATCGCCTGAGACAATTCCATACCGATGGCACCCGCTCCCAATACGACCATGGAAGCCGGCAAGCTATCCTGCTCAAAGAAATTGTCGTTGGTCAGAAACGGTACGGCATCCAAACCCGGTATTGGCGGCACCATCGGCGACGAGCCGGTGGCGATCACAATTTTCTTAGCCTGAAATTGCTCGCCGTTTACCGAGATAATATTAGGGGATACAAACTCGGCGCCACCTTGCACAAACACCGCGCCGGCTTTCTCTAACACCTCTGGCGTTTCGTGCTCGTAGATACCCTCGCTAATCAGACGAACTCGCTTGAGAATCGCCGCCGTATCTACCTTGATATCGGCAAACTGACGAGCAATATGCACATCGCTTGCCTCATTGATCAGGCCTTTGCTGGGCACACACCCAGACCAAGTACACTCACCACCACTGCGGTGTTTTTCAACTATCAGGACTTTTTTGCCAAAGCCCAGTGCTGTAAACGCCGAGGTCAATCCCGCAGCACCAGAGCCGATAACAATCAGATCGAACACCTTCATATTGGCCTCCATTTAGTGGTGATGATGAAATTAAAGACCTTGATATAGCTCGGCAATCTTGTCGTAACGCTTGCGATTCAAGCCCATATCGGAATGGCCGGCGCGGCTTGAAGATCGATAATGAACAAGCTTGTTGTCAACATCGAGCCAGAATTCGACGTCGTCGCGATAGCGCATTAATGAGGTGGTAAAGATCACATACAAATAATCTTCAGACTCCGCTGCAATACTGCCACCGCCATAGGCCGCGACCGCCGCCTTTAAGGCGCTCATGGTTTCGGCCGCCGAATTTTTAAACGCCAGCGTAGCCACTTTCTTCTTAGGATCGTCCACCTGTGAAGACACATTATTGGGCTTGCTACTGATTGCAGCCAGCTTGCCATCCTTCACGCCCAGCTCAGGCACGCGATTACCCTCAATGACCACCCGGACCAGAAACGCCACAACAAGAATCCCGATTACACCCAAAACAATTTGCACGACTCTATTCCTCATAAAGACCTCGATAAATGAAAAATACTTTGTGCGCAAAATAATGGCAGGCCAGCATTGACCTGTCAATGATTTGTGCGCAAAATAGTTTCGACTCTGGAGAACAACATTGACTGACATCCCCCAACTTAAGCTCAAAAATCAAATTTGCCACTCGCTATATTCGGCGACCAATGCCTTGATTCGCGCGTACCGACCGCTACTAGAACAGCTTGGCCTAACCTATCCTCAATATCTGGTGATGCTGGCGCTGTGGGATCAAGATAAAGTCATCATAAAAGACCTTGTCCAGCGCACTCGCTTCGACGCGGGGACACTCACCCCGATTCTTAAACGACTAGAGAGCAAGCAACTCGTCAGCATGATCAAAGCCGATGAAGATTCCCGCCAAAAACTCGTATTGCTTACCGATACTGGCAGGAAGCTAGCCCAACGAGCCAAGCAAACGCCCGATAATATTAGCTGCCAAATTAAGATGGCGCCGGAAGATGCACGGCAACTCAAGGCCCTGGCCGAAGAGTTATATTCCCTTGTTAGCAACAGCCTCATTGAAGACAGCGCTAATGAGTAAAGCAGCATCAGCGCGACCTACCGATCTGCAATCCCTCCGTGTGCGGCCCATTGCTGGACTGCAGAGCGACCCACATCTCAAATTTAAGAAATAACACCACTATTTCACTCCGCCACTATTTTGTGCTTTTATAGTTTTGCGGTAACCTGTCGGCAATAAATACATCATTGACTGCCCAAATCGCCATATTCCCTGCAATAAGGCATTGTTTGCGAGCGTGACCCCTGACTCACGGAAGAACTTATGAATACTCGTCTATTGATTCTAGCTCTCTTATCCAGCGCCTTAGTCACCGGCTGTGGCGGGTCCAGCTCCTCTAGTTCACGAGGGGGCCAAGACAACAACCCACCAAGCACCGAAACCCCGGTCACCAGATTCGACATGGCCAATAACTGCTATGCATTGCAATCGGCGCAAACAAATAAATATCTTGTCGCGGGCACAGATGGCAGCTTTACCAGCAGCGCCAGTTCAGCTAGCGCGGGCGATGCTCTCTTCATGCAACCGGCTACTTTAGGAAAATATCTGTTTTACACTGCTGACCAAAAGCTACTGACCGCTGGCGATGGCGCAGTAAGCGCAGAGAGCATCGCCAGTGATGCCGCTATTTGGACCATTGATTTAGTGCCCGGCGGTGGCAGCTTTACCATTGTGTCGGACAGCACATCACAAACAATGCAGCTTGATGATAGCGGGCTGCTAATTGCTGGCCCCGAGACCAGCGGCCCCAATTCAAAATTTAAGTTTGCGCCACGCCGCAATTGCACTAGCTACCCTGAAATGCCCACAGGCGTTTCTACCGAAACCTTTAAAGGCAACGGCGTCGACAAACCCATTGTTGGCTTTGCAGATGTTCACACTCATATGGGCATGTCCAGTGAGATGTCTTACGCCGGCAATGTCGGCCCCTCAGCCGGCGGCGTGCTGTACGGCGAAGTCATTAACCGCTTTGGTGTTGATCACGCGCTGGAAAACTGTGAAGACTTTCACGGTCCGAACGGGATTAGGGACGGCAATAATGTTATTAGCCTCAACCCCACCGACACCCACGAAACTGAAGGTTGGCCGACGTTTGTAGGCTGGCCGCGCAGAGACTATTTAACCCACCAGGTTATGTACTACAAATGGGTAGAGCGTGCCTACTTATCTGGCCTGCGCCTGATGGTCAACCACGGCACCAATATCAAAGCACTGTGCGATGTGGGTAAAACGATTTCTGGCAATCCTGGCGCCGACTGCAACGACATGAGCGTGGCCGTAAAGCAGGTTGAATACCTCTATGACGTGCAAGATTATGTAGACGCCCAAAGTGGCGGGCCTGGCAAAGGCTGGTACCGCATTGTTAAAAGCCCACAAGAAGCGCGCGAAGTTATTAACGATGGCAAAATGGCCGTCGTGCTTGGTGTAGAGGTTGCGCAAGTCTTTGACTGCGGCATGACCGTATTACCGGGTGGAACTGAGCAGGCCAATTGTGACCAAGCGCAAATAGACAGTGAAATACAGCGCCTATGGGATCTTGGCGTTCGTCACGTCTACCCCTTCCACGACATAAATACTTCCTTGGGCGGCGCCGGTATATTTAATGGCGACACCATGAACCTGCTCAACTTCCTAGACACCAAAGCCTTCTTTAAAACCACCGAGTGTCGAGACTACCCAGTAGATGAACCCTCGGTTCGGACCCCCGGCACAGAGATGACCACCGCCATTCCAGGCAGCGGTAGCGATCCAATATCTCAAGCTCTCTTTGAAGCCACCGCTGGCCTTACACCGCTTTATCCTGAGGGCAAGCGCTGCAATGAGCGCACAGTAACCGACTTGGGCGAATACGCTCTGCGCGCCTTAATGGCACGCGGCATGGTGATTGATATTGACCACGCCGCCTACCACAGCAAAGACATTATGCTAGACATTGCCGACGAGCAAACACCGGCCTACCCCTTGGCCTCATCTCATGATGCCCACGGCGGTTTAACCAGCGACCAAGTGGTACGCATGTTGAAAAACGGCGGCACGGTTTACCCCTATAAAGGCAACGGCATAAAGCACAAAGAATTTTTGGCAAAATTAAAATTCTGGCGCAGCAAAGCCGGCATCACCGATGCCCAACAACCCTTAGCACTGGGTTACGGCGCTGATGCTAATGGCTTTGGCGGCCATCCCGGCCCCCGCGGCGGCGACTCAGAACCAGTTCAATATCCCATCACGCTATTTAGCGGCGACGACTGGGGGCCGCAATTTGCCAACTTCAAACCCGTCACTGTCGATATGTTAGTGATCCCGGAAAGTGGCAAGTACTGGCATATTGACGAAACCGGTATGTCTCACTACGGTTTGGTTGCCGACTTTGTCGAAGAGGTTAGACTCGAAGGCGGCAAAGAAGCACTCGACGCTTTGTACAATTCTGCTGAAGGCTATGTACAAATGTGGGAGCGCGCCTACAACCGCAACGGAAACTAAGCCATGCGCCAAAAGCTTCTATTTTTAACTTGCGCAATACTGCTTCTCACCGGCCTTTGGCTGGTGATGAAGCCAGATTCCGGGTCGCTGCCAAACAGCGGCGCGGTAGCCGAGGCCAAAGAGTTTTACTTCACTATTCAAAGCGGCAGCATCCCTGATCCACAAGTGATTCAACTTAAGATTGGCGACACGGCACAACTCAACTTTATGAGCGATAGCGACGCCGCCGTTCATATTCATGGCGTAGATATGCACATCGTCTTAAACGCGGACGTAACCCAGCAAGTTAAATTTGACGCCACTCAGGCGGGCCGATTCGCCCTTGAGGTACACGATACCGAAATGCAGCTTGGCGCTATTGAAGTCTATCCGCGCTGATGCGGAGTAAATTTCACCTCGTCTTATTCGCCACCCTCGCGCTATCGAACAACTGCTTTGCGCACTCATTCGGCGAGCCCTATAAACTACCCATGCCCTACTGGATGTATATCTACGGGGCCATGGCGGCGCTTATTTTGTCTTTTTTAGTTCTGGTTTTTTTCTACAGCGCAGAACACGCAAATCGAGCCTCCAGACAAATTACAATTGGCAGCCCCCGCCTAAGGGAAATTGCCCGCAGACTTAGGCTGGCAAGCATCATGAAAGCCAGTCTACTATTGTGTTTTTGCCTCGCCATTATTAGCGGCCTGATTGGCAATCAAGACCCTTATCGCAATTTTAATATGACTTTTTTCTGGATTAGCTTTGCCTTGGGTGCCAGCTACCTCAGCGCCATTTTTGGCAACTGGTATGACTACCTCAATCCCTGGAAAGTGGTCTGCTCCACCTCCAAAAATTTCAGCCGTGGCCGCTACACCTACCCCGCCCAATTTGCTTACTGGCCAGCCGTTATTTTATATATGGGGTTTATTACTCTTGAGCTGTTTGGCAATACGCGACCGTTTTCTCTATCCATGATTTTAATCACTTACAGCGCAATTAATATGCTGGCGGTGTATTTGGTCGGCAGCAAGGCGTGGTTTCACTATGGCGAGTTATTCTCGGTGATGTTTAGGCTTATCGCCAAAATGTCACCCCTTCACTATCAAACTACGGCCGAAAATCGATTTGAAATTACCCTGCGCTTCCCGTTCAGTGGCTTACTACATGAGCGAATAGAGCACCGCAGCCTGCTAATCTTTTTATTATTTATGCTGTCGTCTACCGCCTATGACGGCCTCCGTGAAACCAGTTTGTGGTTTAATATTTTCTGGCGAGATCCGCTAAACATTATCGAGCCCTTACTCGGCCAACACCCACTGCACGCTTACATTACCCTGCGCCCCTGGTATATCGGCTTTGAGACGCTGTGTTTGCTGCTATCACCTTTTATTTATTTGAGCTTGTTTTTATTCTTTTTATGGCTAGGGAAACGCCTAACGCGAAGCGATCTAAGCGTGACCGAATTATCGCTGCGTTTTGGGTATAGCCTGCTGCCGATTGCCTTGGTTTACCACATTACGCATTACTACACGCTGGTGCTAAGCCAAGGGGTGAAGATTCGGGGTTTATTCTCAGACCCCTTTGGCTGGGGTTGGGATTTATTTGGCACGGCTATTAGCGGCAGGCTGCCCATCCTTCCTGACATGGGTTTGATTTGGAATAGTCAGGTCTGGCTGATTTTAATTGGTCACGTTGCCAGTGTTTATTTGGCTCACGCCGAAGCACTGCGCAGTTTTCCAAACCAAAGACAGGCGAGTATTAGTCAATTGCCCATGCTTATACTGATGGTAATTTTTACCGGCGCTGGTCTTTGGATTCTGGCTCAGCCTTTACAAGGTTAAATACCTTAGCGGACACCTAACAAATATAATTCAGAACACCAGCGCGAGGAGAATCGAGCATCAGTCTAGATGCCCGACTATTTGAAGTCGCAAACTCTCTAAATCGACTTTTATTTGTCTAGCCAAATTTCATCTAAAGGCTTACGCGGCGATGGAAATTCTTTGTCTTGCATGCCTTCGTCAAGCTGGGAAGCTTCGCCTTTTTTGCCTATCGCAAAGCCCATAACCGCTTCATATTGCTCGGCATCTAAGCCAAGGTGTTCCAAAATGTCAGCGTGTTTTATACCCGCCATACCGTGGGTATATAAACCTTCTTGGCGCGCTTGCAAGGTCATCGCCATCCACGCGGCACCGCAATCTAGTGCATAACTCGCATTGGGCTTGCCGTTATGTTCAAAGTGTTTTTTGCCAACAAGAAAGCCAAGAACAGAGGCGTCTTTCGCCCAGGACTGATTGCCTTCCAATAGTAAATTAAGGAATTCGCCAAAACGGTCTGCATTGCTGCTCGCATTGGCGGTATAAAAGCGCCAGGGCTGAGCATTAAAACAGGATGGGGACCAGCGAGCAGCATCGATCAAGCGGGCCACCGCAGCGTCATCTAGGGCCGCGTTGGCAAATGCGCGCGGCGACCAGCGTTCATAAAATAGTGCGGATACACCCTCTTTCGGGTCGCGACCTAACGGTGGATGAGACATACATCAACTCCTCAATTAAGTAAAAATAGTTTCACTCTTACTGCTTTATTTCACAGCGCCAGAGAAGTTATTCTCAGGCGATAAACCCTTATTATTACTATTTTTCCTCTGGCGGCAGGTCAAACCACAGTGCCTCAAAGTTATCACTCTTGGCTATAATCTCAAGCTCTCTTGCTTGGTAAACGCCGAGACCATCACCGGCCGATAACACGCTATCATCGAGTTCGGCGCCGCCAGACACGACATGTAAATACCCAACCCGCCCCTCACTCAACAATATTGGCGAGCCTTCATTCTGCTGCAAACGCAGGCGATATATCGAAGCATCTTGATGCATCATTAAGGAGCCGTCGCGACCATCGTGGCTTACCAAAAGCGTTAAGGTCTTACTTTGTGGTATGCGCGCCTGCTCATACTCAGGTTTTATACCCTTAACATTAGGCCGCAGCCATATCTGCAAGAAACGTAATTTCTCCGTCGCCGATGCATTGAACTCAGAATGAGTAACACCGCTACCGGCACTCATGCGCTGAACCTCGCCAGAGGAAACAGTGCGTCGGTGGCCCATGCTATCAACATGGGCGACACTACCCTCTAGGACATAGGAGATAATCTCCATGTCGCGATGCCCATGGGTATCAAAGCCAGCGCCCTCGACCACGGTATCATCATTAATCACCCGCAGCACAGACACGCCCATATGCTCGGGATCGTAGTAACTACCAAAGGAAAAGCTATGATGACTGTCTAGCCAGCCAAAACTCGCATGGCCGCGCTGCCCTGCTGATCTGAAGTAGTGCATATTGTCCTCCTTAACATCGCGGCAAGTTCCGCCGAAACGGAAAGCGCGGGCAAACCCTAAGCTTGAGTAAAGCCTAGAGTATCGCTTTTTTTAAGGACGAACATAAGCCAAGGGTGAGCAGAGCGACACTGAAATGAGATGAGATTTAAAACGCGGCGGCATCACCGCCCCGCGAGACCGTGAGCACCGCATTATTTATCAGGGAGACTGCGGCGATTATTTTTTAGGCGAAATATGCATGGATATTTCTGCATCAAAAACTACAGTGCCAAGCGCATTTTTGACTTCAACTTTAACGGGGACGATGCCTTTCTCACCGGGGACAATTTCTCGCATTGTTGCATAGCCGCGAAGTACGCCTTTTGCTGAACCCAGATAGCGCACCGTCATGCCTGCCGGAATCCAACGCATACCCGAGGGCATTGAGGCCTCGCTAACAACACCAGCGGCAACCTCAGCCAAATTGCACATGGCAATCGCGTGAACGCTCCGAATATGATTGTGTAATGAGCGCCGCTCTTTAATTCTCACCACGGCGTAGCCAGTTTCCAGCTCTTCAAAAACCGGTTTAATCGTAGCGAAGTAAGGTGCTTTAAGGCAGACCCCTTTAGAGAATATTTGCTTGCCGGCGGGATAGGCGGAAAGTTTGCGCCAAAGTTTTAATGTCGGATTCATGGTCGGCCCTCTAAATAGTGAGGGAACACTAGCACGGCGCTAGCCGTAAACCATTGACTATAAAATCCAGGTTCACGACACCCGCGGTCAATTATCGCCAGCGACCCGGCTTACTCACCCACACCCAGACGCCGCTCAGCGCTAGCAACAGCAATAATACCGCTGCAATATCGGTTAGGATCACACCGGCAGGACCACACTCCCCGCCACCTTACGGGATAAAACATCATTTGCAGTCCAACAACATTTGTCGCCCAGTCTACAAATACCACCACAAAAGGCATGATGAATGGCGCTATATCTTCCATAAGATCCGCATGTCTAGAACCTGTAGGTCGCTTGCATACTAACGCTACGACGTGGACCGACTACGGCAATATGTGAGATGCCCTCAGTAATGGTATTCACCAATGGGGTATCGTTAGCATATAGATAGATGCGCTCGTCAGCCAGGTTCTTACCGACCAGTGCCAGATCCCACATATTGTCGATTGTCGCTACGCTCAGCCGGCCATTAAGCGCAATGTATGCGTCTTGTTCAACCCGCGGATCAAGATTCGGTGACGGATTATAAGAGCCACTGAATATTACGTCGATATTACCTCTGAACAGTAAGTTTTCGGTTAACTCAGATTCATATCCAAGCGTGATATTGCCTGAGTAGTCGGCGACAAACTGCCCCGTCTTTCCGGAGTAATCACAGTTAGGTGAACCTTCAACATCTGGTGCTTGCCCCTGAATACATGTCCCACTTTTATGATCTTCATACTCAAATGACATTATCGACATACCGGCAGCAAGGAGCCAGTGACTACTTAGCGCTATCCGCCCGTCCAACTCCAAACCATAGGATATTGCACTCGCTGCATTGCCAACATTGAATCCGAGGGTGCCATCAAAAATAGAGACTTGTAAGTCACGAAAATTAGTATAAAACAACGCCATATTTAGCTCTGCAGCGCCACCAAGGAAGCTAGATTTACTACCAAGTTCGATGCTATCGGCTGCTTCCCGGTCATACTCAAAGCTACCGGCTAGCGATATTTGGTTACAGCCATCTAAAACACCGCCATCAGTACAACCGAATACATTCGGATTAAGTGGCGTTAAGCCAGGATCTGGGCTCGAGTTCGATCTAGCGTCATAACCACCAGATTTAAAACCGCGGGCCCAGCTGGCGTACACCATAACCTCATCGCTAGGGTAGTATTGGTACTTTAATGACGGCGCAAATTGCACCTCTGTGCGGTCGCCAGTTAAATCGTGTCGCTCGCCCGCGAAGCTAATCGCTGCGACGGTATCAATCTCGCCAATAGGCAGAATACTTCCATCTGGACCGGCAAAATCAAATCTACGAGCCCCCATCTTTGACTCCCAGGTATATCGTCCACCAAAAATGAGCCGTGAGTAATCGCTCATGACCCAAGTCGCCTGTAGAAAGGCAGAGGCAATAATGGATTCAGAGAGGAAAGTTCTAGGCGCGGAAAACCCTACCAATTGGTTGCCTGCATCCCCCACCCCGAGAATTTCTCTTGGGTCTAGTAGATTGGAAAGACCAGGGTCAATATCACCTCGACCCCCTAATTCGAGTATATCAGCAGCATTTATTAGCTGAGGAGCTAAATCACTAGGGACAATAACGCTATCATTAAAGTCCACCTCACTATATTGAGCGTATGCGCCGCTAATATATTCCCACTTACCCCCCAAATCAGATAACCATCGAAACTCTAAACTGGTTTGTTGATATTCTTCATTGAATTCGGCTTTAAGAAGATCGGCACCAGTGTAATCACAGTCGCAAAGCTCATCATACTTGTACATCATATGGGCAAAAATAAGATTATATGAACCTCCATCAGCCCCGCCCCAATCTAACTGACCAGTAACATTGTATGTTTTGTTATTGCTGTAATCTTCTTGGCGAGATGTTCTATAGTCCGGAGAGTGGTCACGCACGGAAGGATGCTCATCAAGTGCTAAGCCGTAAGTGGTATTTCCAATCGGTAGGCCTACATTAGTATCACTAACAATTTCACCATAAGTTCTGCCGGTAAAGAGAAAAATGTCCGACTGCGACGGTTCATCGGATATCACCTCGAACTGCCTCCCCACTACATCAAAAATACCGTGTTCAAACTTGACCGTCAGTGTAGTGTTGTCATTAACATCCCATACGCCCTTAATTCTTGTTGTAAGCTCATCTCTTTGTGGCTCGGGCTCATTTGTAATTTGATTAAACATATAACCATCCGACTGCCTGCCTCTTACCGCAAAACGTAGCCCAAAGCTATCGCTTACTGGTCCCGAAACAACGAGGTCTGTTGTATATTCGTTATATTCAGGATCAACGGTCAAAGAAGCTAGCAATTCACTATCCTGACCCGGGCTAGCTGTACGAACGGAAATAGCACCACCGACACTGTTTTTACCGTACAGTATATTTTGTGGCCCTCTTAGCACTTCGACCTGCGCCAAATCCAGAAACGGCGCTCTGGCAAGCTGCGCGCGACCGTAATATACACCATCAACGTAGGTGCCAACTGACTGCTCAAAGCCTTGGTTCTCCCCTGAGCCAATCCCGCGAATGAAGATTAATGTGCCAAGTCCACCTTCCGCCATTTTAAGATTGGGAACATACGCGGCGAGGTCCTCTAATTTTGTGATACCCGCCTCAAACAGTTTGTCACCCGATACCGCGCTTACCGATACCGGCACATCCCCCATGCTTTCACTGCGATGCTGTGCCGTAACCACGACCTCTTCAAGCATCCCCGCTGACAGCGCTTGCTGGGAATTGAGGATTGAAATTAATGCTAGGGGTAGAAAAGATTTTAGATTTTCTAATTTAGAATTCATCATATTCACATTTAAGTAGTTATTATTTTTAAGCGCGTATTATGCAGTACGCTTAAACAAAAAATTTTCTTCCAAAGACGCCATCTCACTATGCCAGGTTTCCAGCATCACTTGCTTTTCATCACTTGCGGGATGAAAGCTAGGCTTGAAATATTGCAGAAATTCCGGCGTCATACGCCTGATATACCCAGCATTCTTACCAAACCCAAACATCCACTTTAAACCTCCCCATAAAGATGAAGGTGCCAAGGCACGCGGATCATTAATGGTCAGACGCAATTGCGAAAGCAATATGAAGCTAATAAGTAGTAGAGTTGAAACAAGATACATAGTAATTCGACGCGCGTAGCTGCCATCAAGTTTTTGATATACGTCGTAAGCAACGGTGTTATGTTCAACTTCTTCGATTGCATGCCAAACAAACATTGGACGAATCTTCAGATGCACTGACTCCGCGATCTCTGGATGGCGTAGTACCGCAGTACCAAACATCGACGTAAAATGCTCCAAACCGGCGGTCATCGCCAACTGCTGTTTTGGCCCGAAAATTTTCCGAATAACATTGATAGCCCATTTCGTCTGCTTATCAATTGCCGCGGTGGGCGCACCTTGTGCGGCCAGAAAGTCATTCAGTTGATCATGGGCATTCGCGTGATGAGCTTCCTGGCCGATAAACCCTGAGACCTCATCGCTAAGTGCAGAGTGTTTGTCAAGTTGATTGCGGTAGTGCTTAACCGCATCAATCATAAAGCGCTCCCCCTCTGGGAATTGCGCAGCAAAACCTGTAAAAAAATGCGTAAGGAAAGGATTATTTGCCAGCCAGTCTCTATCGACGTCTCCAACAAGTTGAAAATCCATTCTGCGAGGTTTTATTTTATGTACAGTCATATCGCTCTCCATCAAAATACTATGCCTTATCTACCAATATATTTACCGCCTCACCAAGCTTAAAATTTTGATGACGGTCACCTTTTTGCTCTTCACTATCGGCGATATCTAATGCCTCAGCTAAATCCTTACCACCCGAATATCGCCACTCCACAATAGGTTGCAACACACCACGAAATGCATAAATCAGAGAGATCCAGTTTGGCGCCCAAACTCGGCTCGAGCGCTTGGTTATGGCATTTTCGATCACCGCTACAGCTTTATGGACACTAATCTCAGCACCGAGAAAATTCGGCAAGGACGCCTCCATCTTTGCCATGGCGGGATGTTGTCTTGATCCATGAACAAGATCAGTATCAATTGCACCGAAATACGCACACCCAACTGAAACGCCCTTGCGAGCGAGCTCAATACGCAAACTATTACTCAATGCATCCACCCCAGCTTTCGCTACAGCGTAGGCACCAACCAAGGGGCCGTTTATTACCGCTGCCACTGAAGCGACATTAAGAATGTATCCACGCTGGCTGACGATCTGTGGTAAAACAGCTCTGATGCTATTTATTACGCCATGCAAATTTACGGTGAGAGTTCGGTCGAATCCTGCGCTATCAGCGCAATCGAAATTGCCGATATGCAGTATTCCCGCGTTCATTACTGCGATATCAATCGGCCCTAAACGGCGTTTGACCTCCTCGGCAGCATTAACTAAGGATTGGGCATCAGTGACATCAGCCTCGATGGCAATACAGCAGCTTCCCAGATCGGCGCAAGTCGCTTCCATATACTCCAGCTCTAAACCAATTAACGCTACATTAGCACCTAGCTGATGAAGCCTACGTGCTATTGAAGCGCCTAGTCCTCGTGCGGCCCCGGTAATGAAAACCGTCTTGTTTTGAAGTCGATACATAAATCAAACCTCCCCTGTCTCTAGCACACAGAACTTGATGACTGTGTGTATTGGGTAGGCGCTACTTTCGTATTACTCCGGTACACACAATTAAAATCTTGACGCCTAAATGACGACAAAGCCCGCCGATATCGGAAGCTCCAGTCTGGCCATAAGCCCAGGTTTTGGCCATTCTGATCCTGGTAATAACTCTTGCATCCTCCGGCAACCCAACTCACTCGCTGGCTCTTTTTATGAACATCAGCAACAAATCGAGCCTGTGCTGCAGGCTTCACATCAATGCTGGCAATCTCGTCTCTATCAAGCTCCGCCATCACCATAGCTATGTATTCAGCCTGAGACTCCAACATATAAATGGCTGATTGATTTCCTGCTGCCGAGAATGGGCCAAGCATCGTGAACATATTTGGGAAACGACTTACTGAGGTACCAAGGTAAGCACCGCTCATATCGTCTTTAAATACCGACGACAGACTTTTTCCATCACAGCCAAATATGCGTTTAAATTGATCGTTGGGCACTTCAAATCCAGTTGCATATATCACCACATCAGCATCGATTTTATCGCCCTCATTTGTCTCAATACAGTCTTCATAGAATCGGGCCACGCCGTCAGTAATTAGCTCAACATTTGGTTCGTTTAGCGATGAGTAGTAAGCATTACTCAGTAGAGTCCGCTTACAATTAAATCGAAAGTCCGGTGTTAGTTTCGATCGTAATTCATAGCAATCAATATTGCGGCGAATATGCCAACGCCCGAGCGCCTCAAAGCCACCAAGAAAAATGGGATGAACATACTGGGGAAGGCCAACAATACCCTCATAGGCTGAATACCAAACGCCCCTAACCAGCTTTTGTAATACCGGAATACGCCTGTATATTCCACGCTTGAATGCGCTTGTTTCGGAATCGAGCCGGGGTAGTATCCACGTTGGCGTGCGCTGAAAGACATTGACTTTTTTTGCATTCTTTTGCAGTTCCGGAACAATCTGCGCGGCTGTCGCGCCCGTACCAATAACGGCCACTCGCTTGCCGCTAAAGTCGTAATCGTGATCCCAATTAAAGCTGTGAAAGTAGCTCCCACCAAATAAGTCTTGTCCTTCCAACACTGGGATTACTGGACTTCCGAAAGGACCGGTAGCAGTTATCAACGCTCGAGCATAGAAGTGACCAACGGGGGTTTCAATACACCACGCCAGTCGCTCTTCAACCCATCGGGCACTCAGCAGCTCATGCCCAAAACGAATTTTTTGACGTAGATTTAACTTCTCTGTGACATCGCGAAGATATTCAAATATCTCCTTTTGCTTGCCATAGGTGCGCGTCCAATCAGGATTTTTCGCGAATGAAAAGGAGTACAGATTACTGGCTACATCACATGCACAACCAGGATAATTGTTATCACGCCAGGTACCACCGACTTCATCGGCTCGTTCAAAAACAAGAAAGTCTTCAATACCTTGGTCAATTAAACGTTTGGCCATTGCTAGCCCACCAAACCCAGCGCCGATGATCACAATCGGATCCCGTTCCAGATGAGTTACTCCACTATCCAGTGATTCAACATTCAACAACACAGACACCTTTCTAATTTGTTATTATCGAAGATACAGACTACTCAGTTTTTTCCTCACCAAAAACTCGCCATTTCCTAAACTATAAAAAACCTTTAAATTCAAAAAGTTAAATTTATAATTACCGCATATAATTGTTATCCATCAATGCGTTTCGGCGCTCCACTCAACATTTATTCGCGTTTTGAAAAATCATCGACAATGTCAAACTTTCTCGCCAACGATATAAACGTTACGTAACTTATGCTTTAAAAACTTACCGGCCCGGACAGAGGAAGTGATTTATCGGTAAATTCCACGGATTTCGGACATTTGTAACTTGCGATATGTTTTTTACAATGATCGAGAAGATCTGATGATGTGTAGTTTGCGCTAGAACCAAGCACGACGATGGCGTGTACACGCTCACCCCACAGGGAGTCTGGAATACCGATTACTGCCACTTGCTGGACGCCTAGCATTATCGGCATTACATTTTCAAACTACTACCGAGTAGACATTTTCACCACCCGTAAAAATCATCACTTAATCCAATCAACAATGAATAAGTACCATCCCCGTCAATGTAAGCGGCGTCCCCGGTATGCAAGCATCCATCTATGATGGTCTCTTTCGTAACCGAGGAGCTACGCCAATAGCCCGCCATAATCCCAAGGACCCGAGCAGATACTTCACCGATTTGACCAGCTTCAAGCAGAGCTACGTTCTCGCTTTAAATTACAACACCGACCGAAGGTACAGCGCGGCTAGCCGACCGTAGTAAGTGTTTTTATCAGCCGTCAGAGAGTGGTCTGTTCCAACAAGAAGACTGATAACTGGCGCCATCTCTGTTTGACTAAACGCTTGGATTAAACTTACGTTTGGGTGCTGCCCTAAAATCCGAAATAAGAGCTCCTCTGGCATTGGGGAGCGCGATAAAGCAGATTATTGACCTTACAGAAACCATGCTCTCTGAAGGCTGAGTTATCCATGAGTAACTGAATCATTGTGGGCACTAAAAGCAAGTCTGTTACCCGGCACTGCTTATGGCAGGTAAGCACAGACTGAGGTTCAAACATTGGGACTTTCACATGTTTGGCACCGAGCATCGTATACGCAAAACACGATAATAGATCTGCAAGATGGAACATAGGTGGAGCGTGAAGCGTAACGCTAGCGCTATTAGCATCAACAGCAGCAACAACGCAAAGGGCGCTGCTTGTTAAAGCGGCTTGTTGCAACATACCCCCCTTCGGAAGACCAGTTGTACCCCCGGTATAGAAAATTCCGGCGAGGCTCTCATCACTACTAGTTAAATCGAGGTATGGTTTTGATGAGCCGAGTAAATTCTCCATGGAGATAGCCCAAGACGGGCAGCCTCCTCCATCATCCAAAAACACATAATTAGCTATACCTGCCCCACCTTGGCGGATCTTTTCTACCACAGGCAAAAATGTATGATCAAAAATCAAGGTCTGACTCTCAGAGTCATTTATAGCAAATTCAATTTCGGCAACTGCCCAACGTATATAAACGGCACGATCCGTGCGCCGGTTGCAGGAACGGCAAACAAGCATTCAAAATACGACGCGCTATTTAGGGCTAAAATAGCCACCTTCTGATTCGCTGCTACGCCGATTTTATGGAGTCCACCGGCACACACCCGGTCTGCTGCCACGTTCTTATTAGCCCTTGGAGTTCAAGCGCAGGACAATCTAAGTGAAGTTGCGCAGCTCGATATATTAATTGAGGGATGTGTGCAGTCATATTGCGCCTGTCCCTAAACGATTGACCTCCATGGCGGCGCAGATGCAAAATTATAAGCTGCAAATTCTATCTCAATGAATTACTCAGCTAATATTCGCCTTAGCGATCATAAATTTCTCTATATATATCAATGATGTTGTACTATGAGCAGAGGCAGTCTGAGTAAAATAATTCAACTATCAGCAGGGAGCATTCACATTTATGCGCCGCCAACCAAAACAACAGCGCTCGAGACTTATTGTTAGAGATATCGTGCAAGCGGCCCGCGAGCACTTAAATGAGAATGGCCTTGAGGGCTTCAATACATCGGCCGTAGCCAATCGCACCGGCGTGAGTGTCGGCACTATGTACCAGTATTTCGAGAATAAAGAACAACTATTAGACGCGGTCTCACTAACATTAGCCGAAGAAATCAAAGAACAACTTGATTTGGTGGCCGGCAGTGAAATACTCAGCGGATTTAGAGACTTTAGCCGCGTACTCATCTCCAGCATTATTTTTTACGTTGGCTCACAGCCACTTCTTATACGCGCCTTGCTAAGCTCAGACGCTGAACGACGACTCAGCGTTGCCGCAGAAAAAATTGAAGGTCATTTTACTGATGTATTTCGAAACTATGCTTTACAACACCACTCCGAACTCCCCAATACTAATTTACCATCAGCGGTATTCGTGGTGTTTACCTCAATATTGGCTGTAACTCTGAGAATGCAGATCATTAAAAAACCAGGAATTGATCATGCAGCAATCACTGATATGCTGGTCGAGTCAGCATTAGCAACCGTATTTGGCTCCAACTATGAAGCGCCGTAGATTTAGAAATAGGTGAAATTTTTTCCAATACAAGTTTATTAAGTCTTAGAGCCCTCCGAAGAACTCTTTCATCCCTATAGATTTTGTTCCATCGTAACAGCACCAACTATTTAAGGGGCATCAGAGCACGGGGCTAGTCGTAAACCATTGACTAAAAAATCCAGGTTCACGACACCCGCGGTCAATTATCGCCAGCGACCTGGCTTACTCACCCACACCCAGACACCGCTCAGCGCTAGCAACAGCAATAATACCGCTGCAATATCAGTTAGGATCACGCCGACAGGACCAAACAATCTGCCACTGTGCAAATCTAATAAAACCCGTTCCCAGTTCACGCCGTTGCCGCGATGTGCGCTCAACCAGACCTCGCGCAATGTCTGCGGCGGCGCGAGCTGGGCTGCCCACTTAGCCTCCGGCATTGGATTTTCGAGCGACGTAAATGTTAAAAGGGCGGGATCAAACTGAATAGTCGCCGTGCTTGTTCGCAGGTATATATTGTTATTGTTCGCCGCTATCGCGCTTACCGCCGGCGGCAGACCTAAAGATTCACTAATATCATCAAGGCGGGCGCCGTGAAGATTAAATACTTGAAGTCGGCCTTCGCACAAAACCAGCCAGTCTTCACCTTGCTTAACTGCGCCTAACAGCAGCCCATCGCAAGAACCAATTGGATTTTCGTTTAAGTACAAACTTGCGCCAGATTGAGCCAGCCAATCATTTTGATCGCGATAACTGCGAAGCTCTGGTTCGGAAATACCGTAGTAATTTAACAGCCACGTTTGTTGCACAAAGGATTTATCTAATCCCCACGATGCGCTGTGATTTATCGCAATACCAGTCACGACCAGCATCACAATGAATACCAAAAGCACAACGCCAAGACGGCGATGCCACCTCAGTAACAACATTCTAAAATAGCGAAATGGGCTCACAACTTATTCCGAAGCAGCAATGTCAGCCGCACGTTGTACCGCACTTGCTAAGATAAGTGCAACTTGTGCCACATGCTTTACAGCGCGCACAGACAAGGTTGCACCGGTAATTCCATCGATGTGGCCACTAAGACGGTCATCTTTATTTAAAGCGACATTATCAAATTGACGTGTAAAAAAGGGATGGCGAACCTCCCACCCCCGACTTTCTCTGAAGGCTAAAATTTCTACGCGCTTAACAGCCATGGATTGGCCATCAATCACTACGCCAATGGTAATTGGCATCTCCTTACCAATTTCTTCCAATATCCAGGCGGTATCATCGTTAACAGACCAATAACGCACACGCAGCAGGGGAAAGTCTCGACCATTTAGCAATTTGATGCGCGCTTTTACATCAGCCGGCAACCAATAAACCGTCGGACTTGGTTCCGCACGACCCTCAAATGACAGCTGCAAAAATTCTTCGACCGTAAGATACTGCCCTGCCACGTCACTGCTTCCGCTACCAGCAAACACAAGATTTGGGAGCATAACAGACACTAGAAACACCAAGATCACCACAGGCTTATACCTGCGGTGACCTGGTTTAATGCAGCAAGAAGCCACTTATTAAAAGCTCCAACCTAAGCCTAGATTAACCGCATCGCCTTTAGCATTCACTTGATCGGCAAAGTCGGCCTTAACAACCACCGTGGGCGTTAACCAATAATTGATACCGGCATCAAACTGTTCGATTTCAGTATCGGCTGCGCTGCTTGCAAGGTTGTCCCATTGGCTTTGACGAACAAACACACCGAGCTTTGGCGTAATTTTGTAAGACGCCTCAATGTAGCTGCCTTCTTGCTTATCACTACCATTGGCAGCAAACGTGGCACCATCGATATCCCATTCAGCGGTTAAGGCCGTCAAGGTCAAATTCGCAATTTGATAGCGCGCATGCAATTCATAAAACGTCGCTTCGCCCTCTGCGGCACCCTGTGTCACATCAGCTTGATATTGATAGGTGGCGCCCAATTCAAGACCAGAAATCGCGTTGTAAACCAAACGACCGGTATAGGCGAAATCTTCCGCTGTTGCTTTAGCGGACTTTTGGCGACCGCCGCGCACAGCGCCATTACCAGTAGGATCAATTGCTAAACCGCTATGTACCGCAAGGTTGTAATTAAAGCCCGGCAAAATTTCGCCACTCAGCATTGCGCCCGTTTCCCACCATGTTGCAGGGATAATGGCGCTTTCTACATTATTGCGCTCTACGCCGTAAAAGGTATCAGGCTCATGGGTTTCATTAATGATACCGACCGGGATCAAAAATTGACCCATGGTTAAGGTCTGACCTTGAGTAAAGTCCCACGCGATGTAGGCTTGCTCAATTTCAAGCTCGCCCGGGCCACTGCCATCGCTGGTGTCTTCAACGAAACCGTGTTCAATCTCTACTTCGGAGAAAAAACGCACGGTGTCGCTAAATTGATGGCCAACATAGATCACAAAACGGTGTGCATCCACTTGGTCGTCTTTATTCTTGAAGTGATTGAAATGGTGCTCACCATAACCGCCAATCGTGGTGCGGCTAGCCCAGCTGGCAACAGTCGCTGTTTTTTCAACAGCATCCGCGGTGGCGTTAATTTTGCTATCTGCAACTTTTTGATCTGCCTTTAAACGCTCAATCTCTTTTTGCTGCTGCTGAATAATCTGCCACATTTCTTCTTGGCTTGGCGCTGACGCTGCATTCACGACCAACGGCAACCCACATATGGCCAATGCTAATGCGGTTTTCTTCATGTTTACTTCTCCAACTCGACATTGTGATTTTAAAAACCACTTATTTTGTTTTTTTCAGCCATACACCTCATTACGCACAGCGGACGGAATCCTACCAAACACGAAGCTAAATGAAAAGCATTCTTATTTAGATTAAGCGGCGCAAAAAAAACCCAGTGGCAACACCACCGGGCTTTTTAAAAACGAAGACTTATATTATTCAGCGGCTGCTTGCGCTGCAGAGGTCTCTTGCACCAATGTTTTTAGCTCGCCACTTTCATGCATCTCACAAATAATATCGCAGCCGCCCACTAACTCGCCGGCAACCCACAACTGTGGAAACGTTGGCCAATTAGCGAATTCTGGCATTTTTGCGCGAATGTCCGGATTAGCCAAAACGTCAACAAACGCAAAACGCTCACCACATTCCATTAGGGCCTGGGATGTGCGCGCAGAAAAACCACACTGCGGTTGGCTAGGAGAACCTTTCATATAAAGGATAATGGGGTTAGATGAAATTTGCTGTTTGATTGCTTCGATAGTGTCCATGGATCACCTGCTGGTCTGAAAACGACGATAAGGCCTGATTAGAGTAGCGCTTATCCGGAGAATGTTGCCGCCATTCTAGCAATATCGGTTGCAAAAGTAATGCCCGCCTATTGTTAAACCTTTCCCCAGCCGCCGCCACCGGGTGTTTCAATGGTCAAAACATCGCCGCTATTGGCGCGCATACTGACCTTGGCTGGCAGGCGCTCGCCATTAAAGAGATTTCGACCCGGCTCAGCGTCATCGCCACCGGCAAGACCCCAGGGCGCCAGCGAGCGGCGCTCAGTCAGCAAGGTGAATTGGGTGGGTGCCAAAAACTCAAATTCGCGCACTACCCCGTCGCCGCCGCGATGCCGACCGCCACCCCCTGAGTGAGCACGCACAGCATAGCGCCGCACCCTTAGCGGGTAGTGCATTTCCAAACTTTCTATCGGGGTATTTAGGGTGTTGGTCATATGGCTTTGTACCGCCGTCAGGCCCTGGCCGTCGGCGTGTGCGCCCATTCCGCCTGCGATTGTCTCATAGTAATTCCAGACCTCGCGCCCGCCCAAGGGGTTCACCACGCCGCCCATCGCAACATTATTCATACTGCCCTGACTAGCGGCTGGAATAAGATCAGGAACCGCCTGCGCCAAAGCGCCCAGCACTGCATCAGTAATTCGCATTGAGGTTTCCACATTTCCCGCCGCCACTGCGGCCGGGCGCTGCGCATTCACTAAGCAGCCTTCAGGGGCTGATAATGTTATGGGCCGAAACAAGCCCATACACACTGGCACTTCATCGGGCATCAAACAGCGAAACACGTAATACACCGCAGCGGCCGCCACTGATAGTGGGCAGTTAATATTGCCGACGACCTGCGCCGAGGTGCCGCTAAAATCGACGACAACACCGAGTGCTCCCAACTCAATACTAACGACGATTGGCAGATGACAATTGCCAAAGCCATCGTCATCCATGTAATCAGTAAAGTGATACCGGCCATGGGGCAGCTCTGCCAAACGCCGCCGAGCAATGCCCTCGGCGTAATCCTGAACTTGATTTACCGCGACGCCAAAGTCCAGCGGCAGCGTCGAAATCACCTCAGTCAATCGCAATAAGCCACTGCGATTGGCACTGACCTGTGCAATAAAGTCACCGTGTTGACCTTCGCCAAACCAGCTATTCAAAAGCCCATAATCTAAGACACCATTACGCACCAAGTAGCTTGGCGGAATAACCACACCCTCTTCATCAAGATGTTGAGACAAGGGCATGGAACCCGGTGTGGATGAGCCAATGTCGGCGTGGTGGGCGCGGTTTACGACAAACGCCAGCAAGTCGTCCTCTTCGCCAAAGACGGGAGCAATCACCGTAACATCGGGCAAATGCGTGCCACCAAGAAAGGGGTCATTAACCACGACCATATCACCCGCATGCCACTCGCAGGCGCTGACGATGTCTGCCATCGCATAGGCCATACTGCCAAGGTGCACAGGGATATGCGCCGCCTGCGCGCACAGATCACCACGGGCATCAAAAATGGCACAGGAGAAATCCAAGCGGTCTTTTATATTTGGTGAGAACGCCGCACGTTGCAGGACTGCGCCCATCTCTTCACACACCGACTCCAGCCGGCTAACAAATAGACCTAGCTTAACCGGGTCAAGCTGGAGTGCTGATGAGGATGAAGATGCAGCCATGGAACGTGTGCCTGAGTATATGTGTGGGCGTAAGTATATGTGTGGGCGTAAAAGCCGAAAGTATCGCTAATATCCCCGCTGATACCAAGCACCAAAGCCATCATGCAAAAACAAGAATGGCCCCGCAGGGCCATTTTGTCACTACGGTGCTTACTTAGAAGCTATAGCGCGCATTAAAACCAATTGTCCGCGGCTGATTAACATAATGACTCACTCTGGCCTGACCACCACGCTCGGTATCTAGGGACAGCTCGGCGCGCTCATTTCCCGCATTCCGAACAAATATCCCGGTATCCCAGCTGTCATTCTTCATACCAAGGCGAAGATTGACAATTTGATAACCCTCTAAAGAGCGATCGTAGTCATAATTAGACTGGGTTAGAGGACCACCAATATTGGCACCATCATGCAGCGCAACACTATCTTTGCCGCCATTTTCTTGATCGCCAATTTGGGTATAGCGCTTAGCAATATTTTGGTAGGTGGCATTTGCATAACCCTCCCATGTCTCTGTGACGGGGAAGTAATAGCTTGCAGATATCGCCAACTCAAAGCCCGGCGCGGTTGGTAATTCATTGCCTTCGCGAATCCCGCCAACGACAGTGGTGACATTAGCGCCATTGGTTGAGGTCACCGTTGAATCCAGCTCGGTATTAACGTAGCTCGCCGACACACTGAACTCAAGATTCGTGGTGGGTCGCGACAAGAGCTCCAGCTCGATACCGGTACTGTGAGCCTTGGGCACATTATAAATCAGGCGTGACGAGCAACTACCGGCATTGACGGTTGCCTGCAAATCCTTAATATCGCTATAAAATAACGACGTATTCAAGGTGGCACTACCACCCAATAAGGTCAGCTTGCTGCCCACTTCATAGTTTGTCAGGGTCTCATCTTCAAAGGCATCTCGGCCCCCGAAGGTCGCCGCGTCGGCCGGCGTGCAAAGCGTCGCGTTCACGGGGTCGTTAATCCCGCCAAGGCGAAACCCCTTCGAGACCTGGGCATTCAGCATCACATCATCGCTAACGTCATAGCGCAACATCACCCTAGGCGAGACCCCATCGGAAGACACTTTGGACTTTTTGTCCAACACGCTGTCGGCATAAAGACCATCAAAGCTTAAGACCCGAGTCTCCTCATAATCAAAGAACCGTGCACCTACCACCAACATGGTTTTTTCACTTAAGTCATAGGAAAGCTCACCAAACACCGCGACCTGCTCAAGCTGATAGGGGATATCTGAATAATACAATTCATCAACCGCATTGCGACCCGCTGTTACGCCGGGATCCTGAGAATCAGGTGCGGCGGTGCGGGTAGTAGCATCGTAGCCACTCACCGGTAGTGACTGGCCATAGTGACGTTCAACGTCACTATAAAAAACACCGGCGACCCACTGCAAGCTATCCTGCGAGCCACTCAAGCGCAGCTCTTGGGTCATCACTTCAGCCTCGGTCGCGTCAACCAATGGCGCATCTAATTCGTATACCGCCGCTGATTCGCCAAACGAGCCGCCGAGAACACTGGCATTGAGCGACGAGGCATCGCGCACTACCAGCACATCGCGGTCGGTGTAAGAGCTGACTGAGGTGAGCAATAAATTCTCATTCAAATCATAATTTATTGTTAAATCCAGCAGTAAAAAGTCGTCCTCAAACTTTTCTTCCAGCTGGGTAAACTGCTCGTAGTCGCCAATAGTCAGTGGCGTGCGACTGGTGGTGTAGGGGTTGCCAAGCAGATTGTAATCGTCTTCGCGATTAAAGCCGTTCATCTCAATGGACTGATAGACCAATTTAGGCGTAATGGTGAGCGCATCACTGGGTTGAAAACTAAGCGCTAAACGCAGGCCCTCCCGACTCCCATCGTTGACATCGTCTTTTACGCTGCCATTGGGCTGATGGGCATCGATATAACCCGCATACTGCTGATGGTAGCCGACAACTCTAAGCGCCAAAGTCTCACTTAAAGGGACATTCCAATGGCCTTTCACATTGCCGCCTTCACTTCCCCCGTCCACGGTTTCGCCACCGAGCTGAACTGAACCGCTCATTGCCATCACATCCGGCTGATTGGTGATATAGCGAACCGTGCCGGCAAGTGAGCCCGAACCAAACAAGGTTCCCTGGGGGCCGCGCAAGACTTCCACCCGGTTAACATCATAAAAATCCAAGTCTGGCGTGAACAGCGACATCGAAATCACTGACTCATCCATATAAACACCAACCTGCTCTTTTACACCTGGCTGGTCACGAACAATTTGCCCTGCAGAAATGCCGCGAATAGCGACCTGACTCTGACCCGGACCAAGATTTTGAATAGTAATGCCCGCCACATTCGCGGCCATGGACTCGATATCGGTTGCGCCACTTCGCTGCAACTTATCCTCGGTCATTGCCGCAATAGAGAACGGCACATTTTGCAAGGTCTCAGACTGTTTACGCGCGGTAACCAGCACCTCTTCAATAACACGGCTAGACTCTGCTTGGCTAAGTGGCGCACTAACAGCAAAACTCATCGCCACCGAAATCCCGAGGAAAGTACGTTTGAACCTGGGTTTATTTATCATTGCCTGCTCCCTGTTTTTATTTTTCTTCTTATATATGTTGAATCACACAGACTGAACGCCGACATCACAAGCCAAAACCACGCAGCGTTCCGAAATAGTGCCACTCCTGTATAGCAGATCAACCACGTAATGCACCGTATTAATGCATATGTTTTTCAGCAATTAAGGTCCGATTTGTATTTTGCAGCGACTCAGGCTTAACTATCCTGCTAATTAAAAAGAGAATTCGACTATGTCAGCCAACATCAACCTACCTCGAATACTGCGTATTGGCGCTGGCGTAAGCCGCCAGCTGCCCGAGGTGCTAGATGAACTCGGTCTGAAAGACCCTCTGTTGGTCAGTGATGACTTTATTGTGAGCCTGGGCTGGCTAGACAACTTAGAGGCCCAGCTCAATGAAAAAGGCTTCACTCACAATCGATTTACCGATGTGGTGCCCGACCCGACAACAGACGCTATTGCGGCGGGATTGGCGGTATTGAAACAGGGAGAACACGACTGCGTCGTCGCCCTAGGTGGTGGCAGCTCCATAGATACAGCCAAAACCATCGCCGCCATGGCTAACCGCGACCAGCCAATACGCTGCTATAAAGTGCCGCAAACCTTGGATGATGGCCTTCCTATTATTGCCATCCCCACCACAGCCGGCACCGGCTCAGAAGCCACCCGCGCGGCGGTGATCACCGACACAGAAACCCAGGAGAAAATGCTGTGTATGGGTCTTGGCCTCATGCCGGTCGCAGCATTAGTAGATTTTGAGCTCACCATGACCATGCCACTCAGGCTAACCGCCGACACCGGTATTGATAGTCTCTGCCATGCACTAGAAGCCTATGTGAGCCGTCGCGCCAACCCCTTCACCGACACCATCGCGCTGGCATCCATGGCAGCCATCGCCAAACATTTGCGCACCGCATGCCAAGAACCCGACAATCGCGAAGCGAGAGAGGCCATGATGCTGGCCGCAACTCAGGGCGGCATTGCGTTCTCAAATGCATCAGTCACTCTCATTCACGGCATGAGTCGCCCCATTGGCGCGCTGTTTCATGTGCCGCACGGTATGAGCAACGCCATGCTGCTGCCCGATATTACCGCGTGGTCAATTAGCGGCGCGCCGTCACGCTATGCTAGCTGCGCCCGCACCATGCAATTTGCCAGCAACAGCGATAGCGACGAGCTGGCAAACCAAAAACTGATCATCGCGCTGCGCCAACTGTGCAGTGATTTGCAGGTGCCCACCCCCGCCAGTTTCGGTATTAGCAAAGCCCAGTGGCAGCAGGCCATACCCACTATGGCGCAGCAAGCACTAGGCTCCGGCTCACCAGCAAACAACCCACTTATTCCAAATGCCGAGCAAATAGCCGCACTTTATGAAACAGTTTGGGGCGGCTAAGTTGTCGCCCCAGCTGTTATTAATGTCCCTATGACCTCAGTCGTTTACTCGCTGAGGCCAAACAGCGTGCTAAACCTTTGGAACAGAAATTATCGCGATAGGCGCTTTTCCCACCCCAAGGCCTAGAATTCGGGTGGCGTTCCTTATATTATTGAGGGTCTGACTGGGCAGCTCTAGCTGCCTTTTTGCGTTTTAAATCCTTTGTACTGTTTTTTTTGCGTTGTTATCGCACTTTAGTGATATTGCAGCGCACGGAGATCTATTGATGGCTCAACCGGCTTTAATGAACACCTATGGACGCCTACCGGTCACTTTTGTCCGGGGCGAAGGTGTACGCCTGTTCGATACCGAAGGTAAACGCTACCTAGATAGTATTAGTGGCATTGGCGTCAATGCTTTAGGTCACTCGCATCCCGCCGTCACCGAAGCAATTCAAACGCAGGCCGGCCAGCTTTTGCACACGTCCAATTTATACTCTGTGGAAAAACAACAGCAATTGGCGGAAGCCCTATGCGCCGCCAGCGGCATGGACAATGTGTTTTTCGCAAACTCTGGTGCCGAGGCCAACGAAGCAGCTATCAAGCTCGCTCGTAAGCATGGTCATAATCGAAATATTGAAATTCCCCATGTTGTGGTGATGGAGCAAGCCTTTCACGGCCGGACTCTGGCAACGCTAACCGCATCTAGCAACCGTAAAATTCAAGTGGGCTTTGAACCCCTAGTGCGGGGCTTTATCCGCGCGCCGTTTGGCGATATTGAGGCGCTGGAAACTATCGCCCGCAACAACACTAGCGTTGCTGCCGTTTTAATTGAACCTATTCAAGGCGAAGGCGGCATTCACACCCTGCCACCAGAATATCTTTCCCAGCTTCGGGCACTGTGTGACAAATACGACTGGCTGCTAATGCTAGACGAAGTACAAACCGGCAATGGCCGTACCGGCAAATATTTTGCTTATCAACACGCCGGCATCATGCCCGACGTGGTAGTAACGGCAAAAGGTCTAGGCAACGGCGTCCCAATTGGCGCCTGCCTCGCCCACGGTAAGGCCGCGTCGTTATTTCAGCCTGGCAATCACGGCTCCACGTTTGGCGGCAACCCTCTGGTTTGCGCCGCAGGGCTCGCAGTGGTCAATACCTTGACCAGCAACAATATGATTGAACAGATTGCCGAAAACGGCCGCTATTTAATGGCCGGCCTTAAGAAACAGCTCGCCAACGCGCCGCACGTAAAAGAAGTCCGCGGCCAAGGCTTTATGGTTGGTATCGAGTTAACTACCCCCTGCGCCGCACTTGTTGGTCAAGCGCTGGAGAAAGGTCTACTGATCAACGTAACGTCAGAGCGGGTGGTACGCTTACTACCACCACTAATTATTAACCAACAGGAAATTGATGAATTGCTCTCTATTCTTTGCCCGCTTATTTTAGCGTGGGCAGAGCAGGGCAGCGCGGCGTGATGCCGGTTCAGCAGTATAGGTAGCCGAATGGCCTTAAGACATTTTTTAACCCTCACGGATTTGAGTCCAGCCGAACTGGAGCAGCTAATTCAGCGCGCCATCGAACTCAAAAAAGAGCATAAAGCCCGCAAAACCAGCGTTCAGTTTCCTAATTACGTTTTAGGCATGGTGTTTGAAAAGGCCTCTACCCGTACTCGCATTTCCTTTGAAGCCGGTATGGCACATTTGGGTGGCCACGCGATTTTCTTATCGCCACGCGACACCCAACTCGGTCGCGGCGAGCCCATCGAAGACAGCGGCAAGGTTATTTCATCGATGTGCGATATCGTCATGATTCGCACCTTTAAGCACGAGATTATTGAACGCTTTGCCGCTAACTCTAGCGTGCCAGTTATCAATGCCCTGACCGACGACTACCACCCCTGCCAGCTACTGGCCGACATTCAGACCTTTGTTGAACATCGCGGTAGCATGAAGGGTAAACAAGTGGCCTGGATTGGCGACGGCAATAATATGTGCCAGTCCTATATTAAAGCAGCCATGATGCTCGACTTTAAATTAATGGTCGCCTGCCCAGAGGGCTTTGAGCCCCGCGCCGACCTAGTCGCCGCTGCCGGAGACCATGTTGAAATAGTGCGCGACCCTGTAGATGCCGCTCGCAACTCAGACCTTCTGGTGACAGACGTGTGGGCCTCTATGGGCCAAGAAGAAGAAAAAGCCGAGCGCCGCCGCAAACTCTCTGGCTACCAGCTAAACCGCACACTTGTAGATTTAGCCAACCCCGGCGCGCTGTATATGCACTGCCTGCCAGCCAAGCGCGGCGAGGAAATCAGTGCGGACTTGATGGACGACCCCAATACCGTTATTTGGGATGAAGCCGAGAATCGCCTGCACGCTCAAAAAGCCCTGCTCGAATTCTTGCTTAATCACGCGGCAGCCTAAGCCTGCGCTCGCGGCAAACCACCTGACCTCATTCTCTGGATGGTTTGTCGACTCCATTACTAAAGCTAATCCGCATCAAAGCTAGCCCACTGCCACAAACGCTGCTGGCTGCGCACAAGAAAATCCCGCCATTTTGCGAATAGAAATGATAAGCTTTAGCATGCACGGCCATAGCAACATCGCTTAAGATATCGGCTAGCCATCACCACCGACCTCACTATCAAGGCCCTTACATTGCTGCAAGTTCAAGAAATTCAATGCCAGTATCAAAGCGATATCGTCGTCGATAAGGTGAGCTTTCACGTCAATGATGGCGACATTTGTAGCTTACTCGGCCCCAGCGGCTGCGGTAAAACCACTATTCTTAGGGCCATAGCCGGCTTTCAGCCACTTACCCACGGCAAAGTTATTTTGCGCGATCACTGCCTGAGCCAGCCCGGTAAATTAGTCGGCCCCGAACAGCGCAATATCGGCATGGTGTTTCAAGACTACGCCTTATTCCCCCATCTTAGCGTTAAGGACAATATCCGCTTTGGCCTGCGCAAACAAAATGAACGCGAGCAAAACAGCGCCGTAAAACGCTTGCTGGAACTGGTGCGACTTGAAGGCATTGCCCACCGCTATCCCCACGAATTATCTGGCGGCCAACAACAGCGCGTGGCACTGGCAAGGGCCCTAGCCCCCAGCCCAGACTTACTGCTATTAGATGAACCCTTTTCAAATTTAGATACCGAGCTGCGCAAGCGCCTCAGTCTTGAAGTGCGCGACATACTCAAAGAACTGCGTATCAGCGCCATCTTGGTGACCCACGATCAACAGGAAGCCTTCGCCTTTAGCGACCAAATTGGGCTGCTCCATGGCGGCAAGCTTCAACAGTGGGACATCCCCTTTAATCTCTATCACGAACCCAGTAATCGCACCGTTGCCGACTTTATCGGCGAAGGCTGCTTTTTACCCGGAGTCATAGGCAGCGAAGCCAACACCGTCACCACCGAGTTTGGCACTCTAATGGGAAACCGCGCCTATCACTGGCCACCCGGCACCCCGGTTGAGATCCTGCTGCGCCCCGACGATATTGTGCTCAGTGATTTTGGCGGCATTACCGCCACCGTCGTAGAAAAGGTATTCTCCGGCAGCGCCACCCTCTATACACTAAGCCTGCCCACTGGCAGTCGAGTAGAAGCACTACTGCCAAGTCACCGCAATTACGCCATAAATGAAACCGTACAAATCAACACCGAAGCCGACCACCTCATTGCCTTCAGCCGCGAAGAATTACTACAGGGTAGCGCCTGATTTTTTCGAGTATAAAAAAACCGTTTTTATTCACAATCCGTCTACCGATCAGCGCTGGCTCTTTAGCAATCCCCAATCTTGCTGAAACCCACGCCTCGCGGGCGCCTGCCAGCTTACACCCCTTTTACACACCACTTATCGACACTTTATCCACAGAAAACACACAGCATCTAGTGCTTGCGAACTTAGTCAAACCGCATTATCTTGTATGCCAGCTTTAGCTAAACCCCATATATAGGGTTTTGGCCAGACAAAATAACAATGGACGACCAATCCACACTGAAACCCTGTTTCAAAGTTATTACAGCTCATAATCAAACCTCTACCCACCATCGGGTGATAAAAAAGAGGCTACGTAAAAAGATTGCCGCAGCGCAGTTTAAAGGACATCAGCAAGGGCCCGGAGATATCATGCAAACCCAACAAGACAGCAGCACCAATGCCACAGGCATACCCCCACAAAACAGTAACGACACTGAATTAAAAGCCACCGCACCAGGTCAATTGCGCGTTATTAAGCGCAACGGTTCGGTAGTGGCTTACACCGACGACAAAATCAGTGTCGCTATCACCAAGGCCTTTTTAGCAGTAGAAGGTGGCAATGCCGCCGCCTCTACCCGCATTCATGAAACCGTTGCCAAACTGACCGATCAGGTCAGCGCCACGTTCAAGCGCCGCATGCCCTCTGGCGGCACAATGCACATTGAAGACATTCAAGACCAAGTCGAGCTGGCGCTAATGCGCAGCGGCGAACACAAAATCGCCCGCGGCTATGTTTTGTATCGCGCGGCCCGCGCTGAAGAACGCAGCCAGCTGGCTCCTGTTGGCGAAAAAGTTCACCCCAGCATTCGCGTTAAGCACGCTGATGGCAGCGAATCTCCGCTCGATCTGGGTCGCCTAGAATTCATCGTTCAAGAAGCCTGCGAAGGCCTGAAAGATGTTTCGGCTGCCGCGGTTCAAGAAGAAGCCCTAAAAAGCCTGTACAACGGCGTACCAGAAGACGAGGTCAACACCTCGCTGGTCATCACCGCCCGCGCCATGGTTGAAAAAGAACACAACTACAGCCTAGTTACTGCCCGCCTGCTGCTAGACAAATTACGTGCTGAATCGCTGAACTTTTTAGGTGTTGCCAAAAGCGCAACCCAGCACGACATGACCATTTACTATCCCCAAGCGCTGCCTATTTATTTGCGCAAAGGCGCTGAGCTAGAGCTGCTAGACCCACGCCTAGAATCTGAATACGACGTGGCTGCATTGGGCGCCGCCATCAAGCCAGAGCGCGACATGCAGTTCCATTATCTGGGCCTGCAAACTTTGTATGACCGCTACTTTATTCACAGCAATGAAGTACGCATTGAATTGCCGCAAATCTTCTTTATGCGCGTTGCTATGGGTTTGGCAATGAACGAAGAAGATCGCAATGCCCGCGCTATCGAGTTCTACGACCTGCTTAGCTCGTTCGACTATATGAGCTCTACGCCGACGCTGTTCAATGCCGGAACCCTGCGCCCGCAGCTATCGTCTTGCTACCTCACTACTGTGCCAGACGATCTGCACGGCATTTACGGCGCTATTCAAGACAATGCCATGCTGTCTAAATTCGCCGGCGGCTTGGGTAATGACTGGACGCCAGTGCGCGGCCTAGGTGCTTACATCAAGGGCACCAACGGTAAATCACAAGGTGTTGTACCCTTCCTGAAAGTGGTTAACGACACCGCTGTTGCCGTAAACCAAGGCGGCAAACGCAAAGGCGCGGTGTGTGCTTATTTAGAAAGCTGGCACATCGACGTTGAAGAATTCCTCGAGTTGCGCAAAAACACCGGTGATGACCGTCGTCGTACCCACGACATGAACACTGCCAACTGGATTCCTGACTTGTTCATGAAGCGGGTTTTCCAAGACGGCGAGTGGACGTTGTTCTCACCCAATAACGTACCAGATCTGCATGACCTGTACGGCAAAGCCTTTGAAACACGCTTTGAAGAATACGAAGCGATGACCCGCAGCGGCGAGCTAAAATTATTCAAGCGCGTAAAAGCGGCCGACCTGTGGCGCAAAATTCTGTCTATGCTGTTTGAAACAGGCCACCCATGGATCACCTTTAAAGACCCATGCAACCTGCGCAGCCCACAGCAACACGTTGGCGTCGTTCACTCATCAAACCTGTGTACAGAAATCACCCTGAACACCAGCAAAGATGAAATCGCGGTCTGCAACCTAGGCTCGGTAAACCTTGCCCAGCATATCGGTGACAATGGCTTAGATTTAGCCAAGCTAGAAAAAACCGTTACCACTGCTGTGCGTATGCTAGACAACGTTATCGACATTAACTATTACAGCGTGCCACAAGCCAAAAACTCCAATTTCAAACACCGTCCTGTCGGTTTGGGTTTGATGGGTTTCCAAGACGCACTATACAAGCAGCACATTCCCTATTCGTCTGACGAAGCCGTGGAATTTGCCGACCGCTCAATGGAAGCCATCAGCTACTACGCCATTAAATCGTCAAGCGACTTGGCAGTGGAACGCGGCTCTTACCAGAGCTACGAAGGTTCGCTGTGGAGCCGTGGCATTCTGCCCATCGACTCTGTGCAGCTGCTTATCGACCAGCGCGGTGCCGACTACATTGAAGTAGACCAAAGCCAGACGCTAGACTGGAACAGCCTGCGCGCCGTTGTTAAAGCGCAGGGCATGCGTAACTCTAACGTCATGGCAATCGCGCCCACCGCCACCATCGCCAATATCACTGGCGTGTCACAGTCTATCGAACCCACGTATCAGAACCTGTACGTGAAATCGAATCTGTCGGGCGAGTTCACTGTAGTTAACCCCTACCTCCTCAGAGACCTGAAAGCACGCGGTCTTTGGGACGCGGTTATGGTTAACGACCTGAAATACTACGAAGGCTCGGTCAGCAAAATCGACCGTATTCCAGACGACCTTAAAGCACTGTACGCCACCGCGTTTGAAGTAGAACCGCGCTGGTTAGTCGACGCCGCAAGCCGTCGCCAAAAGTGGTTGGATCAAGCCCAATCATTGAACCTATACATAGCTGGCGCTTCGGGCAAAAAGCTCGACATCACCTACCGCATGGCATGGTACCGTGGCCTAAAAACCACCTACTACCTCCGCGCATTGGCCGCCAGCTCCACTGAGAAATCAACGGTTTCTCAAGGCTCAATGAACAAGGTATCGTCGCAGGCGGCACCCAAAGCAGCGGCCACCGCGTCTGCCGCTCAACCAGAAGCAGCGCCACTACCAAAGGCCTGTTCACTGGACGAGCCAGATTGCGAAGCCTGCCAATAAGGCAAAGTCGGCGCCCCCTCTATAAAGAGTAAGGGCGCCAGCAAGATAAACAGCGCTCATACATTAGCGCTGACATACACCAAGAATACCGAGGTTATAAAATGCTAAGTTGGGACGAATTCGATAAAGACGAAGCACCCGCGACCACGCCGGCTGCAAAACCCCAAGAACCAAAAGTAGCAGAGCCCGTTGTTAGCGCGGCGCTGAACACCATGAACAGCGAAGAAGTACTCAGCGCTGCAGACCAGTCTGTGCTCGACAAAGCCAATGCTGCCATCGCCAAACTAGACCTTGCAGCCGGCTTAGAAGAACTAGAAATGGGCGCCGCGCGCTTACGCGTAGAAGACAAGCGCATCATCAACTGCCATCTCGATCTAAACCAGTTAGTGCCGTTTAAATACGACTGGGCTTGGCAGAAATATCTCGACGGCTGCGCCAACCACTGGATGCCTCAAGAAGTAAATATGACCGCCGACATCGCCTGCTGGAAAAACCCAGAAGGCCTGACCGACGATGAACGCCGTATCATCATGCGGTCGCTAGGTTACTTCTCAACCGCCGACTCACTCGTCGCCAACAACCTGGTATTGGCAGTCTATCGTCATATCACCAACCCAGAGTGCCGCCAGTATCTGCTACGCCAAGCCTTTGAAGAAGCCATCCACACCCACGCCTACCAGTATTGCGTAGAGTCACTGGGCATGGACGAGGCCGAAGTCTTCAATATGTACCGCGAGCTTCCCTCTATCGCCAAAAAAGCGGCGTGGAGCCTGCAGCACACCAAAGCCCTGGGCGACCCGAACTTCCACACCGGCACCCCAGAAACAGACCAAGAACTGCTGCGTAACCTGATCGGCTTCTACGCCGTCACCGAAGGCATCTTCTTCTACTGCGGCTTCACCCAAATACTGTCTATGGGCCGTCGCAACAAAATGACCGGCATCGCTGAACAGTTCCAGTACATACTCCGTGACGAGTCTATGCACCTGAACTTCGGCATCGACATGATCAACCAGATCAAACTGGAAAACCCACACCTCTGGAGCGAAAAATTCCAAGGCGAAGTAACCCAAATGATCCTTGAAGGCATGCAGCTAGAAATCGAATACGCACGCGACTCAATGCCACGCGGTGTACTCGGCATGAACGCTGGCATGATGGAAGAATACCTCCAGTTCATCGCCAACCGTCGTCTGTGCCAGCTCGGCCTAAAAGAACAATTCCCCGGCTCGCAAAACCCATTCCCATGGATGAGCGAAATCATGGACTTGCGCAAAGAGAAAAACTTTTTTGAAACGCGGGTTATTGAATATCAAACTGGTGGGGCGTTGAGCTGGTGATGTAAGTGATCCCCCGAAGTAACGCTAGAGAGAATATTCTATCACTAGAGAAAATATTCTTAATTAATAAAAAAGCCGCATATCGCGGCTTTTTTATTATAAATTTCAACGAGTTAATAAAACCCCGCCCGATTACCAAGACCTAGACAACCCCACAAATTGGAAAGGCCGTGCGGCTATCTGCCGATAACCTCACCGGTATAGCAAAGGCAAAAAAAAGAGGCGCTCTTCAATTGACGGCATTAAGAACTTGGTATTTGATGCGTTTGTGGCTAATGCTTAGCTATCGAATGAAGGGCTACAATTGGTAATAAGCGGATGGGGTATAGGAATGCTTAATGTTTACCACTCACAATCATAGAATTGCCATCAATCTAAGTGTTCTCTTTGCTCGCTATCCGGCCTTAACCAATCAGTCTTTATCCCGTACGCGTGAAAGCGAAGACGCCAGTAGGGCAGACGGCACTGCCACAACACCTAGCCCTACGGCTAGCACGAGAAATGTAAAAGTCTTTCCACCTGTCGTTATTGGGTATACATCCCCGTATCCAACCGTAGTCAGCGTCGCTACGGCCCACCAGATTCCGTCGAACACAGATCGAAATATTTCAGGCTGCGCTGGGTTTTCAAAGATATAGATTCCAACGGCTGCAAGGTAAATAACCAGCAAGGACGCTAGTCCAAAAACCGCCAATTCAGCTCGGATTTCTATAAAAGCCAGACGAAAACGGTTCATTGCGCGGCTGTAACGCAAAATCTTTAACATCCTAATTGCACGTAGCGCCCGCAGATCCCCACCCATAGTCAAATAGAATGGCAAAATTGAGATCAGGTCTACCAATCCGTAGAAGCTAAAGATGAATTTCCACGGGCGTTTTTCAACCCATAAACGTACAAAATATTCGCACGTAAATATCGCCACCAGTGATATTTCAATACTTCTTAGCACGGCATAAAATGCCTCTGAACGCTCAGGCATCGTCTCAATGGTATAGCTCACCACCGATACTAAAATCATTGATTGAATTACCCAATCGAACACCCGACCAGCAGGTGTCTCTCGCGATTCGATAATTGGTCTTATTAGCGCCCGTAGGTCACGCACAATATTGCCTCTATGCATTAATCGTGTATGTATTATTTCAGAATATATGTAAAATCTTCGCCCCGAACTCTCAAGGAGACTTTTACTCCATTTTATTGAAGCAAGGAACCTGCGATTACTGATTGCCTATATCGCTAATCGTTAGGTTGATGATTATAAATTCAACGGTGCCCACCTGACGCAGAACCTTTGCTCTAGCAACCTTCTCTGCCGCATGTCCTGCTCTGGTACAGACTGTGTGAAAACTATTTTCAATTCATAATTTAGACAAGAACTGATGTGAATATGTGTCTTACATCAAAATCTGACCAAGTTTTCTAACCAATCAAATACACATTTTACGTAGCGCTGCGTGATTAATTTGGTCGTAGGCGTTTTCACACAGCCTGGGTAATAAGCAGACGGTCAAAAATACGTATTTTGATGAAAGTCGTATGCTTATCTACGACTTTAACCCAAAGCGCAGCGGCGCGCGGTTGTTTGCGCGTCCGGCCCCGAAGGGGCGTACTGCCGCGCATTGTTAGTTGCCTTATACACCGATATTTCTCCGTAACACGTCTGCCGACTCGATAATACGATCAGTGCGGTACAGTTCTGGGTGCTTTTCTGAGCCTGAGTAACCTGTTGGGTCTCCTGTGCTGGCATTAACTACCCAGGAGACTTCTGGGCGACGCTCACCGAGATGCTTGCCAACAGACTGCGAGTTGGTGCCAATTATTTCTGCTACAACACCGTAAGTACAACGTGTTTTCACTTTGTTAAGGTAGCTGATAATTAATTCTAATTTTTCATCCATTACTCAATATCCGTGGGCAACTAACGCCGCGCTCTGCGGCAAATTTTGAGTGTAGCGGAAAATTTGTCCGACAGAAGCGCCTTGTTAGCACTGGGTTATATCCGCAAGCTTAACCTCCAACTCTGCCCTATATGTTTCATTAGAGCAATTTTCGATTGCTTCACGAAGCTCTCTAATTGAATTATCATGATCATCGAGCTGCATATAGCAACGGCTAAGCAGATCGTGATAGATAGAGATTCTCGCTTGCGCGTTTTGATCTTTTCTTGCTGATTCAAAACACTCTTTAGCGCTAGCCAATGCTTCTTCGTAGTGGCCTTTCCCCAACTCTAAGTATGCTTTGGATTTCTCATATAACAGCCAATGGTTTACATCTTCGTCTGGAACTTTTGTGATTGCTATTAAAGCTTTATTTGGCTGATGCCCAATGTTATATGTCTTTGCGACACATCTAGCATCATATGAGCGAAGATGTTTGCTATCACTAATCTCGTTTGCAAATGATAAAGCCGAATCAATTAAAAGTTTGGCAAGTCTTTCGTTAGATTCGCGACCTGCTGCTACTGATGAATTAGTTAGGGCTTCGCATGCACTTACCCATTGCTTGTTCTCGACTTGATTCGGCGGGATAGCTATCAATTCTGGTATTGATTCTGCGATACTAACGCATGTACGGCTATGCTTGTATCCGAACATTGATGTAAAAGAGACGAATGCCTCATAAAATTGATCCAGTCCTTCTAAAGCAGATATAGATATCACATCAGCCAGTTTTTTGACTAGTTCTTGCTGATCATTGATTTCTCGAACAATCTCTTTATACGATCTTAATCTGGCAAGAGCAGCTAATGAAACTCGAAGGGGGACTGAAAATAATTCATCTTGTATAAAGCCCAAAAGTACTCGCATAGCTTGTTCGCCAGCGTCTTTTACATCTCTATCGACTCCATTTTGAGTTCCTAAATGAGCGATTTGCCCATAAGTTGCATGCCAACTAGGTTTTAGCTCTAGTAATTGATTGAATGACTCTAGGGCTTCCGCATACTTCCCTGAACGCCTAAGAGATTTACCCGCATGATGAAGAAGCTCTAGTTGAATATCTTCCGGTACACCATCCTTTAAGAGCTCGTTATACCTGTTGGCACAGACGGCATAGTAGTCTTTCCTCGCGTTGTTATCAGTAATCGTATACGAGTGGATTTCCTTCGCATCAATTACACTCTTAATCTTTGGTAAGCTATCACTCTTGTTGAAATCGATATCAAACAGCTCTTCATGAAGCGCAATTTTTTTATCCCCTTCTAGCTGCAGCAATGAGTAATGGAGCCAGTCAATATCCCTAGAGCCACCACGCCGTAAATGCTCATCGTAAATAATATCGGAACACAAATGTATCTGTCGAAGCACACTTGGTGTCATATCTCCGGACTTCAATGATATGTAATCTTCAATCGATGCAATAATAGACGAGCTATCGACGCCATCCTGAGCAGCAATTGAAATAAGGTCATGAAGACGTAGCACACCGGTTGTGTTCTCAGGCGCAAGAATGGATAGTTTTTGAAGAGAATTACATTTTAGGGCGCCTATGAAATGCCTCAAAAACTCAATGTCATGGTAATTTTTACCTGAATTAGCGATTTGTTTTAATGCACTAAGAGAGCTATCTGGCAGCCCAGTTAGAATTTTTTTGACAATTGAAGCGCCGCTAGAGTCGTCAACTAATTCTGGATCATCTAGAATTTCTCTATAAATAATTTCTTTATCGATCCCTTGGTCATGGCATAGCTTTTTGGTCATTGAGAGAATTAGTGGAGAGAAACGGCATCTTGATATAAATTCCTTACATAAGTCAGAGGCTGACTGTGCGGTTTCTCCTAGTAGAGCAAAAGCGCTGTCTATCGAAAGCTGTGGAATAGATAGATATACTGAACTTTGCGGAACTGAGATTTGCGAAGTAACTAGAACGACACCTCCTTTTTCAAATCCAGCCCTAAGTTCTTCGAAGTTACTTTCTTCAAGACCTGCTGTATAATTATCAATAACAAGGATGGATTTCTCAGCATTAAATAATCCAGCTACATTAACCGGTGCCCCACCTCTACTTCTTTGAACAGAACACAGCGAGGAGTCGGAATTCCAATCCTCACCTCCAATCCATATGTAATTTGGAAAAACACCATTATTTCGTCTAACGAAATCAATAGCGGACTGAGTCTTCCCTGATCCGCTAACTCCATAAAGTATGCAAACAGCATTTCCGCTTTCGAAGTGATTGCTAATGACGCCAATTATCTCATCTGCTTTTACATGTCCTTCACAAGAATTCGGCAATTTTCCAAAGTACTCATAGTTATCCATATTTTGAGAAAATGCTGGAAAATATTGTTTGTAAAAATCGGCTACAGTCGGATTAGTTATTGATTGCTCATACACACCTTTTGCAAGCTCTCTTGCATCAATTATTATTAGACGATCCGCGTGTTCTTGGCCAATCTGTGTAGAATTAAACTTTGAACGAAAAGATGGGTTCTCTTCTTGATTACTAATGAGGTATATCTTTTCTGGGTCTGACTCGCCTTTATGCCCCAATGCATGAGCAATATCTTTGTTGATTTTCGAATAAACAGGGGCCTCTTTGGTCCCCGAATAATCAAAGTAGCCTTTCTCAGCACTGTATTCTCCGACAATCGAAGAATCATCAGAAAATGTATCTACTGTATAGCCGGAAGGCATGTAATCCTTATTTAGACCATGATGAATGAGAGGTTGGTTTTCGCGCTGTGAAATATAATTATGACCAACCAGCTCTATTCCTGTCGCGTCTAAGCAGGTTATTTCTTCAATGAGCCCTTTAATAATTCTCTTCTTGATATGCTCAAACAATTTTTACTTCCCCTACTTTCGATGGTCTCGGAGTATCGTATACGTCGAGGTGCTAACGCCTGCGGCAAAGGCGGCTGCTTTTTGGAGTCGATTTGATATGTTTGTTAGCGCTGCTTGTATCATTAGCTAAAATCTAAATCATCCAGATGCTTATCACGTTCAATTCTTTTAGCTTCTTCCAGCTCTGCTTGAATGCGAGAATTAGCATTGTATTCGTCTATATGTTTTTCTAACTCTCGATTTGCTTCTGCAACATCGTGCTTTAGATCTTTTAAATGATAACGGTTTAACTCATCAAGTGCACATTTAACGACAATACAATCGCCTTCAATCCAAGCTCTACGCCACATTGAGTGGCGGGCAAAACCTCTAGACTGGTCAAAAAAGTGCACCCAGTCTCTTGATGGAGTTTTGGATAGTTGTAAATAATAATCTTGCAAGCCAGAGTATTCTCTATCTTGCTTAGTTCTCTCTTTTACAATACCAACAATTTTAATTTCTTGTTCGTGCGGAACATCACCTGGTAAAGATTGAGGTTTACTTTGCTTGGGTTGAGAAGATTTTTGTTGCTTGATGGCTTTAGGCGTTTCTTCAACTCCTAATGCTCTTAATAGTTTTGAATAAGAGATTTCAAATTCATTTGGATTGGTAAAGTCAGCATATAGTTTATCTGAAAGAGAAGTAGGCAGATCACAATTATCAATAACTAAAGGAAGCACTGTAACTTCTCGCCCAGATATTTCTTTCGACATAGCAATACTTATTTCTTTTTGTACCCAGCTAGATTCGACCGAGTTCTTAGATATAATCGCTGCAACGAACCTCATATCGTGGATTCCAGCTGATATTTTTTCGATTAAAGAATCCCCTATATTTATTTCTGCTTCATCAAGCCAAACTATCACTTCATCCGCAATTAAACGTTCCGCTAGATTCCTCACCCAAGGCTTATCTTTGGAGTTATGACTTAGAAAAACTGACGACATGTGCGATATATCCTTGTAGTGCTAACAGGAAATTCAAATGCGTTGCGCTTTATAACTCGTGTACATGACAAGTCGAAGCTTTGCGGTGATTAAGCAGGATAATTCTATTTGAATCAGGGTGATAGTAAGTCTGAAATGATTTTTTCATTTGCGTGCATCCTGCATTTGATGTGAAATCCTTTTACCCTGAGCATAATCACTTCTCAATAAAAATCAATTACTTAAGTGAATTCCACCAAAATTAGTGAGCGCCATGCTGCTGAATACGAGTTTAACCGCTTCAGCGACTGACCACTATTGTGACGCTAGAGCCAAACACTGCCTAATTCATAAATCCTGACCCAACTTGTGCTGCTGGCGATCCTGGTGACCCCGACCCTGCCGATCCATGATGCCTTCTATTTCCGGCTACTTTGATTCCCACCCATAGGCCTCTAATATCTTAGGCCTATACATCCAAAATACTAACAAAAACATGATGCCCCCCTGTATTAATGGTATCAAAAGTTTTAACCAATCGTTTAAGGCTATCCCCATTTTTACTATACAAACAGATATAACAATCTGAGCGACATAGGCAACACCAAAAGATATCAAAGCAACTCTATTCATCTGGAAAATAAATCTAAGCCCTGGCTCAAATAAACAAATCAAAAAAACAGTCAATCCTCCAAGAAAAATATAATTTATACTCTCATTATAGTAAGCCGCCATGAAGGCAATAAATATCGTCCCACCAATCGTGCTACTCGTCTTATATACATGCGTTGCGCTAAATTCATTTTTCATAAACAATTCCGCCTGCCCCCAACATCACCGTAGAAATCGTACTCATCTGGAAATTCATAATTGCTGAAGCTAAACGACCTACTAGCCCAAGTGTGCGCGTAAAGATTTGTCCACCGATGAAATTGGCGTAATCGATCAAATTAGCTCGGATATATTTGCAAACTGCTCGTCGCAATACCTCGCAGTAATATCTTCAACGGAGTAGTCATCACGCCTCGGCTCATTAGCGGCTTGCGTTAGTGAAGCAAGAACCATTAAACAAAGTACGGATGTGAGTTTGCATGAGTTGAGCTTGGTGTCATCCCTGAGTGTTATCAGTCCCTAAAGCGTATCAAAATTGAATCCAGAAGGCACTTCAGGGAGCAGAGCGCGGTTTTTGTATGTCCGCTAATGTGACGCTAGAGCCAAACACACCCAGCATCTTCGGGCCGCATCCTGATCTGGTAATAAGCGGACGCGTGATGACCTGCATGCAGGGTGTTGTGGGGGCTGAGGTTTAGAGGCCCTCGGCTACCCGATTAGATGCCATTAGCCACAACACTCGCCTTCTTGTATTGGAGGACACTTTACAGTGCCAAAACTACAAAACACACAGCAATCTCCTGCGTTTGGTTTGAGTACTTTCTTACAGTTCTCGCAATCATAGAAATACTGGCAGGCATCCGTTGGCATTGTTTCGTTTTGGGTATGGCCACAGTGAGGACACTGAATTGTGGATTGAAGCACTACGCTGGTGTTTGGCATTGATTGCACCTTTTTAACTCAATGGTATTCCAAATGGCGGCAACAACCAGGCCACCTAAACCAGCATACAAAAGCCACGCGACCAGTGATACGTTATAAGCGTAAATGAGTGCCAGGACACTTATGATTGTTAGCGTTAAAGGCATAGCCCTATGGTGTTTTTTGAACGATAAGAGTGCACCGACAGCAGCAATAACAGCAAACGCCTGTACGAAATAAATGATGTATCCTGAATATGGCAAAAGTGAGCTAAGGCCAACAGCGCCCGCGACTGATGCTAAGAATGGAAGGCAGCAAGGAGCTGCGGCGGGTACCGCTGAAATTACACTTCCAATTCCACCGATTGAATCTAGAGAGTTTTTCATATTCGCTCAAGGCTGACCTCACGTATTAGAACGGAGTCAGTATAGAGTCCGTACCTAGGTACGGCTTCAAGCCTTGGGATCAATTAAACTTTCGATGATTGGGCACCCCTCATAAGGTTGGGTTGACCGGCAACCTGCAACAGCTCGCTCTAATACCGACTGGATTCGAGAAAGGTCAGCTAATTTTTCATTAACCAATATAAGCTTACGATTCGCTAATTGCTCCGCTTCAGCACAACTGGAGGCAGAAAGGCTAAGCAGTGATTCAACTTCAGAAAGCGAAAAACCTAAAGCTTGGGCTCGTTTAATAAAGCGAAGCCTGTCCAGATGCTCAGAAACATAAATACGATTTTCGCCATATGGACGCTCTGGAATATCCAATAAGTCCCTTCGCTGGTAATACCGAACGGTTTCGACCGATACCCTAGCTTCTCCAGCAAGCTCTCCGATTCTCATATAGCTAGCCTTGGCATCTAACAGTAAGTTCAAATGCGTTGCGATGTATAACTCGTGAACATAGCGAGTCTAAGCTTTGAGGTGATTAAGCAAGATAATTCTATTTAAATCAGGGTAGTAGTATGCCTGAAGTTTTTTATTTGTGTGCATCCTGCATTTGATGTGGAATCCCTTAACAATGAGCATAATCACTACTCAATAAAAATCAATTGCTTAAGTGAATTCCACCAGAATTAGTGAGAAGCCATGCTGCTGAATGCGAGTTTGATAGTTTCAGCGAATGACCGCTACTGTAACACTAGAGGCGATCATATCACCTCTGATCAGGTGGCCAAATTCACTATGCCACTACATTCAAACTATCTTGCAAATTTCAGTCTTAAATGACGCAAAATCAAAGACTATTCAACCCGCATTCAAACTACCGTATTCTATGGGGAATAAAAGCTACAGTGAGTAATCGATGAAAGCGCTTGATGTTATTTCATGGTCTATCTTTCCGGTGACAGTTGCCGCCGTGCTGCTTGGCGCAGTTTGGGCTATCGACGCCGGCCATGCGCCGAGTCTGGTCGCTGGGATCGGAACATTAACAAGCCTAGTGCTGGTGGTGACATTGGAGCGCTTACTTCCCTACCGTAAAGAGTGGAATCAAGGGCAGGGCGACCTGCGAACAGACTTACTGTATTTACCTAGCTACTTTGGCATCAACGCACTGGTGCAGCCCTTGGTCGCTGCCGGGGTTGTAGTGGGCGGCGCTATGTTGTCGAATGCCTTGGGCATAGGTCTATGGCCCTCAGAGTGGCCATTGCTCGCTCAGTTTCTATTGGCTTGCTTAGTCGTGGAGTTTTTCGACTATTGGCCTCATCGCTGGCTACACGAAGTGCCTTTCTTATGGCGTTTTCATGCCATTCATCACAACCCAAAAAGATTGTACTGGCTCAATGCAACGCGAGCCCATTTTGGCGAAGTGGTGTTTCGCGGTGTTATCAACGCGGTGCCGCTGGCACTGGCCGGTGCAAGCGCAGAAGTGTTGGCACTGGTAGGCTTGGCGAACTCCCTCATTGGCCTGTTCCAGCATGCAAATATCAACTTTAAACTCGGCCCGTTAACTTGGGTCTTCAGCGTTGGCGAAATGCATCGCTGGCATCATTCACAGGATGTGTCTGAGGCAAATCATAATTACGGTAGTAACTTTCTGTTTTGGGATGTGGTGTTTGGCACCCGATTCCGTGATGCGACAAGATCTGGCCCAGAGCGCCTGGGAATCAAAAATGATTCCATTCCAGCCAGCTGGTGGTCGCAACTTTCGGTGCCTTTCAAAACGCAAAAAAATGATTGATTAAGGGAATCTATTGCTTAGCACTGCCCAAGATTTTTCACTTTAAAAAACGAACTAGATTTCCGGAGAAGTGACCTTGCAAGACCCATTTAAAGTACTGGTTAGAATTCGCTATTCCGACTGCGATGCCCAAGGCGTTATGTTTAATGCTCGCTACGGCGAATACGTCGACGTTGCGGTAACTGAGTTTTATCGGCGAGCCTTCGGCAGCTATCAGGATATGCTTGATATGGGGCTTGATAGTCAGGTGGTGTCTTTATTAATAGAGTGGAAGTCACCCTGCACCTTCGACGATGTGGTCGCTATTAGCATTACAGACATTAAACTGGGAAGGACATCATATACCATTGAATTGCAGTTCACCGACGTAGAAACACAGCGAGAAATTGCCAGCGCAAAAATCGTCTACGTGATGGTGACCGCGAATGAACATAAGAAAGTTACTATACCGGATGATTTCCGCGCGCTATTGATTCAGCCCCAGCCTGGCACCGTCAATTTAGCGGGCATTTAGTCTGTTTAGCTAGTCAGCTCAAAAGCCACATTCAAACGCCTGGCCTCATGTCACGCTAGGGTTCATCAGCACTACGCCGACTCCGTCCAAGACAGTTGTTATCAATAAGCGTCTTGGTATTACTACAGATTCAAGTGCCCAGTCTTAACATAAATAAGTGCACCGTCTTCTTTTGTAAACGGCGTATGCCTACTCAGATGGGGGCTACGCAACCAAGAGCCTTTTGGGTAAGCGCCGTGCTCGTCGTGAAAAGTGCCCTCTATAACAAAAATCTCTTCGCCACCCCAATGCTGGTGAGTACTAAATTGTGTATTGGGCGCCCACTTTACTAAGGCTACGTGTTCGCCTTCAAATTCATGTAATGGCATGACGGTTAGCCCGCCAACAAGACCCTGCCGCCAAGACGCTGTGTGCGTATCAATCACCTTCTGCTCGGTGTCAGCTTTACTAAACTGCTGTAGTTTGACGAAAATAGTTGCGCCATCTTTTCCTATGCTGGGTTTGTGTGAGGTTCCAATCGGGTTACGCACATAGCTGCCCTTGGGATAGTCCTGATACTCGTCTGCGAAAACCCCATCTAGCACCAAAAACTCTTCACCACCTGAATGGAGGTGTGGTGAGAACTCGCTGAATGGCGCATATCTAACAATCGACGTGGCTCTAGCGACTTCATCGCCGATTCTGTCGAGCATCATGCGTTCGACACCGGGCATGGGGGAATCGACCCAGCAATAGTCCTCTGGTCGAATAACAATACGCTGTTCAAAATCAGCGTGAATGTAAGTGGTCATGCATAAGCCTCACAGAAACAAAAAGGTCATTAGAGATGTACGGCAACACCTGTGGTATTCAAACGACTAAGGCAAGGTCCTAATCTGTTGAATCGTAACCGGAGTGTCGCCCACGAAACAAAGAAATCGAATACATTACTCAAACGTGTAAAGAGCCGAAATATAGGAGCGCTGACCGCAGGGAAACTCATATCCTCACGGTGCGATTAAGAGACTATAGCACCCACAGAACACCTTTTTGACCAGCCCGCAAAAACAATAATTTTTAAGAAGAGCGTTATTTCATGGTTTAAATGAAAATAAGCCTAGGCAACTACAATATCGCAATAAGAACACCGTAGAAAAGCACTAGAAAGCCACCAATCTCTGCGGCTATCAAGGTCCACATATACAGTGAAATCATCCTTGATGAGATTGTTAACCGGCCCATGGCGTGGGGTGACTTTAATTGATTGTCGGTGTCTTTCAATAAGCCATGAACAAGATATGTGGTAATCGCTGTAGCAAAATAAAACACCACCACGCCCACAGAAATTAACTCAACTCTATTTGAAAGCTGGCTTACCTCTGCAAACTTTGCCAATAATATTGCCGCAAAAGCGTACAGCAGAGACGCTCTATGGCAAATATCCACATAGGGGTGCGCACTACTATCTTCTGACGTCATTATTTGTTGGTATTTCCACACCCCAGTAAGGAGACCGGTAAGAAAAAATACACCGGCCGATATAATGGCCAAATTCTCAGCATTCATAAGAAATTTTCCTAAGCCTAGGGGAGATAAAGTATCGCGAGCGCCTTTGCGGCTGACTTAAAAGAAAGGCGGGCCTCAGTTTAACACCGCAAATAGCCGCCCCCGCCACAAGGGCTTGAATCAAAGTAGCCTAGTATATCAAAGACCTTTAATACCGCCCTGTTATATACGCCGCAGATGGCCAATCAGAATCACACCATCAGCGCCTGCCTTAAAGAGCCGGCAAATTTATCTTTTTGCCCACAACATCAGTAAACTAGCGCCCTTCTAAAAAACCTCCCTAGAAATAGATTTTATGCACACACTTGCACAGCTTCAGTCCGGCGAATTAGCCGGTATTCAGCGCCTAAGCTTGGCAGCAGATTTGCGTGAATTTCCGCTTGAGATTTTGTCGCTTGCAGATAGCCTAGAAATTCTTGACCTATCTAACAATCAATTGACGACACTGCCGGCGTCAATCGCGCAACTTAAAAAACTGAAAATTATCTTTGCCTCAAATAACCAGTTTACCGTTCTGCCAGATGTACTGGGGGAATGTGAGAATTTGGAGATGGTGGGCTTTAAAGCCAATAAGATACACACTGTGTCGGCTAGCTCGCTGCCAGCCAAGCTGCGGTGGCTGACCCTAACCGACAACCACATGGAGTCTCTACCAGAAGCGCTGGGCAAGCGACCACACTTACAAAAATTACTACTGGCAGGGAATAGACTCCGTGAACTTCCGGAATCTCTACGTCAGTGCAAAAACTTGGAATTACTGCGTATTTCTGCCAACCAACTCAGCGCCTTTCCAGCGCAAGTCTCCAGCCTGCCTAAACTGGCGTGGATCGCGTTTTCGGGCAACCCTTTCAGTCGCTGCAGTGATAGCCTGCAGTCTGTGCCGCTAATATCCTCATCGAGTTACCACGTGGAGAATGTACTTGGGCAAGGCGCATCTGGGATTATTTCCAAGGCGACGTGGACAGAGCCTCAGACCGAGTTTCCAAACGATATCGCCGTAAAAGTGTTTAAAGGCAAAGTGACCAGCGACGGCTATCCCGAAGATGAAATGCAAGCCTGTTTAAAAGTGGGCAGTCATCCCAATCTGGTCAGCTCGCTGGCGCAGGTTAAGGAAGTCGACTACCTAGCCCTGGTGATGCGTTTGATTCCGGCGCAGTTTCACAACTTGGGATTACCGCCGAGTTTAGACAGCTGCACCCGCGACACCTTTCCGGCCGATTTCACTTTATCGATAGAGAAAATCGCAAAGGTCATAGAACAGATGCGAGGAGTGTTTGCGCATTTGCATGCAGCTCAGGTTTGTCACGGCGATCTCTATGCCCACAACACCTTGGTCGATGAGCAGGCCAATGTGCTATTTGGTGATTTTGGCGCAGCGAGTATGTACCACATGTTGAGTGAGTCGCAGCAGCAACTCATCAAACGGATTGAAGGCCGTGCACTGGCTTATTTTATTGATGATCTTTTAAAGGTTTGCGCCCAAAAAGATAGTCAGAGTGATCAATATCAACTTCTCAGACGGGAGGCCCAGCAACTACTCGGCTAGGCCACCAAGTCTATTACCAAGGGACTGATTCAAGTACCACTGAACAGACTAGGTTTTTCGCACCTTAAATGACGTAAGATCACGACTGATTGATAGCTTAGCTCAGGAATCGGTATGCGTTTATATTTATTGGTATTGTTCAGTGTGTCGCTGATGGCCTGTGGCGGTAATTCCAGCTCTGGTGGCGCCGCTGCGGCTAGCGGCTTAGCGTCATGGCCAGCATCGCAGCAAGGTGAAAACCCGCCACCAGCTCCAGAGCAATTCGAGCCCATTGTCACCAATGGCGCCGAGCTCGCCGCTATGCTGCCCAGCAATGTCGTGAACCGTCTGTTTGACCCGGTCGCCTTTGGTTACACCATTAACGATATAAGCGATCCAGTGATTGTCGAGCATATGGTGCGTTCGACCTTTGCCCAACTGCAAGATGGCTCGCGCCCACAGCATGCCTACCACTGGTATGGCCACCCCTATGAGAACGCCGAAGTAGCCTTAATTCCGGTGGAGTTTCTCAATCGCTATGGCACTAAATTATACGGTGAAATTGTTTTGCCGTATGCGGCAACGGGCAGCCCTAGAGAGGGGCCTTTTCCGGTGATCATCGCCTTAGAGGGTTTGAATACCAATATTGCCATGTACCGCTGGTGGCATCGCTTGTTTGCCGACAATGGCTATATGGTGTTTGCCTTTGATTTTAGTGGCCAAGGCCATTCTGAGGACGAGGTTGAGGGCGACCCCGGCAATAATCTGCATGACGCCCAGGACGCAATGACGTATTTATTTGAGCAGTCGTCAGTGGCCAGCGTGCTCAATGCCGAGCAAGTCGGTGTGATAGGTCATAGCATGGGCGCCGCTGCGGTGCTGCGTGTGCAAGAACAGGAAGCGAGTAACGCCACAGAAGCTAACCCCGTGCGCATCAAGGCCGCGGTTGCTGCAGCGCCGGTAGGTGAGTCGGTTAGCGCGAGTCCGATTCCGATCATGATTCAAACCGGTGATCACGATGGCCCCATTGCTCCCCTGCCCTTTATTAATCCCGCTGTGGTTCGGCCGCTATACGATAGTTTTGAAAGCGATAGGGCATTTATTGTTGCCGAGGCCTCCAGTCACGGCCAGCACACCAATTATCCTTTCCTTCCCACCGCGACATGGGGCCGGGATATTGCCGCCACTTACTCTTTAGCGTGGATGAATTATTATTTGCGCGGCGACGCCTCAGCGCTGTCAGTCCTTGAGGGCGGTCATCCCCATTTATCGTTTTTGCACGATAGCGCAACGCGGATAAATGGCCTTGAAAAAGTCTATCGCGGCAATGGCTTGGCTCCCGATCCGGCTGAGTTTGAGTAGTGGCGAGGGTATCGCCATATTTCATGGCCTATAGATAACGTGGCATCAGGGGATTTTTAAATCGCCGCTATTCTCAATAACGGCGTCTCTCCTGATTCCACCCCCGCAGTCTCCACGTACCCGTGAGCGCGTTATCGCCAAGGCCAGCAGCAATTTTGGGAGATAAATCTAAGCTCCACGCCAGTAGAAATCCAAAAGCGGGTATAACTAACTAGCTGGCCTGGTTCGACATTACCCAAGGCGGTAACTCACCCCATAATTTCTCAGCTACATCCGCATCATCGGCCTCGGCACTGGCCGATGCTAGGTGTGTGCTACGGTAGTACTTCCCCGAGACTAATGTGTCTTTCGCCGCGGTAGCACAATGAATCTGTGTCTGCGCGCCTTGTTTTGGCGTTTTCATAAACAGCTTTTCAACCGGGGCTAAAGCGTTTCGTACTTTTTCTATCATGCCGGTATCAGCCAAGCCTTTGCCTGCCACATTGGTGTATACGGCACCTGGATGTAGGCAATAAGCGGTAACACCCGTTTTAGAAAAATGTCTATCAACACTCCGTGTTAGATGCACCAAGGCCAACTTGGACTGTCCATAGGCATTCCACGAATTGTATGGACGTTGAGGATTAAAAAATTCAGTGTTAAGACCTTTGCTGTGCAATTGAGAAACCACATTTACCACGCGACTATCACCGGAGATCTCGGCCGACGTTTGCAGCAGTGGCAATAAGCGATAAGTTAAATGCGCAGTACCTAAATAATTCACCCGCCACTGAAGTTCAAAACCGTCGGCACTCAACTGCGGGGAAGTCCACCTCGACAGAAGATCAAGATGTATGCCCGCGTTATTAATCAGCACATCAAGCGCTAGAGCCTTGGTTTTATATGCGTGTATAAACGCTTCAACCGACGCATACCGTGATAAATCCAAATTAAAGGCGTGAATATTTTGGTGATAGCGAGAGTCCAATTTGCGGCATAAAGCTGCGGCAATAGCGCCACTGTTTTTACGCACTGTTACCGATACCGCCGCGCCCTGCTCCAGCAATTGCAATGCAGTGGCAAATCCCAATGAGCCTTCGGCACAGCCGGTCACAATAAAATGACGCCCCTGCAAGCATGTCACTTCAGCCATTTTAGCGCCGCCGATAAAGCCCTGTATTTTTCCAAACATGCCCGTCATAATCCTTTACTACTATTCTATAAGTATGTCATCAAACCACACGCCGCGATGAGACTATTATCGATGTGCAACCATCGCAGCTTAAGGCAATACAGCGCAAGCAAACAATAAGCAGCCACTTAGCCCATGATTACGAAAACAAAAGACAAATTACTCGCCAAGTACCGGACCCGCATCCGCGAGCGCGCTATCGTCAACGCCAAAAAACAGTTGGCGCTGAAAGGGATAACACCAGGGGAATTAGGGCCCGATGAGCTTGAGATTTTAGTCCATGACGAAGAGGTAAAAATCCGGGGCAAATTGAAGAATTACAGTCTTGCCGCCCTGATTACGGCGCTCACCCTGGGTCACTTTTAATGCTGATCCCCCTACTGCGCAGCGGTGTGCTGTATATGATTTGGCGGCGCCATATACGGCAGCGCGCGCTGGGTCTAGTCGTTACTGTGTTCATTATATTGGCGGTCAACTTAATCCAGTCAGAAGCATTGGCATTCTTTAAGGCAACCGAGAAACTCGACCTTGCGCCGCTGGCCTTTTATTTTCGTTGGCTGGGATGGTTGGCCGCGGGCATAGGCTATGTGTGGTTTGTTGAGCGCAAAATTGCCAAGGCGTCTAAAGCTGCAAGCGCTCAGCGTGATGGCAGCGCTATGACGTCGCGCGCCAAGACCAAGCCGCCCGCTAAACCCGTTGAACACCACGATGGCTTTGATGCCTTGCGCCACAACGCGCCTTTGCGCTCGCGCGCAGACATCATGCTAGAACGGAAAAAGCGTGAACACCGGGACTGACTTAAAAACCATTATCGCGGGCTGGGACCAGCGCGATAAAACCATCATCGCTATTCTCTGCGACCTTGAAGACGACACCCGCGCTGATGGCGGATTCACGACCAATTCGGCCGACAAGATTGTCGAGCAAATACGCTGGATGTACCACTCTCGCACTAGGCACAGTATTAAACGCAACTTCAAACGCATCGCTAGACAGGGTGCCGATAAAGATATGCTCGGCCCCACCTACGAAGTTCTATTGTTAGGCGCAGCCAAAAAACTTGGCATCCATAAGCACTGTAAATCACTAGACGATTACGAGCGCTACATCCCGCAGGCGGTTATTGTTGCCGCGTTGGCAAAGATGAATCCGGCGCAAAGAGATCAGTTTTTTAGCGAAGATATTAATGCCGGCCCCATGTGGGAAGCGGCGGGAATCAAGAGCGGCGGACTTATTGGCCTGCGCACGGCAGCTAGTGTGATTGCCATAAGTAATGCCTCCGGGGCGGCAGTGTATGCTGGGGCAACAACAGCGCTGGGCTTTGCAACGCATGCGGTGGGGATCACTCTGCCATACGCGGCTTACACCGGCCTGTCTGCGACCATTGCCCAGCTTATTGGCCCGCCCGGTTGGCTCGCTCTGGCTACCTATGGTTTTTTTAAAGTGACAGGCACCGACTGGAATAAATTAATGCCTGTACTGTTAACCATTATTGCCACCAAGCACCGGCGTCAACTGCTTGCTCAATCAGCATTGCAAGACCAGAACTTGCAGGCTCAGGGCGAGGAAGATCAGGCCTGGGATGGTCTAGGCACAGCGCCTAAAAAAAGCATTTAAGTAAGCCCCATAAGCACTGATGCTAGGCGCCCTTTCTGGCAGTTACCGCTGGCAAACAGCACTCGCTGTCAGCTCATATAACATTGCTCAATACCTGCCTAGCATTCAGCAGCTCATTAATAGCTAAGCCACTTTCCCTAAACTACCAAGTCGTATTATCTCCCACTAAATCCAATCTCATGTCCGCGCGCTCACCGCTGCAGCCCCCGCGCAGAGGCACGGCTGCGGTGAATTTCTCACTAAAAATCATTTGAGCTACACACGATTCGCATACTGGGTATTGGATAAGCAATTTCGCGGATAGTCACGTCAAGAGTGCTCAGCTTGCGAATAACGAAAACTGCCCTATATTGTTAGCAAGGCTATGGAGACGGCTTTCTATATAAAGTGACCGGCTTTATTAGATTTTAATAATAATTAGGGGTATATCTATGTCCAGAGTCAAAAATATCAAACTGCCCATTGGGCTCTGTCTTTTATCACTTGCTATTAGTGACGTCCACGCTCAGGACTCAAGCAAATCGGAGAAAACACAGGAAATTGAAGAGGTCATTGTATTGGGGTCTCGCAAGCCTGGACGTACGGCGGTTGATATGCCAGTTCCAGTGGATTCCCTGGGTGCAGAAACGCTTCGCCAAACCGGCCAAACCGAAGTGGGCCGAATGCTACAGTCTGTTGCACCATCTTTTAATTTTTCCAGCTCATCCATCAGCGACGGTACCGATGCGCTGAGACCCGCCACGCTCCGTGGCCTAGGACCAGATCAAACCTTGGTTCTGATAAATGGTAAGCGCCGCCACACAAGCGCCCTTATTCACGTCAACACCTCAGTGGGCCGAGGCACCTCGGGTGTCGACATGAACGCCGTGCCCGGTGCAGCCATCAAGCGCATAGAGGTACTGAGAGATGGTGCGGCGGCACAGTACGGTTCAGACGCGATTGCCGGTGTTATAAATATTGTGCTCAGTGATGAGCCCGAAGCTGGCCGAGTTGCCGTGTCTTATGGAGAATACTCTGAGGGTGATGGCGAAACGCTCAATATCGACCTCAGCAAAGGTATTCCTCTGGGAGATCGCGGTTTTGTGAACGCGACCTTGAACTATCGTGATCGTGGGTCGACCAATCGCGCGGGACTCAGCGGTCAATGCCAATATTTGGCCGGCTGTGATGCCAGTAACGATGGCACGGGTAGTGCAGATCCCGATGGTATCGATGAGGCTTCTGATCCACGGGAAGCGACATTCCCACGTCGCAATTTTAGAATTGGTGATGCGGATTCAGAACAATTTGCGGTGGTACTTAACTCTGCCTACCAGCTCAAGTCTGGCGAGCTATATGGTTTTATGACCTATTCAGACCGTGAAAGCACCTCGGCGGGCTTCTATCGCCGCGCTAACCAAGCGGCCAACAACCCAACCCTAGCAGATGGCGAGGCTTTTGCACCCAACGGCTTCTTGCCTTTGATCAATACCCAAATCGACGATTTCTCTGCAAACCTAGGTTATAACCAGGAATTTGCCAATGATTTAACCATGGATGTTTCTTACACCATTGGTTGGAACGACTTTGCGTTTTTTATTAGCAATTCAGTGAACGCATCCTTTGTTAATGATTTGCGCTTTAACCAAGGCCTCAGCGATGCCGATATTAGGGCAACAGCGTCTAGATCAGCTGACGCCGGTGAGCTAAGTCTTGGTTTGCAAACCATCAATTTCGACTTCACTAAATTACTTGGCGCCTGGAGTTTGGCCTGGGGCGCGGAGTTGCGCCGGGATGATTATGAAATTAAGGCCGGGGAGGAATACTCCTACTTCGACTACGACACTGATGCTAACGGCGCGGCATTGTATGCCGCCAATGCCGATGCAGGCATTCAGGTTTTTCCTGGCTTCCAACCCGGCAATGCACTGAATGAAAGCCGCGATGTGTGGTCGCTATATGCGGATGCAGAATACGACATTTCCGATGCATGGCTGGTAAGTGGCGCGCTGCGCTACGATAACTACGATGATTTTGGCGGCACACTTAATTTCAAACTCGCCAGTAGTTTTCGGGTAAACGACATGGTGACCCTCAGGGGCGCTGCGAGTACCGGTTTTCGTGCGCCGTCTATGCAGCAGCAGTACTTCAATAATATTAGTACCCAGTTTGTATCAGATGGTATGGGTGGACTGTCTGCACAGGAGCGCGGAACCTTTCGGAACGACAGCCCGGTTGCCCGCGCAATTGGTATACCTGAGCTGAAAGAAGAAGAGTCGCTTAACTTGAGCTTTGGCGTGGTATTAGAACCCAGCGACAGCTGGACAGTCTCAGTAGATGCCTACCAAATTGATATTCAAGATCGGATTGTCCTTAGCGGTGGTTTAACATCAGCCTTGGGTGACCCGAACTTGACCGCAGCCTTGAACGCAGCTGGCGCTAGCAGTGCGCAGTTCTTTTTAAATGGCGCTGATACCGAAACCGGTGGTGTGGATATTATTAGCACCTATTCCATGACCGCAGGCGCTGGCGATTTAGCGATCTCATTTGCTGCTAACTTTACTGAAACTGACGTCACCAAGGTGTTTGCCGGCGGTGGACTGGCAACGCTCAATCCCTCTGATGTATTCAGTCCTCAGGATATTTCAATTATTGAGGAATGGCAGCCAAAGGATCGCATCAATCTTAGTTTCAATTACTCCTTGGAACGTTTCACCGCCGTACTGGCTTTCAATCGTTACGGCGAGTACACCGTGTGCGAAGGCTCCTGTAATAGCTCATCAAATCGGCAGACCTTTGGTGCCAAGATATTGACCGACATAAATTTAAGTTACCGTCTGCAAGACGATCTTACGTTTAACTTCGGTGGTAACAATATTTTTGATGAAACACCTGATAAAAATGTCATCGGTCAGAGTCGTGCCGGCACAATTGCAGACGCCAACGGCAATGTCTTTGTAAGCTCTCCGGGGGTGTTTCAGTACTCACGCCGTTCTGCCCCGTTTGGCTTTAATGGCGCTTACTTCTTTGCCGGGCTAACCTATGATTTTTAGTAGCTGATAACACAGCTAGCAATGCGCTTACATCCCAGTAAGCGCTTGCGATTTAGCCAACAAAAAAGGCGAACTGATCTCAGTTCGCCTTTTTCCGTTTTACAACACCAGTGGCCCGTCGCTGCGCAATTAGGTCCTTAAGATAAGGCCTTCGCTAGAGGCGGGTTCACGCGCACCGAAAATGGCATTGTTATCTCGTAGGTCACCCCGGCAACACGGGTGGGAATAGGCGAACCGGGCTGAACGTCTGGCGGCAACAGTCCTAGCGGACGACTGCGTTGGCCAGAGACATAGATACGGTCGCCACTTGGGGCAATCGCTACCCCAGTCACTTCGGTGAGCGCCGGATTTCCGGGCAGTTGCAATAAGGGAATGGTCGTGCGATCGGGCAGTAATACCATACAGCGCATAAAGCCGCCGTCTTCCACCACCAGCATTTCACCGTCGAGTGTCATCGCAATATTGTCGACCCCGGTGAGCGGCTCCTCGGCATTATCGAAGGGTGAGCCTGCCACATCATTACTGGGTTCATAAATACTTTCGAGGGTTTGCCCCTCGATATCGATAACCCAAATATTGTCATCACTTTTAGTGGAGAAAAAGATAAAACCTTGAAGCCACCAAACCCCTTCGTTGCCACCGAAAATAGTGGCATCGACCATATCTACCGTTGCGGGCTGCGGCGTGCCGTCGTCGATGGCGTCATTCCATACAATAGGCGTGGGCCCTGCCCTCGCCGCATCAATACCGGCTGGCACATACAGCACCTGTAATTTACCGGCATCCATGTCTGGGCGTTCATCGGCAACTGGCCAGCTGCTTACATTCCAAACCGTGCGATAAAAGCGATCGGTTTCAGAGTCGATATCTTCGGTGTGATAAATAGCGCGGTTGTCGGTATCTATAGCGACCATTTCGTGGGCCTTGCGTCCAAAGCGCGGCAACTCAATGGGTTCACCACCATCGCGCAGGGGACTGCATTCAAACATTTTACCGTCCCAAATCTCTTCGCCATTAATCCAGGTGCCCCACGGCGTTGCCCCACCAGAGCAATTAGTAGTGGTGCCGCGCTGGCAAGGATAGGCGTCAACTAAATTACCCAAAGCATCGAAACGCAGCGCACTCACACCGCCGCCAAAACCGGGCGGAAGTAACTCCGCGGCGTCGCGACTTAAGTTGGAACGAAACAAGCCCGTCGGGTCTTGATCACGAATCGTGGTCAGATCCCTAGCTTCGGAATTACTGACATAAATCCAACCACCGTCATCGGTGCGAAACGTTGCCCCGCCATCGGGGTCGGAATGCCACAGGAAGGTCGGGTCAACATCAGGTAGCGGAGCTTCGCCAAACACTGCTAGCTGACGGGAGGTAAACCCCTGGGGCAGGCGAATTCCATCTTCATTGGGCTCAAGCAGTGGCCCCATAGTTTTGAACTTACTGGAGAAGCTCGCCGAAGACCCACTACTACTAGAGCTACCGCCGCAAGCCGTCAACCAACTTGCCATCGAAAGGCTACCCGCAGAAAACAGTAAATTGCGCAGAAAAATGCGCCGTGACCAGCCCTTGCGCTCTACGTCCTTCAGTAATGGATTCACATGTGCTCCTTAATCTATTGGCGAGCTTCAGCTGGAATGTCGACGCGTATCAAACACCGCCGAATAAGCCACTCCATATCAGCAACCTTCTTAGCATAGTAAAGTGTCAAACGTATGAATAGTCCGCAATACTAGTGCTAATATCGTAAGAGAGACTAAAACCTCAACTGATAAGATGTTGGCAGGGAAAGCTGGATGCCTTTGAAAATAATAATACTAAGTGTTGAGAAGAACTGAATAAATCCATGGCTCGCGCCTCGAATACATAAGCATTACCTTTGTCAGCGGCCTATACTTCGCACTAATCAACACCGTCACACCGCCTTCATACTCGGAGAGAACATTGACTCAACATCGCTATCTAAGATCGTTTTTTGTTGCCAGCATGCTGCTAACTTTATTAGTTGCACCAGCCTCCGCAGACCTGCGCTCTGTGCTCGCGAACACCTCCATTGAGGGCAGCCCACTACTGGCACCCTTAGCTTCACGTTCCTTTTATGCAAAACGGCTTTACGCGCCCGTATGGACACCGCAACGCTTAGAGCAGCTGCGGGCCGCTATCGCTTCAGCCAGCGAACAGGGATTGTCACCCGCGAACTACCACCAAGAAATATTACAGTCTGCCCGAGGAGATGCGCTGGAAGTCCTTGCGACGGACGCTTGGCTGGCACTGGCCGCGAATATCGTCGGCGGCCAGCTCAACCCGGTCACGATCGAGCCAGATTGGACCGCCGCGCGCCGCGAACGAGATCTAGGTAGCGCACTCGAACAGGCAATTGCTTCGAACCGAATTATTGACGCCTTGCGAGACCTCGAACCCAATTCGCCAAGCTACGCCGCCTTAAAAACCGCGCTCAAGACCCTTAGAGGACGGGAAAATTCCGATAACTCTGCGCCTATAGCGGCGGGCGCGGCGTTAAAGCTGGGGATGACTTCAACGCGCATCCCAGCGCTGCGCCAAAAGTTGGCTAAGCGAGGTTTTGATGCTGGCGACTCCCAGAGTGAAGTATACGATCCCGCTTTACTGGCTGCAGTAATCGCATTTCAGCGCGCGTCTAGCCTCGCCGATGATGGCATTGTCGGCGCCGCCACGCTGCGGCTACTAAACATGACGGATCAAGACCGCCAGCAGCAGCTAATCGTTAATATGGAACGCTGGCGCTGGCTGCCCGAAGACCTAGGCGAGCGTCACATTCGCGTGAATATCGCGAACTACAATCTAGAAGCTCGGAATGGCGGTGTTGTAGAGCGGACGCATCAGGTCATTGTCGGCCGCGATTACCGGCAGACACCGGTATTTTCCAACAACATTCGCTATATGATTGTGAACCCGTGGTGGGAGACGCCATCGAGTATCGCCCGCAAAGATAAAATTCCCGCTTTCCAGAAAAATCCCGAGAAAGTTCGCGAACTGGGTTTTGACGTCCTCGACCGCGATGGCAATTTACTGGACTCTGACAAAATTAATTGGCGCGCCTATAGTACAAATTATTTCCCGCTGCGGTTGCGTCAACGTCCCGGCCCGCTTAATGCCCTCGGGCAAGTTAAAATCATGTTCCCCAACCCCCATGATGTCTATCTACACGACACCGCTTCGCGCGAACTATTCGCGAAAACTGATCGCGCTTTTTCCTCTGGCTGTGTACGCGTGCAAAACGCACTTGAATTGGCCAAGTGGTTACTTGAAAAAAACCCCGACCAAGACCTAACAACCATCGCGACGGTCGCAGCAAGCGGCAAGGAAACCCGGATTAATATGGTCAAGCCAGTGCCGGTACACATTCTTTATTTTACCGTCATCATCGACGCCAATGGTAAGCCCGTGTATCTAAACGATCTTTATAGTCGCGACCAACGTGTTGCCAAGGCACTTGAGGGCTAAATCGGAATGAGCACCCTACTGAAAATGTTGCTACTAATGCTGTGCTGTTCACAGACGGTGCTGGCATTTGAGCCAGGACTTGCTGGCTTTGGATTGAGCGTGAACGGCAGCCGCGTGCCATTTAATATTTTCAGTATTTCACTAATGCCAGGCGAAACTGCGGAGTTAAAACTAGAGCAAGCGGGCACCGTGAGCGCCAGCGGCGGCAAGCTAGAAGGCTCAGGAAAACAATGGCGCTGGAGAGCGCCGGCAAGCAGCGGACACCATACTTTGCAGGTCAAAGCTAAAGGTTCAACTATCTCCCTCAATGTATTTGTTCTGCGCCCCGCTAGTAATATCAAAAACGGTTTCTTAGGCGAATACCGCATGGGCGAGTATCAAAGCCAGCCTCTTAAAGGTTTGGCATCGTATCAAAAACCCCGCGGTTTTATAGAGGTCAGCAAAGAGCTGGCTGAGCTACAAGTATCACCGCATTTCACCCTCGGCGAATTTCTTTGCAAGCAAGCGTCCAGCTGGCCTAAATACCTCATCCTAAGTGAAAAACTTTTAGTGAAACTAGAATTAACACTGCAACTGTTTGAAAAAAATGGCATTGATACCAGCGGCGTAGTGGTAATGAGCGGTTACCGCACCCCTTGGTATAATCAAAGCATAGGCAATAGCACTAAATATTCGCGTCACCTCTACGGCGGCGCAGCGGACATCTATATCGACAGCGCGCCGCGTGACGGTAGGATGGATGATGTAAACAAAGACGGAAAGCGAGATCAGAATGACGCCAAGTATCTATATCAATTAGTTGATGGATGGCTTAGCGAAGACCAAGAAACCGCCCACCTCCGAGGCGGGCTGAGTCACTACCGAGCGAATGCAGCTCACGGGCCGTTCCTACACATAGATACCAGGGGGCACCGCGCGCGCTGGTAGCACCAGCCAATGCGAGCGCACTATTCAACCATCTATCCACCGGCGCCGGCTCACTTGTCGCTTAACGACATCTAAAATGTCGATGATAAACGCACCCATTTCATGATCCGTTTCCGATTCGGTACTTAGGGAGGTCAGTACTCCATCCACAATATCAGCAAACAAGGCAGCAAATTCCCTTTCATTTAAACGACCTACCCCCTGGTCAATCACTCTGCAGACAATATCAGTGATCGCATGATCAAGTAGATCGCCCACTGCACCACCGACTATCGGAATACGGTCAATAATTTTAATCTCTCGATTTTCGTGCACCGCATTACTCACGGTCTCTGTTACAAAAAAACGCAAATCATCTCGACTCTGAGCATGAACCGTTTGCACCGCGACGACGATGCGCTCGCGCAGCAACTCAGTTAGTTGCGCCTGCCTTGGCCTCACCACCTCATCCAAAACCTGCTTCTCAACGCCTGCACTGCCGCGCAATTCAGCTTGCACTCCGTCGAGCACATTAACTACAACGCGATCAGAAATCTCTTCCATCACAATGTTATACACCGCCTTTACCCAGCGATACGGCGCCCACTTGGTGAAGTCGACAATACCCATTTCTTTAAAACGCACTAACACCACATAAATGCGCAAAACTCGAAGCCATCGAAACTCAGCGACCGGGATACAACCCAAAATATCGTACCAATGCAGCACCGGATAGGCTAACCAATGGCCATACACCTTATTGTAGAGTGCAAACATCCAGCGCAACAAAAACTCAGTAATGAAAATGGAAACAAACACTAGGTCAATACGAAAGAAACGCTCATTAATAACGGCGTAATTATCCAGCCAGACAACCGGCAGTATGTATGCCATAATGTTGCGCAACTCAGATACAGACCATGCGCTATCAAAGATGATCCACAATAGATTAATAATTGCCAAGCCGACCATAGTCAAATCAATAGCTAGGCCGACCTTGCCCAGATCGCTAGCCCAACGCGACCCTTTTGGCACAAATTCATTTAGCTCAGGCTGCGACATGCTTGCTCCGTTAATTAAAGATATTAACAATGGATAGATTCTAGCTACGATACCAGATGATTCAAAAACACACATTTATTAGTCGCACTTACTTTACAGATCAGAGAAACATTATCAGCAGTTCAGACACGGTAGATCTCAAATAAGCACAATAAAAGATGCACCAGATAGTTACGGACATAGCTTCTTTCAACCTAGTAAGCAGGACATAAATATGAAAAATAAATTACTCACCTTACTTAGCGCCATCGCCTTATCAGGATGCATGCCCTCGGGCATTACCAGCAAGATTATGGAAAAAGGTATTGAGATGCGAATATCAGCCAACGCCATGGCTGAGTTAGAGGATGGCTTACATTTTGTACTTTGCGGCGCTGGCGGTCCCATGCCCGCACCAAATGCATCTGGACCGTGTTCAGTGGTTATTGCCGGGGACCGCATGTTTGTTGTTGATGCCGGTACCGACGGCATGCGTAATATCATGCGAATGGGCTATCCCTTTGGCCAGATTGAAGCTGTCTTTCTCACCCATTTTCACTCAGACCACCTTGATGGCTTGGGCGAAATGGCGACCATACGCTGGGCCGGCGGCGCCAACACCAGCCCTCTTCCCGTCTTCGGCCCCGAGGGCGTGGGAAGGGTCGTTGATGGCTTTAATATGGCCTATAGCCACGACTTCGTTTATCGCCATGCCCACCATGGTGATGCCGTGGCACCAAGCAGCGGCGCGGGGCTTATCGCCAAGCCATTCATAAAACCAATCCAGGGCGAATTGACTGTACTGCTAAGCGACGAGAATTTAACAATTGAAGCTCTGGCGGTTAATCACGCCCCCGTTGATCCGGCCGTCGCCTATCGCTTTACTTATAAAGGTCGATCCCTATTGATCACTGGCGACACGGTAAAATCTGCCAATATCGAAAAGTTTGCTCAGGGTGTGGATTTGCTCGTTCACGAAGCCTTGGCTCCAAATTTGGTCATGCTAATGAACAAGGTTGCCAAAAAAACCGGCAATACGATTGCCGAGCACGTAACGTTCGACATTCTTGATTACCACGCCAGCCCAGTTGACGCAGCAGAGACCGCACGCGATGCCGGCGTAGGCCATCTTGTGTACTACCATATTGTGCCGCCCCTCGTTATGCCGGGGCAAAAGAAGCTCTTCCTGAATGGTGCTGACAAGATCTTTAAGAACTACACCATAGGTGAGGACGGCGTCGCATTTAGCCTGCCCGCGGGATCTAAGGAAATCATTAAAACCAGTAGCGGTTTGTAGGTCTTTTTGCTGACCGAAAAATATCATCACCAAATCGGCCTCGCAGAGGCGTATTAAAGGATAAATTACTTAGGGGAATAGCTTCTTTAAAGACGAATGCCGCAACGCGCCGAACGGCTAGGGTGCTGATTTATTAAGTGTCAGCGCCCTGCCACCCTCGTGCAGAAAGCAAATTGATGGACCTTATCATTTTAGCTTTTCAAGAATAATATTTTCGTAGTTGCGAATGCGCTGCACATAAATAACCGGTTCCATCCCTCTGGCATAACCGTATTTCAAATCTTTGTAGTAACGCTTGTCTGACAACTTGGGCAGCACCTCTCTAATATCGACCCAACTTAAAGGGTCTTTACCCAGCTTTCGGGCAAGTACTTGCGCATCGTGCATATGCGCGCGACCAATATTATAGGCCGCTAATGCCATATAGGTGCGATCAGGTTCGGGAATATCTTCACTAAATCTATCACGCATTTTGGCAAGGTAGGTCGCGCCACCCGGAATCGCTTGCTTAGGATCGAGACGGTCTTTTACACCGAGAGATTTGGCGGTATTTTGCGTCAACATCATAATACCGCGGACGCCGCTGGGGCTTTTTGCCTTGGCGTCCCAGTGCGACTCCTGATAGGCCTGCGCTGCAAGCAGAGCGTCGCTAAAGGCATGTTTTTCTGCCGCTGTTTCAAACAGACCATCGTATTTCGGCAGCCGTTCATCAATCCGCTCTACCAGCGCACGAGTATCAACAAAGTCAAAATTTTCGATATAACTGTAGTGACGGTAGTGAACCAGATCTAGCGCCAACTTTCCGTCTGTACTTGCCATCCATTGATTAATCGCTAGTCGAAGATCATCACTGCCCTTGCTCATCAACCATACGTGGTGTTTTGGCTCTGCCAAATCAAACATCACAATCAATTCCGGCAGAAAGCGACGATTCACCGCGACAATATTGGAATCAGCTACCGAGCAATCTAGCTTGCGCTCCCAAACTTTTTGCAGCAGCGTCTCGGTGCCACTGCGCTCATTACTCTTCCAGGTAATTTCCGGATTATCTTCTTGCAGTCCCAGTAGTGATTCTTCGTAACTGCTTGATTTTGGCACCTCCAATGAAACGCTAGCCAAATCAGCAAGGGACTTGGCGACGTTACCGCCACGCCGACATACAACTTGCTCCGTCACGGTGTCTATCGGATTGGTAAACAAATAGTCAGCCCCACGCGACTTTGTTTTGCTTAGTCCCGCGGCCGCAAAATCACCCTTTCCGCTTCTCACTCCTTCTAAAATATCGCTGATATTGTCTTCAACAATAAAACGCAATGTCACACCAAGGGAGTCTGCAAACGCCTTAGCTAATTCATATTCTGCACCGACAGCTTCATCGTCACGATTAAGATAATAGGTGGTGGGTGCATTTCGGCTTAACACTCGGAGCTCACCCGAGGCTTTTATTTCAGCTACGGTCCGACCGGCCGCCGCACTACCAGAGGATGATCCCTGACCGCAGGCAGCGGTAACAGCCAAGATTAGAAACATGTACATGATTCTGACGATAATCTGCATTATGGTCTCCGCTAACATAATTTTTCTTGGCATACATTCTCGTGGCTCAAATCATTTTGGCACGGCGCCTGCTATCAGGACTTTAGTTAAGATAGTAAGTGTTACGGCAAGACACCGAAGTCCGATGAACAGGGAATACAACAAATTACGGTGGCTCATACCTCCAGTTTTACATAAAACAGCACAACTATTCCAATGCGCAACATGCTGACAAATAGCCTAAAACACATAGACTCAACACTGAAACACGCCAAGGAGTATACTCAGTGCACGACTACTGCAGTACTCACAAAGAGCAATACGGGACTTCACTTACACTAATGATAAATTGAAAATATTTATAAAAAATAGAATCCAAATACGCTGCGCCGGAATCGCATGCCAAATCCCCGACAAAAAAATAATAATTTATTATTATACGATCCAAGCATTGGCTAACGGGTGTTCACACTATCGACCTCCACTCAAGTACTACATCGAGCGAGAGTTGATTTTCTGCATTTAAAATTCATGGCTTCCTATGGAGCAGGATTTGGGATTCGCTCGTGAATATCGGCAATTCCCTGCATGACTTCCTCGCTCAACTCCAACTCGGCGCTGTCAATATTCTCCTCTAATTGCGCCATTGTAGTCGCACCAATAATATTACTCGTTAAAAATGCCTGACTATTTACAAAGGCCAGCGCCATTTTAGTGGGACTCAAATTATGGCGCTCTGCCAAGGCCACATAAGCTTCTGTGGCAGTCACCGCCTGTGGATTACTATAGCGTCGGAAACGCTCAAATAAGGTAATACGGCCATCTACAGGACGGGCGCCATTGCGGTATTTACCACTTAACATACCGAACGCCAAAGGCGAATAGGCGAGTAAACCAACGTCCTCCCGAATCGCCATTTCAGCCAAACCAATTTCGAAAGTGCGGTTAAGTAGGCTATAAGGATTTTGTATAGTAGCGATACGCGGCAGGCCATATTGTTCTGCCAAGTTTAAATAACTCATCATTCCCCAAGGGGTTTCATTGCTAATGCCGATGGCTTTGATGACGCCTCTATCGACGAGCTCAGATAGCGTTTCAAGAATCTCATGTAAATGTTGTTCGGCATCATCAGCACTGTGCTGGTAGCCCAGCTTTCCAAAAAAATTGGTGGCACGATTGGGCCAATGAATTTGATACAAGTCGATATAGTCGGTTTGCAAGCGGGTTAAGCTACCTTCTATCGCTTCTAAAATTGCAGTGCGGCCAAGTGGCCTGCCCTCGCGAATATGAAGATTTCCGGGACCGGTTGCCTTGCTGGCAAGAATGATCTCTCGGCGGCGGCCACTTTGCCGAAACCACTCCCCCATATACTCTTCGGTTTTACCTTGGGTTTCGGCGATCGGCGGCACCGGGTACATTTCTGCGGTATCAAAGAAATTAATACCTCGCGACACCGCATAATCCATTTGCTCGAAAGCCTCTGCCTGGGTGTTTTGCTCACCCCATGTCATCGTGCCCAAACAAATCTCGCTAACGCTGATTCCGGTTTTCCCGAGTTCACGCATTTTCATTAGCATCCCCTTCTTATGCTGTTCATTATTTATTAAGACTGAAGCTCAATTTAGTGTACGTCAATTCACCCTGAGATGATTAAACGCGACGACATAAGCAGGTGGGAAATACAGCCAATATATGGATATACATATATCCAGAGGTGACGTAAGCTTAGATCTCGCTGCTGCCATCAAGAAATGTTCAGTTATATGACACCGTCCCAGCTTTTCAAATGCCTGTCCGACGATACCAGGCTGTTTTCTACCCTGCTGATCCATAGCGAAGGCGAGCTTTGCGTGTGCGAACTAATGACCGCGCTGGAGGACAGCCAGCCCAAAATTTCACGACACCTAGCGCAATTAAGAAGCTGCGGCCTACTTGCCGACCGTCGCGACCGCCAATGGGTCTATTATCGCCTACATCCAGAGCTAGAGCCGTGGATCACGCAAATTGTGGCGACCACCGCCGCGGCCCATAAAGACCCGCTGGCGTCTTGCCTGCAAAAGCTTAAAACCATGCAATGCCGTCCCGAACGCTGCGCCTAATCAAAGAAGCCTGCCATGAATATATTGTTTATTTGCACCCATAATCGCTGCCGCAGCATTCTTTGCGAAGCCGTCACTAGACACCTGAGTGGCAGTCGTATTAATGCCTTTAGTGCCGGCAGCCAGCCGGCGGGGGAGGTTCATCCGCTGTCACTAAAATTTCTCGCTAAACGCGGGATTGATATCAGCAATCTGCGCAGTCAGTCCTGGGATGATTTTGCAGCCACAACTATCGATATAGCCATTACCGTTTGTGACAGCGCGGCAGGCGAAAGCTGTCCGCTGTGGCTGGGGAATTCGCCGAAGGTGCATTGGGGGCTTAGCGATCCATCCAAACTCACAGGCACTGATGATGATATTGAAGTCGCTTTTAATACCTGCATCGATGCCATCGAGGCGCGGATTAACGCCCTATTAGGGCTAGATTTTGAAACTTTAGACACCCCCACACTAGTAGCGGCACTGGGCGAAATACACAACAATGCCAATCAAGGGAGTACATTGTAATGGGCTTTTTTGAACGTTATCTCAGTGTCTGGGTAGGTCTATGCATACTCACAGGCATGCTACTGGGCAATTTACTGCCTGAACTATTTCAATTCATTGCCAGGCTTGAAGTCGCCCATGTAAATTTGCCCGTGGCGATATTTATTTGGGTCATGATCTTTCCGATGATGGTGCAAGTTGATTTCTCTGCAATAAAGGACATTGGCAAAAAGCCCAAAGGCTTGGCATTAACCTTAGTCATCAACTGGCTGATAAAGCCGTTCACCATGGCCGCCTTGGGCTGGCTGTTTTTTCGTGTTCTGTTTGTCGACTGGGTCGACCCAGAAACCGCAACCGAATATATCGCTGGTATGATTTTACTGGGCGTAGCGCCCTGCACCGCAATGGTCTTTGTATGGAGTCAGCTCACTAAAGGTGACGCCAACTATACCTTGGCACAGGTCTCTATCAACGACATTATTATGATATTTGCCTTTGCGCCAATAGCCGCCTTTCTACTCGGTGTTAGCGATGTCACCGTGCCCTGGGATACCCTGCTATTGTCGGTTGTACTCTATGTACTTATTCCCTTGATTGCCGGGGTATTAACCCGCCGCGCACTCGACCGGCCAGATAATCATGAGCGCCTGCAGAGCTTTTTGAATACCACCAAGCCTATTTCAATAGCCGGCTTACTCGCCACCGTCATTTTGCTTTTTGGCTTTCAGGCTGAGGTCATTTTGCAACAGCCTTTGGCCATAGTCCTGATTGCTATTCCACTGCTGATTCAAACCTACGGCATCTTTGCTATCGCCTTCTTTGGCGCCAAGGCCCTAAAACTACCCCATAATATCGCCGGCCCGGCGTGTTTAATTGGCACTTCTAATTTCTTTGAACTCGCCGTCGCTGTGGCCATTTCACTCTTTGGCCTACAATCTGGCGCGGCCTTGGCAACGGTGGTCGGAGTACTGGTTGAAGTACCTGTCATGCTGTCGCTGGTGGCGATCATAAACCGCAGCCGCCATTGGTTTCCCGCATAAAGCACACACTAAACGGACATCACCATGCACGAACTCAATAACATCGAAGCGGACCTACTGAAGCCCATCGACGCACAAAAATTATTCAAACCTCTGGATCACCCACCCCAAATATTACTGCTATACGGCTCTTTACGAGAACGCTCATTTAGCCGCATGGCATGCGAAGAAGCCGCGCGACTACTTACGTTTTTTGGCGCGGAAACCCGTATTTTTAACCCCAGTGGCCTGCCACTGCCAGATGACAGCGATGCCTCACATCCCAAGGTACAAGAGCTGCGCGAATTAGCGAGTTGGTGCGAAGGCATGGTGTGGTGTTCACCAGAGCGCCACGGCGCCATGACCGGTATTATAAAGGCGCAAATAGATTGGATCCCCCTCAGCATAGGAGCGGTGCGTCCAACTCAAGGTAAGACCCTCGCCGTTATGCAGGTTAGTGGCGGATCGCAAAGTTTTAACGCTGTGAATCAGCTGCGGGTACTCGGCCGCTGGATGCGCATGCTGACCATTCCCAATCAGTCATCTATCGCCAAAGCATGGCTGGAATTTGATGACAATAACCGCATGAAACCGTCGTCATACTACGATCGCATTGTTGATGTAATGGAAGAGTTAGTGAAGTTCACCCTACTCACTAGAGGTAGCGCGGATTATTTTGTTGATCGCTATTCCGAGCGCAAAGAGGATCAGGAGGCATTTAAAAAGCGCATCCTTCAACGCTCAGACTAAGGCCGAGCTGGCTTAGTCTGAACAGCAAAAGACCTACGCCTTCAGCATCAACAACAAGGCGCGCCGTCAATCAGGCCACTATCAAACGGCAAGCCAACACCACAGCCCTCAAAAATACCGTAGTGACGGTTAAAGTCACCAATGAATTCAAAATGCGGAGCCAGTCGGGTGTCATGCAACATCCGCCAGGTATTGCCACATACCGGAAATACTTTACCGGCCTGAATATCATGATGTTTGTCGAGCACAAAACGATCAGGGCTATCGGCAATACTGCCGCGATAAATTACCGCCTGGCCATAATCTTCACAGTCGCTTTCGAGCGCATCAAGATTAAATAGCCGGTAGGTAGCCGAGAAGAATTTGATGTTCCCGCAGCGGGCCGCCAATACTGGATCGGTGATTTCTAAGGGCCGATCCTCCACTAAGCGCGAATCCGTAAAGCCATGGCGCTTGGCTAGCTGAATAAAATCATTCCAGTAGAGCGCGCCGCCCAGACATTCACCGTACAAAACCGGATCACTTCTTACTGCCTCTGGCACTCGACGATCCGCATAAACATCCGAGAAGTAGAACTCCCCGCCCGGTTTTAATAAGCGCTTTATACTTTTAATAACAGCATCTTTATCGGGCGACAAATTGATCACACAATTCGAAACCACCACATCGAAACTACCGGGCTCTAAATCCAACTCATCAAGCTTTTCTATATAGCCTTTCAAAAACCGGACGTTATCAAAACCGAATTTTTCGCTATGGTAGTCTTGATACTCTATGGCAATCGCCAATTGCTCGTCGGTCATGTCGACCCCGACCACCTCACCATGTGGACCCACCAACTGCGCTAAAGCATATACGTCGCGCCCACTGCCGCTGCCGAGATCTAGCACTCGACAGCCTTCTAGCAAGGGAGGACACACCAGTCCGCAACCGTAGTAACGCGATAGAACCTCTGCGTGGATATTGCCCAACACCGGCTTTAGCCATTCCGGCATGGCTGTGAAATCGCAGCAGGCACTGGTTTTTAGATCTGCCGAACTCTGCAGCTGCTTACCATAGTAATCTTGAACTACGTCGTGCATAACATTTCCTAAATAAGAGTGGGAGCCGCCATTTACTTTAGACAAAAGATTCAAAAGGTGGCAATGCTCGCCAATAGAGTGATTGCAAATATAAACATTAGGGCAAGCACATCAACCGCCTTAATATTGTAGCCAGTCTTAGACGAATCTAATGCCGCGACGCGAAGCTCTCTAGCAGCCATAAACAAGGGAAAGGCAACACTGATGGCGATAAAAACACCCGCAATTACATACACATATAAATACTTCACGCCCAGGCGTCGACCTTCAATAAACATCCATACATTGCAGACAAAGGCTAAAAACAAAATATCCACGGTTAAAAATCTGCCGGCCGGATTGGCATTAAAAAGCGCATCTTTCCAAAATTGAACATTTGCGCCAACAATACCGTTCCCAAAATAGGCAGGTAGATGCATCCATGCCAGAAGCAGCGCAAGTAGCGCGGTTACGCAATACAGTGCTACTAGGACTTTTGTTTTCAGTTCCATTAACTACCCCTACCATCTTTTTGATGAAAATAAATATTATTGAGAGTCCGCTAGTACAACCAGTTACAGCGCACCACCACAACTACTGCCCTGACCCGCAGTGCAAGCAAAGCAATGATCCGCAATAGCAATATCACTACCATCAATATCTACTTTCAATAAATCGCGCAGATGACGGTTGCCTTTTGCGGGCACTGGCAGCTCCAGCAACTGATTAAAATCGCAGTCGTACAAATTACCTAGCCAATCCACACTGACCATATTTCGACACATGAGAGACTCTAGATTCGCTTCGCTAAAATTATCTTTGAGCAAATCCATATAAGGTTTGAACTGTCCTTTCGACACCAAAGTAGAACCAAATCGCTTGATCGGCATATTTGCCAAGGCAAACAAATTATTAAATTCAATATCAAATTTGGCGCGCAGCTCACGACGATAATCTGCTTCTAAAGCTTGTTGATTTGGCGGCAACGAGGGCCCCTGGGGATTGAAGACCAAATTCAAAACCAAATCCGAACCCGGCATGCCATAACCTAAAGAGTTTAATAATTGCAGGCCCGCAATGCTTTTATCAAACACGCCCTCGCCACGCTGGGCATCGACATTTTCTAGTGAATAGCACGGTAGCGACGCCACTATTTCTACTTTATTAGCGGCCAGAAATTCTGCCAAGCCTTCTTGGCCTGGCTCAAACAAAATCGTTAGATTACAGCGATCGATTACCTTTACCCCGATTTTTACCGCGGCGCTGACAAGCTCACGAAAATGCTCATGTATTTCTGGCGCGCCGCCGGTCAGGTCGAGTTTCTGAATATTTCTAGCCAGCAAGACCTCGGGAATAAGTGCGATCATCTCCGCCGACATCATTTCGGTGCGCTCTGGGCTTGCATTTACATGGCAATGTAAGCACCGCTGATTACATTTATAGCCGAGATTTACCTGCAAGATATCCAGTGACTTACGGGATATAGCTGGGAAGTCGGTGACTTCCAGTAGCACCATAGTATCGTGCATTTTCGCCCCTATTTTATCCTAATGTTTAAGACTGACTCGCGAGCCGCAGCGTTGTTACACACCGTGTTACACGCCACGCCCACAGAGCCCCTACGGCAGAGCGCTGCCAACAGACCACAAACCAAGGTCGGCAGGCATTGAAAAACCTATTATTACGCAAAAATAATACCTCGTCGGCACTTGCCGTCATGGGTATATTTCTCTCACAATTACAATACCTTACCCGACACGCTAAATCTTTAAGAAGCGGAAATGACGCACACATATTAGATGTTTTGATGAGATTTATGCTGAGATTCCGCCTAAAACAAAGAATTACCGTATAATACGCCGCTTTCACGCGAAGAGAGCAAAGCAATGACCGCAAAAGTTGCCCTGATCATGGGCTCAAAAAGTGACTGGGAAACAATGCGCCCAGCCACCGAGATCATGAGCGAGCTTGGCGTAGAGCACCATGTAGAAGTGGTCTCGGCCCACCGCACTCCGGACAAGTTAATGGAATTTGCCAGCCAGGCCATCGGTCGTGGCTTTGAGGTGATTATTGCGGGCGCCGGCGGCGCAGCGCACTTACCCGGCATGGTCGCAGCGAAAACTCGTCTACCCGTTCTAGGTGTGCCAGTGCAAAGCAAGGCATTAAACGGTGTCGACAGCTTACTCTCTATCGCGCAGATGCCTAAGGGCATCGCCGTTGGCACCCTGGCCATTGGCAGTGCCGGCGCCTTCAATGCCGGCTTAATGGCCTGCCAAATTTTGGCTCTTAGCGACGCCGAGTTAGCGAGTCGCCTGGAAGCCTTTCGCGCCAAGCAAACCCAAGACGTATTAGACAATCCGGACCCGAGGAACACGTAATGCCAACGGTATGGGTTCTCGGCGCCGGACAATTAGGCGCCATGCTCAAGCAGGCAGCCTACCCCCTAGCCCTTAGGGTTGAGCCGGTTGAACCTGACAGCGAGCAGCTGCCAAATATAAAGGATGACGACATTGTTACTGTTGAGCGCGAACAGTGGCCAGACACGCCAGTAACGCGCTACATGAGCCAGCAAGCCAGCTTCATGAATGCCGATATTTTCGGCAAGATAGCCGACCGCTTTCACCAAAAAACCATGCTCGATAGCCTCGAGATCAACACCGCACCCTGGTGCTCTGTGGAAGTTGATACCAAGGCGGCAGCCCTACACGCCGAGTTAGGCTGCGATGTGCTGCTTAAGCGTCGCGAAGGTGGCTATGATGGCAAGGGACAGCATTGGCTATACCAAGATCAGGGCGGCGACGTTCCTGCCGACTGGCGTGGCACCGGGATTGCCGAAAAGAAAATACCATTTGATGAGGAATTGTCACTAATTGGCGCGAGAGACCAAGACGGTAAAAAAGTGTTCTACCCCTTAACGCTGAATTTACACCGCAATGGTATTTTGATGGCGTCGATCGCCCCGCTCTCCCGGGTGGCGCACTTGCAAGACACCGCCGAAGCAATGTTGGGTAAAATCATGGACTCGGCTAACTACGTTGGCGTGATGGCTATGGAGTGCTTTCGTGTTGGCGAGCAACTCATCGTCAATGAACTTGCACCGCGGGTTCACAATAGTGGTCACTGGACTCAGGCCGGCGCCTGCGTCAGCCAATTTGAAATGCATTTACGGGCGGTAAGTCGCTTGCCTATTAAGGCCCCCGAGGTTCGCGGCTACAGCGTGATGATTAATATCATTGGCGTGGAGCGTGAACTCGATTGGATGAAAATTCCATCTACCCAGTGCTATTGGTACGGCAAAGACGTTCGACCGGGTCGCAAGCTTGGTCACATCAACCTTAATCACCCAGAAAAAAGTGCCCTGCAAACAGCCTTGCACGAATTGCGCGAGCTACTGCCAGAGCATTATCAAGACGTATTTAATTGGGTAGAAACAGAATTGGCGCGAGCCTAGTCATACCTTGCATTGGGGCTTAGCTTTTAATTTCAGACCTACAAAAGCCCCAAGCCGTGTAAAACAAACATGATCAAACTGGTGCTGAATAGCGACCCCAGCGTGGTCATGACAATGATATTGGCTGCCAGCGCCGCATTACCCGCCATCGCCCTCACCATAATATAACTGGCTGCCGCCGTCGGCGCGGAGGACATTAGCGCCAACACACCTAAGTCCATTCCCCGAAAACCCAAGGCAATACCGCCGCTAATCAGCAGTATAGGCACCACCATCAATTTACAGATGGCGCTGACCAAGGCGCTATTTAGATCGGCGCGCAAAGCCTTAAAATTCAAGCTCGCCCCCGTGCACAACAAGGCAAGTGGCAGTGTCATTTGGGCAAAATACTCGCCACTGCGCAACAGTAAACTCGGCAGCGGCCAAGCCATTGTGGCGAAGGGCAAAGCCGCAACAATACTGAGAATAATAGGGTTGCGGGCAATATCCTTTAAGGTTTTGGCCACGCCGCCCGCTCGATTCATACTGCGATTAAGAGTGATGACCGCCAGAATATTGTAAAGAATCGTGACCAGAGCCAAGTACAAAGACGCCGCAACTAATCCTGGCCCACCATAGGCATTAACGCAGTACGCTAGACCAATAATGCCCATATTGGATCGGAAACCACCCTGCACTACTACACCCCGATCTTCACGCCGTGGAATCAGCCATCGCGCCACAAGCTCTAACATTAGATAGACCGCAAATGTCGCTACCAGGCCAAAAAGCACTAATTTAAGATTGGCCGACTCGGCAATACTGGTTTGACTAATACTAATAAACAGCAGGGCTGGCAGAGTAATATTGAAAACTAGCTTACTGCCAATTTCGATAAAATTATCGTTAATGATTTGGGCGCGATTTAAATATACGCCGAGGGCCAGCACCACAAAAATGGGGCCAGTGATTGAAAAGGAATACGATAGTGATTGTAAAAATGTCTGCATGAAAAACGCTCTTAGATATCAGCCAAGTATCACATATCTAAAGAGCGTCATCGACCAAGGCCATAAAAAAGAAGAAGCAACGCTAACACGCTACTTCTTCAATGCCCCTTTCCACGGAGAATGTCAAAGTCACATCAGTGGCTAATCATCCAGGGTCGCTGAGAGGGGAAAACCTTACTGCCGTCAGGCAGGTAAATAGCCTGTTGGCGCAAGCTACTGCGATCCGGGTGGGCATTATCGCTGCAGCCACAGCCTTTTTTTGCTGCAGCATGTGCACGCCGTTGGGCTAGGTCTTCCCTGGAATCCACTGACGATATAATTGGTTGATGAACCGCCTTCTCATTTTTAGCTATTGCCTGACGCCGCGCTGGCGACATCGCCAAGACTTCAGGCGGTATCATTATTACTCGCGCGCTAAGCTTGCCACACTGCGGACAAGCACAGGGTAGCGCCGCCTCATTCATGCTCGCCAGGTCATGAAATAGACCATGATCATTACATTTGTAGTCGTATACCGGCATCGTTTGCCTCCAAGTCCAACACGTTATATTGCTCGCCTGTTTCACCGCCAGGAAAGACTGTAGATACGGGCAAGCCTAGCCTCTATGACGTAGCCTTAACTTAAGGCTTAAGGTCCGGCGACAGGGGCACATCCACCGTGCTATCCACCATCTTAGTTGGCCCCTCAGCGTTCGGCTGCATATCAAAGTCAAAGATATCGGTGGGTAGCCATAACGTTGCGCAAGCATTGGGTATATCTACCACCCCGCTGATATGCCCCTGCACCGGCGCGACCCCGAGAATGGTATAAGCCTGTGCACGGCTATAGCCAAATTTGGTCATATACTCAATGGCATTTAGACACGCTTGACGATAAGCAATATGGACATCGAGATAATGCTGCTTACCCGCTTCATCGACTGAAATACCTTCAAAAATAAGATAGTCGTCATACTTAGGGGTAATCGGGCTTGGTTTGAAAATTGGGTTCTTAATACCGTACTTTTTAATACCGTCTTTAATCAAATTCACCCGGATATGAATCCATCCCGCCATTTCGATAGCACCACAGAAAGTGATTTCACCATCACCCTGACTAAAGTGAAGATCACCCACACTTAGGCCAGCGTCTTTAACATAAACAGGGAAGTACACCTTGGCTCCGCGGGACAAATCTTTAATGTCGCAGTTACCGCCGTGCTCACGCGGGGGAACAGTACGCGCGCCCTCAGCAGCAGCCGCTGTCGCTGCGTCGCCTTTCATCCGCCCCATGTGCGCTGTATCTGCGTATGGCAAGGTTGCTAGTTCTGGTACCCGTTGCGGGTCGGTATCAACCAGCGCTTTCTCACGGGTATTCCATTCGTCCAGCATCTCACGCGACGGTAAGCAGCCAATCAAACCGGGATGGATTAAGCCTGCAAATTCAACATTGGGCACATGGCGAGATTTGGTAAACATACCGTTAAAATCCCAGATCGATTTTTGCGCTTCAGGAAAGTGCTCTGTTAAAAACCCGCCGCCATTTTGCTTAGAGAAAAAACCATTAAAACCCCATTGGCTTTCTTCAAAAGTACCGATGTCTAAAATATCGACTACTAATAAATCACCCGGCTCGGCACCTTCAACCCCTACCGGCCCAGACAGAAAGTGCACCTTACTTAAATCAACATCACGCACATCGTCGGCAGAGTCATTATTGTTAATCTGGCCGCCAGTCCAATCCACACATTCAATTTTAAAATCATCACCGGGTTTTACCATCTGCACCATGGGAATATCAGGATGCCAACGATTATGAATCATGTCGTTGTCGTACGCCGATTTACTCAAGTCAACTTTGATGATTGTTTCAGCCATCGTTCTTCTCCGGATCAGTCATAGGAAATTCTGAATAGCGCCACGACCGGTTTATTGTTATATCTTGCCCAAGGCCTGATACCCGAAAACACCGTCGTCGCCATGACCTTACTATCGGTAATCAATAGCAAAACCGGTATTAGTCAATTGCCTATAGAGCTACGTTAAATGACGTAGGAGACTATTAGCGAGTCTCACGACAAAGGAGAAAAGAAGGGGGGATAGTGCGGATTCTTCCCACCACCTAGCTCTATATAAATAACTTGGCTCGCTGGCGGTGAAGAGTGAAAATGGGAATCGCTATACGAACAATATGTAAAATGTTCCATCATTTTACTGAGACACGTCGCGTTTACTTAGTAATCACAGCCACCCATGTGACTGTTATAAATATATCGCATGTAAAAACTATTTCGTACTCCGACCCAATACCAAAAATACGCCCGCTACCATCAACACCAAGCCGGCTAAACGACGCAGGCTAATAGGATACTGCGGGGCGCCGATAAGACCATAATGATCAATGAGCGTCATCGCTAGCAACTGCCCCAATAGAACAAAGGAAACGGTATTAGATATACCAAAGCGCGGCGCGATCCACGTTATCGCTAAATTGTAGAATGTAACTACAACGCCGCCAGTATAGAAATACCAAGGGATTGAAGTGTCATAAAAACGCGTTGGCACGCCTTCAGTAACTAGCAAATAAATTACGCTGAGTAGCAAGCCCACCAATAGCAGAAGCGTCGAGGCCAACGCTGGATTACCTAATTTGGCTCCCAGACCACCATTCAGCGCAGCCATGACCGGAATACCAAAGCCAGCGACAAGCATTATAGAGGAGTAAAAATAGCTGCTATTCATGAGTATCTCTGACTAAGTCAATTGAAGCGTAGGCATTGCCACCCAAGGTGAACGTATTACAGCGCCACTGAAAATACTGCCCGCGTAAAAAAGGAAATTTAAATCCAATATTATTTTTAGCGTCCGTTTAATTCACTTAAGCGAGCCTGGAATTCAGTCACTTTTTGTTGATTTAAAGTATTAACGGGTAACTCCCGAAGGCCATCCCGCAGTATGCTCTGGGCGTCTGCCAACAACTCATTCCCAGCCGAGGTGATGCTTGCGAGGCTTTGCCTAGCATCGCGCTCGCTGCGCTCGGTAGCGATGTAGCCAAGCTTCTCCAGCGGCTTGAGCGCTCTGGTTACGGCTGAGGCTGTAAGACCTACCGAGCTTGCCAATTCGATCCTTGGTAAGCCGCCTGCACTCGCCTCCGCAAGCGTCTTTAATAGGCGATATTCACTAAAGCTAATACCCTTGGTGTTCGATAGCACACGATCTAATCGACGCTCCAAGGCCGCAGCAGTCTCTAGGAATTGAAGCACTGTGGCTTCGGTGTGCACTGCTATATCGCTCATAAATATACCTGCATAATACTTGATCAATCAGGTATTGTGCAGGTATATATTGAAGGGGTCAAGCCTCCTTACAAAAGGTGGCGTATGGGAATAATCAAAGTACTACACAGATAAGCGGGAAAACTGCCACGCCACGGACTGCGCTAGGCAGCCGGCCGACCATAAGGCAATAGATATTAGGCACTGGCTCTTACATCCATAATATTATCTATGCGCAAACACCAGCCAACTAGTTATTAGACCGATAAATAGGCTCTAATTTTCGCGGTATCGACATCGGCTCTCAGGTCTTCATGAATAAAGTTACCCTTGTCGATCACAATAATACGATCTGCAACTGTCATGGTGAAGCTCAAGACCTGCTCAGAAACGATAATCGTAATATCGCGTAATTTTTTAATCTCGTTCAATACGTTGGCAATATCTTTAATAATTGAAGGCTGAATACCCTCAGTGGGTTCGTCTAGCAACAGCACCTTGGGGTTGGTCACCAGCGCTCTGGCGATGGCGAGCTGCTGCTGTTGACCACCAGAGAGATTACCGCCTTTGCGTTTTCGCATCTCTGCCAAGACAGGGAATAAGGCGTAAATATCGTCGGGAATCTTTTTAAGCTTAGAAACTTCCATACCGGTTTCGATATTTTCCTGTACCGTTAACGAAGGAAAGATCATCCTACCCTGTGGCACATAGGCAATACCGCTGGCTACGCGCTGAAAACTTTCCTTATCGGTGACGTCAATACCGTCAATACTAATACTACCCTCTGAGGTCGGCAGAATACCAATAAGAGACTTAAATAAGGTGGTCTTACCCATACCGTTGCGGCCCATAATTGCCAGTGTTTCATTCTTCGGCACGGTAAAATTTAGGCCGTGAATAACTTCACTTTGACCGTAGCAAACTTTCAAATTAGAAACATTTAACATACAAATTTTCACCTCACCCTAGCATCTTGTTTGGCAGCTTACGCAATGAACACATAGTGACTTAGATATAACTCCCGCTAGTGCCCCAAATACACTTCTATCACCTTCGGGTCTTTCTGCACGTCTTCCATATCACCCGCAGCAAGAATTTTCCCCTGATGTAATACTGTTACTTTCTGAGCAATACGCGCCACAAAATCCATATCGTGCTCAATAACCAATACCGAACGGCCCTGGCTAATCTTTTTTAGTAACTCAGCGGTTTGCTCTCGCTCTTTAACGCTCATCCCGGCAACAGGTTCATCCAGCATTAGCAGCTGGGGATCCTGAATCAGCAGCATACCTATCTCTAGCCACTGCTTTTGGCCATGGCTTAATAAACCCGCTTCAGTATCTAGGGAATCTTCGAGCATGATTTGTTTAGCGACTTCCATTATTTTGTCGCTCACTTGGCGGTCGTGTTTAAACATAAGCGAACCAAAGACACCCCGACCACGTGGATAGGAGATCTCTAAATTCTCCATCACACTTAGATTTTCGTAAATGGATGGGGTTTGAAACTTACGGCCCACACCCGCTCTAACAATCTGATGTTCAGCGAGATTGGTAAGTTCGGTGTTAAGAAATTTAATACTACCGGACGTCGATTTAGTTTTACCGCAAATCAAGTCCAGCACGGTGGTTTTCCCTGCGCCGTTTGGACCAATAACGACATGAAGTTCATTTTTTTCTAAGTAGAAATTTAAACTATCTACCGCTTTAAAGCCGTCAAAGGACACGGTTAGGTCTTCAATCGCAAGCGTAAAATTAGTATTCGTACTCATGATTTTGTTCCTTCCAGCTCAACATTGTCTGTGTCAGCTTTGTTTTTTTCGAATAAGCTCTTTATAAACTCTAAGCGCTTAGTGATGTGGTGACCGTAGTCATCCCACAAACCTGCCAAGCCGTTTGGAAAAAACATCACCACGGCAATGAATAAGCCACCCATCAAAAACAACCACAACTCAGGAAAGGATTCGGAGAAAACGGTTTTACCAAAGTTGATTAACAAGGTGCCATACACCGCGCCAATAAGTGACATACGACCACCAACGGCAGCGAAGATAACCATTTCGATAGAGGGTACGATGCCAACAAACGACGGCGACATAAAACCAACCTGCAAGGTGAACATTGCCCCGCCAATGGCTGAGATCATCGCCGCAAAGCAGAATACAAATATTTTAAAGTTGGCAACGTCGTAGCCCGAAAAGCGAACTCGATCTTCTTTGTCGCGCATAGCCAGCAATAAGCGACCAAACTTACTGGTGAGTACAAAACGAGACGCGATAATAACTGCTAGTAAAAGAAAGCAATTGATAAAGTAAAACAGATTTTTAGCGCTATCTGAGGTGATATCCCAGCCATTGAGAGTACGGAGATCGGTGATACCGTTGATGCCGCCAGTTAAGCCCTGCTGACCGACGATTAAGACCGTTAAGATAACCGAAATTACCTGGGTTATTATCGCAAAGTACACACCACCAACCCGACGCTTAAACATCGCCGCACCAATGATATAAGCAAAGAAGGTCGGCACGACTAAGATGGCAATCAAGGTAAATGTGAAGCTGTGAAATGGCATCCAGAACGCCGGAAGTTCCGTTATCTGGTTCCAGTCCATAAAATCAGGAATACCCGGCGTCGACTGGATGGCTGTGTTCTCTGGCGACGACGCCTCTAGTTTTAAGAACATCGCCATGGCGTAACCGCCAAGCCCAAAAAAGATACCCTGCCCCAAGCTCAAGGTACCACCGTAGCCCCACAGCAAAACTAAGCTCACCGCCGCAAAGGCATAGGTCAGGTATTTACCAACTAGGTTCAATCTAAATGAATCGAGAAACAGCGGAAAGACAACAAGGATAAGCGTCGCTAGTATGCAAAATCCTATTAAGCCTTTTTTATCACCAAACAATTTTTCGTAAACAAAGCTCATCATTAACTCCTAATAATTTAGAACCAGGCGCGCCACATCCGAAGTAGGTTCGTCTTAGCGACGAACCTTGCTGGCGAATAGGCCTTCTGGTTTGAACATCAAAATTATTACCAAGGTGAGCAAGGTAAAGACTTTGGCCATTGATCCGCTGATAAAGAATTCGAGGATTGATTGCGCCTGTGCGATGGAAAATGCTGAAGCGATTGTGCCGAACAAACTAGCAGCGCCACCGAAGACCACAACCATAAATGTATCGACGATATACAGTGTTCCCGTGGTTGGTCCGGTAGAGGCAATAGTGGTAAATGCCGCGCCGGCCATACCAGCAATACCGCAACCGAGAGCAAAAGTGTAGCGGTCAACTTTTTTGGTATTGATACCCACTGCGCCACTCATCACCCGGTTTTGGGTAGTGGCACGCACTCGCAAACCCCATCTGGATTTAAACATGAGATAGAACACCGCTAAGGTAGTAAATATCGTCAAACCGAGTACAAACATTCCGTTGATTGGAATATCGATCATGTCTGTCGGCTGAACTGATCCCATCAGCCAATCTGGTAAGGTAGGACTGACTTCCCTTGCGCCAAATATAGAGCGATAGGATTGCTGCATAATTAAGCTCAAACCCCAGGTCGCTAACAGCGTATCTAGAGGCCGCTTATAGAGATGCCTTATTAATATAAATTCTGCTAGATAGCCCAACACCCCTGCAACCAGAAACGCGGCTGCTATCGAAAATACGAAATAGTAGGGCATGAATGCCGGAATATACGTTTCCGTTAAAGAAGAAATCAAATAGGTGGTATACGCACCCGCGGCCATAAATTCGCCGTGGGCCATGTTAATAACGCCCATTTGTCCAAATATAATTGCGAGCCCCAAGGCCATCAGCAACAGTACGCTAAACAAGCTGATGCCGGCGAAGCCTTGCATTGCGAATATCGCGCCTAACTCATCGTAGCTATAACCGCCCATTACTTAGCCTCCGCTAATAAATACGTCAACATTCTTTGCACACTTAATTACTTAAAAGGGATTGGCGAACATCCATGTTCGCCGGTATTTCTGATATTTTCAGTACAAGCCCGCGGGCCTATTGGTAACCTTCTGGGAATGGATCTGGCTCGAGCAGTTCAGAGGTATACACCACTTCAGCTTGACCATCTTTCTTCCACTTGCCGACGCGCGCCTTGCTCCATAGATGGTGATTGGGGTGAAGCTTTACATAGCCTTCTGGTGCGGTGGTCAACTCGATGTCACCTTCTTCAGATGCCGCCACTACCGCGTCAACGTCGAAGGTACCGGCTTTCTCAACAGCTGCCTTCCATAACCAAGGCCCTAGGTAGGCGGCTTGAGTTACATCGCCAATTACGCTGTCATCGCCCCACATTTCTTTAAACGCTTTCACAAAGGCCACGTTGTTGGGGTTATCCTGACTCTGGAAGTACTTCATGATGGAGTAGAAGCCTTCGAGGTTTTCACCACCGATGCCCAGCACTTCATCTTCGGTTACCGAGATAGTCAGTAGCGTTTGTTTCTTAGAGGTTATCCCGGCTGCTTTAAGCTGCTTAAACCATGCGACGTTACTACCACCTACTACCGCGGCATAAATAACATCAGGCTTTTTCAAACGGATTTTATTGATGACCGTACCGAACTGGGTATCGCCCAGCGGCTTGTACTCTTCGCCCACAACCTTGCCACCTAACACGGTTTCAATGTGTTTACGGGCAATTTTCATGGAAGTACGTGGCCAAATGTAATCAGAACCGATCAGATAGAAAGTCTTTGCACCCTTCTCTTTAGCTACCCAATTCAAACCGTCTAGAATCTGCTGAGTGGCTTCCTGGCCGGTGTAAATTACGTTTTTAGACTGTTCCAATCCTTCATAGAAAGTTGGGTAGTAGAGTAGACCGTTTTCTTTTTCAAATACGGGCAGTGCGGCTTTGCGGGATGCCGATGTCCAGCAGCCAAATACCGCTGCCACCTTGTCATTCACCAACAACTTGCGACTTTTCTCTGCAAAGGTCGGCCAATCACTGGCGCCATCTTCTTGAATGATTTTGATTTGGCGACCCAAAATACCGCCAGATTCATTGATTTGCTTAATAGCCAGTTTTTCAGCTTCTTGTGCACCCGTCTCACTAATCGCCATGGTGCCTGTTAGTGAATGTAATATACCCACCGTGACGGTATCATCAGTTACCGCTTGGCCAGTGGTTGTGGCAGGCGCTGCCCAGCTCAACTGCGACGCTAGGAGGATTCCCAGTGGCAGAGCGCCTATTGCTCGAACCACCTTGCGGCGACCCCAGAAACGCCGATTATTGGATTTGTCACTCATCGTTACTTCTCCTACGCTACGGTTACTTGATTCGACAGCTAGCAGTTTCCGCAGAAGTACCTCGACTCACCATGAGGTGAATGCTCCACCTCACTATGTTAAATGACGTATACCGCCAACTGAGCGGGCGAGATAGTTTCTAACCTCAGCGGGCTAGGATATGGATCGCAGGTGAAAAGATCGGCATTGATATTTAAGCAGTATCAAATTTTCGTATTCTTAATTTGCGCAGACGTCGCCGCAGACTAAGAGAGTTTTTGTGGTGGCACCTTTCCTGCAACGCACTAGCTAGTCTCTAGCCAGAAGTAAGCCAAGCAGTGCTTTCCAATTGATATCTTCAGGCTATTCGTTTGCATTCCCAGACAATGCGCCGTTGCCAGCCCCACATCGGCACTATTTATGCGCATAGAAATGAGTTTACCGCTATGAATCCCCAGCAACGGGTGTTTCGCGTTCGCCGCAAATACAATCGGTGGGTCGCGAACGAGACACTGGAAGACTACGCACTACGGTTTACCGCCAAAAGTGCCCGTCGCTGGACAGTCGCGCGGGTATCAAACACGGCGCTCGGTGCTATTTCGTTTCTAGCTCTTGAAGCGATAGGCGGTGCGATCACCCTGAGCTATGGCTTCAGTAACACCGTAGCGGCGGTCGTTGCGGTTACGATCATTATTTTTCTGACCGGCTTGCCCATTTGTTATCACGCCGCCCGCCGCGGGGTTGATATCGATCTACTCACTCGCGGAGCGGGTTTCGGCTATATTGGCTCTACCATAACCTCGCTAATTTACGCCTCGTTCACGTTTATATTCTTCGCACTAGAAGCCGCCATTATGGCGCTCGCCCTAGAGTTAACGCTGGATATCCCCCTCCGATACGGCTACCTCATTAGCGCAGTGGTGGTTATCCCCTTAGTAACTCACGGCATTACATTTATCAGCCGTTTTCAGCTGTGGACGCAACCGCTTTGGGTAATACTGCAGCTCTTGCCGCTAGTGTGTATCGTCGTTCAATCTGACGACGCCTTTGATAATTGGATCGACTTTACGGCACCCGACAGCGACCCAAATTTAAACCTTCTCGCGTTTGGTGCCGCCTCTGCGGTTATCTTTTCATTGATCGCACAAATAGGCGAACAGGTCGATTTCCTGCGATTCTTACCCCACCAAGAAAAACCCGATAGGCGCTGGTGGCTGGCCTTGATTGCCGCCGGACCTGGTTGGATTGTTAGCGGTTCAATTAAAATTCTAATCGGCTCGTTCTTGGCGGTATTGGCTCTCAGCCACGGCATTCCATTTAGTGAGGCCTCCGATCCTAACCGAATGTATTTAGTTGCCTTTAGTTACCTAACTAATTCACCGCAATTAACGCTCTTTTTAGTAGGCACTTTTGTTATTTTGTCGCAGCTTAAGATTAATGTGACCAATGCCTACGCTGGATCTATTGCGTGGTCCAATTTCTTCTCCCGCCTCACCCACAATCACCCCGGTCGAGTAGTGTGGCTAGTGTTCAATGTAACGATTGCACTGCTACTTATGGAACTTGGCATCTACCGAGTATTGGAAGAGATTCTCACCGCTTATTCGATTATTGCCCTAGCGTGGGTAGGATCGCTGGTTGCAGACCTGGTCATAAACCGTCCGCTGGGTCTGCGCCCCGCTACTATGGAATTTAAGCGCGCCCACCTTTACGATATCAATCCGGTGGGCGTTGGCTCTATGCTGATTGCATCGATACTGGGCTTTCTCGCCCACTTCGGTCAGCTAGGTGAAACCGCTCAGGCACTGGCATCATATATCGCGCTAGGCAGTACATTTATTTTTGCCCCTTTGATTTGCTGGTTAAGCAAAGGCAAATTCTATATTGCTAGAGAGCCCCTCTTAGCCAGCAGCCACGCTTCACTGCGATGTTGTCTTTGCTATCACCAGTTTGAAGGCGAGGATATGAGTCACTGCCCCGCCTATTCCGGCCCAATATGTTCGCTGTGCTGCTCACTGGACAGCCGTTGTCACGATATGTGTAAAACTAACTCGCGCATGGCAGAACAGCTAACTAGTGCGCTTAGCTTTATCTTGCCACTCACATGGATTCGCTCACTAAATACCCGAACCGGCCACTTCATCGGCTTATTTACGCTAATAAGCTTTATGATCGCCAGTGTATTGGCACTAGTTTATGTGCAGATCACCATTGACGAAGGTATGGAGCGCAGCCTTGCTGCTAGCGCGCTCAGCAATGTCTTCTTTATCCTACTTATTGTGTCCGGAATTCTCGCGTGGATGTTTGCCTTGGTGCATGACAGTCGCCGCGTGGCCCAGGAAGAGTCACAACGTCAAACCGAATTACTGATGACAGAAATTGAGGCTCATAAACAAACCGATATGCAATTGCAACAAGCAAAGGAAATCGCAGAATCAGCAAACCAAGCCAAAACCCGCTATCTTACTGGGATCAGCCACGAGCTGCGCTCACCACTTAATGCAATACTAGGCTATGCACAGCTTCTAGAAAAAGACCCCAGTATTCCAGCAAGCAGACTTGATGCTCTCAAAGTTATTCGCCGCAGCAGCGAACACTTGGCCGACCTAATAGAGGGGCTACTGGATATTTCCCGCATTGAAGCGGGCCGACTTGAGCTCTCTACCTCGGACGTCAATATTGGCAATTTGCTGGATCAAATAATCAGCATGTTTCAGGTTCAAGCGCAGGCAAAAGGTATTGGCTTTAGCTATGACCGGCTGACGCCATTACCCGAGACGGTGAAAACCGACGAGAAACGCCTGCGTCAGATCCTCATCAATCTTATTTCCAATGCCATTAAGTACACTCCCGAAGGTCGGGTAAATTTTACTGTTAGCTACCGCAATCAGGTCGCGGAATTTATTATTAATGACACCGGCATCGGCATTGCCGCTGACGATATAGAACGGGTATTTCAACCCTTTGAGCGCGTTCGCAAGCCGGGCTCACCGCATACCACCGGTACGGGTTTAGGTCTGACAATCACCCGCTTGCTCACCGATATTATGGGTGGTGATATCGCCATTCATAGCGAAGTGGGTGTCGGCAGCGAAGTAAAATTATCACTGATGTTAAGTAGTACTGACCGCCTAGCAGTGTCTTCACCGCTGGAACGGAAAATTATTGGCTACAAGGGCGGCGAGAAAACCCTATTTGTTGTCGATGATGAACCCACTCATCGCAGCTTGTTAAACGATTTTCTTAAGCCACTTGGGTTCAATGTAATATCCGCCCCGGATGGCAACACCTGCTTGGATATGCTGCGTTACTGTGATCCGCAGCCACACATTTTCTTATTAGACATTTCAATGCCGGGAATGAGCGGCTGGGAACTTGCGGCCACTATTCGCGAACGCATTCACAATGCGACTATTATTATGATCTCGGCTAATGCCGCCGAAGTGACACCAGAGAGCAGCGATGTCCCGCCCCACGACGCCTACCTTTTTAAACCCATTCGCCTGTCACAACTGCTCAACTATTTAGCTAAGCACGCCGCTATAGTCTGGCAGTATGAATCTGAAGAACACCGTGTAGCGTCTATTTCCGCCGCCACCACGCCGGTAAATTTGGGTGTGCCCCTTAGCGATGAGAATCGCCGCGAACTTATCCAACTTGCAAAAATAGGTTACGCAAAGGGAATCAAGCACTGCTTGGACAAAATTTCTGAAGAAGGTAATGCCGACCCTGCGACAGTGAGCACCTTACAAGAACTTACTGCCGGATTTCAGTTTGGCGCACTCATTAATGCTTTGGACGACACCTCATCATGAACACTTATCGTGGTAAAAAAGACGTTGTTCTGATTGTCGATGACTCCCCCGACACACTCAGCATGCTGAACGACACCCTAGATCAGGCGGGAATTACCGTACTTGTTGCCTTAGAAGGAGCCCAAGCCCTAACTATCGCCGCCAACATTACGCCAGACGTGATTTTAATGGACGCACTGATGCCAAATATGGACGGCTTTGAAACATGTCGCAGGCTCAAAGAAAATCGGGATCTGGCGCATATCCCTGTCATATTTATGACAGGGCTTAGTGATACTGAAAGCATTGTTAAAGGTTTTACAGCCGGTGGTGTCGACTATATTACAAAGCCTGTAAAAGGCGACGAGTTGATCGCCAGAATGCTGGCGCATCTGAGTAATGCGCGCCTGACATTAAGCGCTAGAGTAGCACTGGATAGCGCGGGGCAATTTCTATTTTCCGCCGCAGCTGATGGCAATCTCTTATGGGCCACGCCGCAGGCCTATCACTTACTTGAAGACGCCGGGCTAGATACGCAGTGGTTGAGCGAAAATTTGCCCACCCAGCTACGCCAACTGCTTGCACCGCATTTTAATAAAGAAAAAGGTTTATTAATTAAAGCTGCCGAAAAGGCCTTGGAAATCCGCTACATCAGTCAAACTGGCAGCGACGAATACTTACTCCAGTTAATCGACATGGAGCGGCCTTCTGACGTTGACCGGCTGCGCTCCGCGCTGCCGATGACCGAACGTGAGTCTGAGGTGTTGCTGTGGATTGCTCACGGTAAAACCAATCGGGAAATCGGCACCATATTAAGCATGAGCCCGCGCACTGCGAATAAGCACTTGGAACAAATTTTCCGAAAACTCAACGTTGAAAACCGCACTGCCGCAGCAGTAATTGCACTTAAACACTTACAAAATTAAATTGTCTTGCTCGGTAGATGTTCTGACTTAGACGCTAGTCAATTCGGCACTCAAACACTCTGCGCTGATAAGCAATATCCAGAGAATCACGGGCAAGTGGGGAATCTATATTTAGTAATGCGCTGTTACTATTGCCGCGTTTAAATGTAAGCGCTCTGGGATCTCACAAACTGTGACCGCAGGCACCCAATATCATTATTAGAGCCTGCGCACCAATATGGATCTGGTCGTGGTGCGCCCGCCCCAAGATATTGCACGCCGTGCGAAGGACTAGTTAGTTTTGGTAAATAGTAAATCCCAAACGCCGTGACCCAGACGCTCACCACGCTTTTCAAACTTGGTGATCGGCCGATAATCTGGTCGCGGCGAATATTGGCTGACACCGGCCACATTGCTATAGCCTTCAGCATCGCTCATTACCGTCATCATATGCTCGGCATAATGCTGCCAGTCGGTAGCCAAGTGCAAAACACCGCCGATTTTAAGCTTGCTGCGCAAAACCTGAACAAATGGGCCTTGAATGAGGCGACGCTTATGGTGGCGCAGCTTGTGCCAAGGATCAGGAAAATAAATTTGAATACGGCTTAAACTGTCATTGGGAATGCAATGCGCCAGCACTTCCACCGCATCGTCTTCGTAGGTGCGAACATTTGTCAGACCGGCGTCCTGCACCAAGTACATCAAACGACCAACGCCCGGGGTGTGGACTTCGACGCCAATAAAGTCATTCTCTAAAGCACTCCCCGCCATTTCTGCAAGAGAGTCGCCCATACCGAAACCAATTTCCAATACGACCGGTGCGACGCGCCCAAAGGTGGCTTCAAAATTTTGCATGCCGTCGCTGCGCTGCAAACCCAGCTCGGTCCAATTAATCTCGTAGGCGCGCCGTTGCCCGTCGGTCATGCGTCCGGTGCGAAGGACAAAGCTCTTAATGCGACGACGGATAGGTGCGACGTTATCAGTCATTACATTGCTTTCCATGCAGAGTAGGCCAGACACGCCCAGGCCACTAAAAACATTAGGCCGCCGATGGGGGTAATCGCTCCCAACCACCGCGCTCCCGTGAACGCCATGGCATATAAGCTACCGCTGAATACCAGTACACCCACAAAAAATAGCACCGCAGATACTCGCAGCGACATATGCTGAACACCGCTATACATAAGCAAGCCGACGATGAGTAATGCGAAGCAATGATAGAAATGGTACTGAACAGCGGTTTGATAAACCGCCATCATATCCGCAGATAAAGTCGCTTTTAAACCGTGTGCGCCAAAGGCACCTAAGCCGACTGCAAGAAAACCAAGAATTGCCGCTATAAAAAGCGTTAACGATGCCATGGGCCTGCCCAGATAGTAATTGAAGGCTTATTGTACGGATGTCAGCGGGCTTACAAAAGACAGCGGCCTAGGCGAATGACAATTTAAGCACTAATAATGCAAAAGCCTCGCGATGCGAGGCTTTTATTTGAATATAAAGACATGAACCGAGGGTGTAATTACGCTTCCATCGCCACACGCAGCTTTTTCATGGCCGCTTGTTCGAGCTGGCGAATACGCTCTGCTGAAATACCATAGCGATCAGCGAGGTCATGCAAGGTTGCTTTGGTATCGCTTAACCAGCGGCTTTGCAGGATGTCGCGGCTACGCTCATCTAGATCAGACAAGGCCAGCGACAGACTCTGGTGGTTATTCTCTTCCAGATTGTCAGATTCCAACAGCAAAGCAGGATCAGTACTGTGATCTTCAAGATAGTGTACTGGAGCAACAGGACCGCGCTCATCGTCAGTATCGGCATCGAAACCAACATCTACCGAGCTTAGGCGCCCTTCCATTCGTCGTACTTCAGCGACATCCACACCTAAATCAGCAGCAACCGCATGCACTTCATCGTTGCTCAGCCAAGATAGCTGTTTTTTTGCACTGCGCAGATTGAAAAACAATTTACGTTGCGCCTTGGTGGTGGCTATTTTAACAATACGCCAGTTGCGGAGGACGTATTCATGAATCTCTGCTTTAATCCAGTGAACGGCAAATGATACCAAGCGTACGCCTTTTTCAGGATCAAAGCGCTTAACGGCTTTCATTAAGCCAACATTTCCTTCCTGAATTAAATCAGCTTGCGCCAAGCCATACCCTTTATAGCTTTTTGCAATATGTACCACAAACCGCAGATGCGACATAACCAACTGGCGGGCCGCCTCTACATTGCCGTGATAAAAAAGGCTCTCAGCCAGCTCCCGCTCGCGCTCTGCACTGAGCACCGGAATACTGCCGACCGATTGAATGTATGCAGAGAGATCACCACCCGGTACAAGCTGCTGTATCGGCTGTAAATGACTACTCATCGCACATCCTCCTAAAATTCATTGATGAAACTACGTTTTTTACCGCTGCTTATTAGAGTACCAAACGCAGTAAAGTTCAAGTGCTTGGGCCAAAAACCCCCTATATCGCGGGCTGGCGCTACTCATCGCGGCTCTATCGCCCGCAGTTCACGGCCCACTACCAACCACGCCCCCAATAAACCCAAGGCCGCGGCAAAAAGCCACAACACTATAGTCTCAAGAAAACCTAGGCCCAATAGGTGAAAGTCACTCTGGTAAGAAAGAGATAAATCTGCAATGGGGCCGCGCAGCCACCACAAGCCACCCTGCACGAGCAGCCAAGCCATCAAGCCGCCCCCAAGACCGTACCATAAACCAGTATACAAAAAAGGCCTGCGTACAAACGCATTGGTGCCACCGACTAATTTCACAACCAGAATCTCGTCACGCCGACCCTCTATTGCTAATTTAATCGTGTTGCCAATAATAAGCAGCACGCCCACCGCGAGCATTGCCGCTAAGGCCAGGGTTAAACGCCGCCCCAACTCGGTAATACGATTAAGGCGCTGAAGCCACTCCATATCTAATTTGGCAAGCTCTACCTGCGGCAGTTGCCCCAGCTCGGTCTGCAAGGCAGTCACTGCGCTTGCTGACACATTGGCCTCGCGGGGGGTCACTACAATCAAGCCAGGCAGGGGGTTGGCGTCGAGCTGATCTAGCACATCGCCAAAACCAGAACTAGCGCGAAACTCCGCCAGTGCAGTATCGGGGGAGATATATTCCGCCACGAGCACGCCGTCGCGCTCCGCAATATTACGCCGCAAGGTCTCTGCCTGTGGAGCGCTTACGTTTGGCTTTAGAAACAAGGAGATGCGCGCGGCGCCTTCCCAGCCATCGCTTACCGCATCAATATTATTCAAGCCGATATACAGGCCAGCGGGTAATGCCAGCGCAATGGCAATCACCAAGATGGTCATCAACGAGGTCGCGGGACTAATAACTAAACGCCTCAAGCTATCGACGGCCACTTGCTGGTGATGACTGCGGTAGCCCGCAAGGCGATCACGAAAGCTGGTTTTATGTTTGCGCGCGCCTTTCACGTCCTTTCTGGCTGCTGGCGTCTGCAGCCTCTCCAAGCGCCGCTTGTTCATTTTATTCTGCTTATTAGGACGCATCGCCATCCCCGCCTGGCTTAACAAGCTGACCTTTACGCAAGGTCAGTAGACGATATGGCATACGCGCAATTAAACCTAAATCATGGGTCGCAATTAATACCGTGACGCCAACCTGCTTAAACTGCTCAAACAAATGCATAATTTCAGCGGATAATTGCGGGTCTAAGTTACCGGTGGGTTCGTCGGCCAGCAATAAGGCCGGTTTGTTAACCACCGCACGAGCAATACCCACCCGCTGCTGCTCACCGCCAGACAGCGTAACCGGATTTTTTCGCTCTTTATCCAGCAGACCAACTTTATCTAAGGCGGCCCGAACTCGGCGACCGACATCTCGATGGCCATAGCCGGCAATAATAAGTGGCAATGCCACATTGTCGTATACCGTGCGATCAAACAATAATTGATGATTCTGAAAGACCACACCCACTTCACGGCGCACTTCTGGAATATTGCGCGCCGGCAAACGCGACAAATTTCGGCCGCCAACAATGACTTGGCCTGAGCTAGCGCGCTCCATCACCATAATTAGCTTCAGCAATGTGCTTTTGCCGGCGCCGCTATGACCGGTTAAAAACCGCATTTCGCCACGAGGAATATGAAAGCTCAGCTTAGTAAGCGCTTCATAACCACCGTCGTAACGTTTACAGACCTGATCAAACTCAATCATTGTTTCTGCTGCCACCCAAATAAGGCGCCGACAAATTCATTAGCACGGAAGGGCCGTAAATCCAAAATCCCCTCACCCACACCAATGAAGCGAATAGGAATACCTAGCTGCTTGCTGATTGCAAAGACAATACCACCCTTCGCTGTGCCGTCGAGCTTCGTTATGGTTAGCCCGGTAACACCAACCGCCTTCTGGAAATGCTGAACCTGCGACAAAGCGTTTTGACCGGTTCCGGCATCCAGCACTAACATCACCTCATGCGGCGCTTCGGGATCGAGCTTTTTAAGCACCCGAACGACCTTTTTCAATTCTTCCATTAGATTGTCTTTGTTATGCAGACGACCAGCCGTGTCCGCAATCAAAACATCAATATGGCGTGCCTTCGCCGCCTGAAGAGCATCAAACAACACCGAGGCGCAATCGGCACCAGTATGCTGCGCAATAACTGGCACGTCGTTACGCTCACCCCACACCTGTAACTGCTCAACCGCCGCAGCACGGAAAGTATCGCCCGCTGCCAGCATCACTGAGCGGCCACCAACCTGAAGCTGCTTCGCGAGTTTGCCTATTGTGGTGGTTTTACCTACCCCGTTTACGCCAACCATTAAAATCACATAGGGCTTGTCACTAACTGGGATTATCAATTCTTCTTCCGCCGCCGCAAGCATGGTGCTCAGCTCTTCTTGCAGCGCGACATACAAGGCTTCGGGATCATTTAGCTCTTTGCGCGACACTCTACTGGTGAGATTACTAATGATCTCCTGGGTCGCATCCACCCCCACATCCGCCATTAAGAGATGCGTCTCAATCTCTTCGAGCAATTCATCATCAATCTCTTTGCGGCCGAGGAATAAATTGGCCATGCCCTCACCCAGCTGGGCGCCGGTCTTACTCAGACCCTCACGGAAGCGAACCAGCAGAGACGCCTGCTCCTCTGGTGACAATTCCAGATGCTGCCATGGGGCAATTTCGGCATCATCAATAAAGCCTTCAGCCGCGGCCAATGCCGCTAGATCTTCCTCTGAACCAACAAAAGACTCTTTAAACCGGGCGAATAATCCCTTCTTTTTAGCTTCCGACTCTAGTTCCGGTGGTGTGGCGTTATCTGTCATGCGGGTATATAAATTCCGAGGTGAGGTTTACAGCAAAAATAAAAGCCTTATCCTACCATTTCTCTGAGTAACTGGCACCGGAATCCCATGCGCAAACCGCAAGGTCAACACAGCAAAGAAACACAGGGCACGCTAAGAATCATCGGCGGCCAATGGCGCAGCAGAAAACTATCCTTTAAAGCAGCTGAAGGGCTGCGACCAACCAGCGACCGGATTCGCGAAACCCTGTTTAACTGGCTTAGCCCCCATATCCACGACGCGAGCTGCCTAGACCTATTTGGCGGATCTGGCGCCCTAGGGCTAGAGGCATTATCGCGTTATGCTGCGCACTGTGACTTTGTCGAGGCAGATACCCAGACCTGTCGGCAAATACGGGAGCACCTGATCACACTCAAGTGCAATAAGGCGGCGGTGCACTGCCAAACCGCTGAGGCATATCTTGCAAGCACAGCCGTAACGCAGCAGATTATTTTTATCGACCCACCATTTCACCAAGACCTGCTAGCCCCGACCATCGCAGCCCTAGCAAAGCAGCACCTAGCCAATGGCACTCTCATTTATGTTGAAACAGCAGCAAATGAGCCGCTGCCCGCACTCCCCGAGAATTGGTATATCGATAAAGACAAGAGAGCCGGAAACGTTAGTTACCGTCTAATTTCCGTTCATGCTTAATCTAATGAATGACACGCATAAAGGATTGGCTTAAAACGGCAGTGGGAGAAACTTCAGTGTTTTCGCAATCTTCAAAAACCCTTATTTCTGGTGGATTTCATCACACTCAGCACAGAGACCCAATGGACAAGCACTAGCCCGAACTGATTATTCAAATGACGCAGCCGCCCGCCAATACTAGAGCGCTAGATACAAGCTCAATATAATAACAACGGTAACCATTATGACTGACACTTTAGCCCGCGACGGCGCCGCAGATTGCTTTTCTCCGGCATCAATCAATGGTCTTGAGCTCAAGAATCGTTTCATCAAAGCCGGCACCTTTGAGAATATGACGCCCGGTGGCATGCCCAGCGAGCGTCTCAATATATTCCACGGCGCATTTGCCGATGGCGGTATCGCTATGACCACTCTTGGCTATTGCGCAGTCGAAATGGACGGCCGTCTGAATGAAAACATGATGTATATGCACGAAGGCATACGCTCCCAGCTCAGTAAGCTCATTGCGGATCTTCATGGGCGCGGCACCAAGGTGTCTGGCCAAATGGGCCACTGCGGGGGGTTTTCCAAAAACAGTGAGCTAAGCCGCAAGCGTCCATTGGGTCCCAGCTTCGGTTTGAATGGCCTTGGCCTGTCTCGCGGCATGTTGTTCTGCGACGCCATGACCCTCCGAGATATTGACGAACTAGTGGCCAACTATCGCAAAGCGGCTGTCTTTATGAAGTCTGTCGGTTTCGACGCGCTGGAGATTCATCTTGGTCACGGTTACGGCCTCTGCCAATTTATGAGTCCGAAAACGAATAAGCGCAAAGATAATTACGGCGGCAGCCTAGAAAATCGCATGCGACTTCCGCTGCAAGTATTAGCTGCGGTGCGCCAAGCTGTCGGCAAGGATTTCCCTCTACTGGCCAAGATCAGCATGACCGAAGGGGTGCGCGGCGGCCTTCATTATGATGACTCGGTGGCAATCAGTAGATTCTTAGATAAGGCTGGGATTGACGGGATTATTACCAGCGGCGGCACCAGCACCATGAATCCGATGATCATGTTTCGCGGCGGCAACATTTTACCAAGCATGCTGAAGACCGAAACAAGCCTGATCATGCGACTGATTCTGCGCTTAGCGGGCAAATCTATGTTTAAAGATTACCCCTATCATGAACTGTATTTTTTAGAGCAGGCCAAACGAATTCGTGATGCGGTGTCATGCAAAATGATCTATGTGGGAGGCGCCAGCAGCAATGCAAGCTTTGCCACACTAATGGAGCAGGGCTTTGATTTTATTCAACTAGGTCGAACTCTGCTGAGCGACCCTGACCTAGTCAACAGCGCAAAGTTAAACGCTGACTTCGTTAGCCGCTGCACCCACTGCAACGACTGCATTAGCACTATTGAAAGCCCGCAAGGTATTCACTGCACACAGTTTTCAGGCGCTCAATAATCGCCAATGGTTTATCTGTTTTTGCGACCAAAAAGATTAAGGGCAAAAATTGGGAAAGAAATAATAGGCAGCGTACCGGGTATATAAAAACCGTATACCACCAAGGCTTCTAAGTTGGTTTCGGGTGCAATTAAGCGCTTACCGATAAATAGGGCATTGATGATTGGCCCAATGATATTGGCATAACAACCCAGCACCAAGAAAACCCGCGCCAGAGTAATACCTTTGCCATCCACATTCATTCGCTGCCACACGCCCGCCACCGCCAACACCACTAAGCCATTAATAAGGCCTTCCATATGGGCAAATCGCCACGCGCCATATGTGGGGCTGGTGACCTCTTGGCTTGCCGCGGCGATAGAGAAACCGATCCCCGCGAGCAGCCCCAGAAATAAAATAATGACGCCATGAAAAGCTAAACTGTGCTGCTGTTCAACTGCCTTATTTACATTAGACATCTAGTTCCCCTTTTATTGTTAGATGAGTTGACTTACTGAGGCTGACATATGAAAACCGGAATATCACGATCCGTGCGGGCTTGGTACTGATCAAAATCAGGGTAGAGACTTAATAAATGCGGCCATAATTCACGCTTTTGATCATCAGTGGCTTGGCGGGCGAGATACCTGTTTTTATCCCCGCGAACCATGATGTCGATCTCCGGCTGGGCGGCGATATTAAAGTACCACTGAGGGTGTTTTTCCATACCACCTTGAGAAGCAACCAATAGTTTTTTGTCATCCCAAGGCAAGTGGATCAGAGCTATCTCGCGCCGCTCACCACTCTTACGGCCCGTCATACCCACGATACATATTGGATAACCGCCGGGAAAATTCTTTAACAAGCGACCACCACTTTTCTTATACACCCACACATTGAAGCGGGTGTAATATTTCATCACTAGCTGGATTCGCTTTTGCCATTTCAAGGGTATTTCGTCGACGTCTTGCCGACGTGTCTTCACGTAATCTAGCTTTTTGGGCATGTTTTTTTATTCTCTTAATTATCAACTCCATGATTTTACGGGAATTGACTGCCCTCATGCGTCGTCCATCTGGAGTGCAAAAAAAAGCCTGCCATCACTTAATACTTTAAGCGATGGCAGGCTGTATTTAGCTAGGGAGATTAACCAATCCAGTTAGGCTTGCGACGCAGATCCAGAGTATGAGGATACTCGCCCGGCGACTCTTCTGGTGGCGGTGCCATCGGCCGCGGTGGCTCGGTGAAAAATTCACGTACCGCGTCCAGATCCGGCCTTGGCGTGTAAGGCCCTGGAGTGTGAGCTACCGTACTAAAGCGGTTACCACGGCGCGACTCAGCCTCAAACGCATTTACAGGGAAGGTTTCATAAGTTCTGCCACCGGGATGCGACACGTGGTAGCTGCAGCCACCTAATGAGCGTCCCGTCCAAGTATCGATCAAGTCAAACACCAAGGGTGTGTGCACTCCGATAGTAGGATGTAAGGCCGATGGTGGCGCCCATGCACGGTAGCGAACGCCCGCAACGTATTCACCATGACGGCCGGTATTCGCCAGCGGCACTCTGCGGCCATTACAGGCAAGCACAAAACGACTATCCGTTAGCCCAGTGAGTTTTACTTGCAAGCGTTCGACCGAGGAATCGACATACCTTGCGGTGCCAAAGCTACCGATCTCTTCGCCAAGCACATTCCAAGGCTCAACCGCCCAGCGCAACTCAATTTCAATTTCATCGAGTTTAACGCGACCATAATGAGGAAAGCGAAACTCCTCAAACGGCAACAACCAGTCAGCTTTAAAGGGATAATCTGCACGTTCTAAATCGGCTACCACATCCTTCATGTCCTGCCATAAATAATGCGGCAACATAAATTTATCGTGCAGCGCCGTACCCCAGCGAACCAAGGGTTTCTTATAGGGTTCATTCCAAAAGCGAGCCACCAAGGTCCGGATCAACAAGGCCTGAACCAAAGACATGCGGCTGTGCGGCGGCATTTCAAAGCCCCTAAATTCCAGCAGCCCCAGACGGCCTGTCGCACTGCCCGGCGCGTATAGCTTGTCGATACAAAATTCGGCGCGGTGAGTATTGCCGGTGATATCAATAAGTAGGTTGCGCATTAATCTATCGACTAACCAGGGTTGATCTGCAAGCCCATCCGGCATTTGTTGAAAGGCGATTTCCATCTCGTACAACATTTCATCGCGACCTTCGTCAGCCCGTGGCGCCTGACTGGTTGGACCGATAAACGCGCTCGAAAAGATATACGACAAACTTGGATGATGCTGCCAAAACGTGACCAAGCTGCGCAGTAAATCAGGCCGACGCAGAATGGGGCTATCACTAGGTGTAACGCCACCCAGGGTAATGTGGTTGCCACCGCCGGTGCCAGTATGACGGCCATCGAGCATAAACTTCTCAGCCGCAAGGCGTGACTCTCTAGCCGCCGAATACAGTTCGGTGGTATTCGCCACCAACTCCTTCCAGCTAGAGGTGGGGTGAACATTCACCTCGATAACACCGGGGTCAGGCGTCACCAGCAGCTTTTGTATCCGTGGATCGCGAGGAGGTTCATAGCCCTCTAAAATCACCGGCACACTCTGCTCTTTGGCGGTTTCTTCTATGGCGGCGACCAGCTCCACATAGTGCTCAAGACTATGCAACGGCGGCATAAAGATATGGATTTTTCCACCTCGGGCCTCAATACACATCGCAGTGCGAATTAAGGGCTGCGCGCACTTTAGCTTGTCGGCGACAGCTTGCGATGCGCTTTGCAGTCGCTGTGGTGTTGGTCCCCTAGCCTCGACAGGAAAATGAATATCCTGACGCGCCTGTAGGGCATCTCGCTCCTCGAAGGGGTCACGATCTGGCTGAATCTCTGGCTCTTCTAGCTCAGGCAAATCACCAAGTGGCAAGCGCAGGCCCATTGGAGAGTCACCCGGCGTCAAAATAAGACGCTCGCGTTTTACATTCCAAATACTACTATTCCATTCGCCGGCCACAGACTCCCACGCCAATGGCACAATATAGCCAGTGGGCTTTTTAAACCCTTGCTCAAGCAAGCGAGCCAAACGCCGGCGGCCCAGATCATCACCAATCTTAGCAGCCAGAATATCGATATTTTTGGGTATTTTTTGCTCCTGCAATAGGTAGTGCAAGGCATCTTCATAGGCAGGCTGAGCATAATCCTTAGCCAAGCTTAATTTCTCAATCAAGCCTAATGCGAATTGCTCTGAAGTCGCCACAGTGTGACCATAGTCCTTGTCTACTCGGGCCAACAGATCAGGATCTGTCCACAGCGGTTCTTTGTCCTTGCGCCAAAACAAGCCCAGCGCCCAACGCGGCACTTCCTCGCCCGGATACCATTTGCCCTGACCATAATGTAATAGACCTTGCGGTGCAAAGTGGTCGCGCAACTTCAGAAGTAAGGTTTTCGCCAAACTCAATTTATCAGCGCCAAGCGCACCGGTATTCCACTGCTCTGATTCCATATCGTCTACTGATACAAAGGTAGGCTCCCCCCCCATTGTCAGACGAACATCATTCTTAACTAAATCCGCATCAACCTGCTCACCGAGCATCAAAATATCTGCCCATTGAGCATCGCTATAAGGTTTTGTTACCCGTGGGTCCTCATGAACTCGCTCGACCATATTGGAATAATCGAACTCTACCTCACACTCGTCGGTAAAACCTTCTATGGGAGCTGCTGATACGGGATCAGGTGTACAGGCCAAGGGAATATGCCCTTCGCTGGCAAACAGGCCAGACGTGGGATCAAGACCGATCCAACCGGCGCCGGGAATAAATACCTCACACCAGGCATGCAAGTCAGTAAAATCCTCTTCCGGACCACTAGGGCCATCCAATGATTTTTCATCTGAGGTTAATTGCACCAAGTAGCCAGACGCAAATCTTGCTGCGATACCTAAATGCCGGAATAATTGCACGGCCAGCCATGCGGAATCTCGGCATGAACCTTTGCTCAGCTGCAGGGTTTCTTCAGGGTCTTGCACGCCGGGCTCAAACCGTAGGCAGTATTCAATCTTTTTCTCAAGCACCTGATTTACTTCAACTAAAAAATCGTTCACAGGGCGCTTTGTTGACGAAATAGATTTCAGTAATTTATTAAATAATTTGCCCTGCTTTTCCTTTGCAAGATAGGGTGCAAGCTCCTTTTTGAGCTGCTTTTTATAGTAAAACGGGAATTTTTCAGCGTACTCTTCTACAAAAAAGTCAAAGGGATTGATAACGGTCATATCCGCAATCACCTCAACCTCTATAGAAAATTTTTCAGTTTTTTCCGGAAAAACCAAACGGGCAAGATAGTTACCAAAGGCGTCTTGTTGCCAGTTTAGAAAGTGATTCTCGGGCACCACCTTCATGCTATAGCTATGAATTGGGGTTCTGCTATGAGGCGCAGGCCGCAAGCGTATTACGTGCGGTGAAAGTTCTACCAAACGGTCAAAGCTGTAGTATGTCTTGTGATGAATAGCCACGCGAATTGTCATTACTTCTCCTGCGATAACCGCATTTACGTCAACATCCGTTTAAAAATTCAAAATACAATGCCGAACAACAAACCCACTCTTCTCGGCCCACAAACAACAATAGCCTTGATAAATTCAGGTAGTGCTCAAGTATAGGCAATTTGCTTTAGAAGCTCACTAAATAAGCAGCGCGGGCTGAATAAAACCGAACGCTTTGCTGACTCAAACTGAGAAATGGGCGGTCTATACTGCATAGCCTAATCAAGCACACATCAGGCCAACTAATAGTTAAAATTGAAAAGACCGCCACAATGGCCAGACGATCCCGCACCTGTCGAGCTTGCCCGAGGAAAGTCGATGGCGAGGATTATTCGGAGAAATAAACATCTAACTTGATGGTAAAACTGGCCTCAGCATTCCAGTCATCTATTTTTGGGAAAAACACCTCCGGCCCTGCAGTGAAAAAGATCCAATCTTCGTAGAGCTTGTAGCTATAACTGGTGCCAACAAAATAGGCTGTCATTTGCGTACTGAACTCCGTGGAAAACACCGATCCTACTCGATACTCCAGCGCCGACCTTTCAGATAGATTCTGGCTCAATGAGAGCACGTGGACATTTTCAAAAAAATCATTCTGGTCCTCGAACTCAAGAACGGTAAAATAACGCAGGCCGAAATTTGACCCCAAGCGCCGCTGCATTTCAAACTCGCTAGTTTCGCCCCAGCCCCGATCACTGAAATACCATATTTCTTGGGTGAACTCAGGCTCCCACTCGCCCCACTTATCCATTGGCCGCCGCAAGCGGTAACGTCCAAATGTCACCAAGGGAACCCGCAATTTAATACCGACCCGGGCCGAACGCTTCCATTTATTCCACTCGTCATCGGGGGTGATTTCTAAACCGGATACGGACTCCCTGCGCCGAAATCGCTCCCCAGTCGAATTACTCCTCACTCTCTCCTCTAGGGAGTTTTCGGTGTATTCGTCGCTGCTAAAGAACAATTTGGCCCTGCGTTGAGTATTTGGCAAATCGAACTTGGCCTTCACTCTTAGATCGGTTTGGATTTGTCCGCGCTCCTCCCAAGTTTGGCGCATCTGGAGCTTAACGTAACTTTCATTTTTATAGTCAGGTGGGGAATTTTCGCTAGTGAAGTAGTAATCAACACCTTCCGCAAAGTCAATCCAACGGCCAGACCATTCATCTCGGGTGGATTCTGCACTATTCATGGTGCGCCCCAAGAATCCCACTTCGGGGGTGTCTGAATCTAGCGATTCCGCCGCTAGAACAGGCATTGCCAACATTAGCGAACATGCTATATGCGGAAATATCTTCAAGTAAGGCTTTTTGTCCCGCATACAAACTAAGGCTCTGGCTGATTTACGATCAGTAGTAAAACTATAGGAAGTGGAATCTGATACGTCCATTAATTAGACACAAAAAAGGCACCCGAAGGTGCCTTAATCGAAGTATGTCTAATGCATATCAGCCATCTTTCAAAGCTTCTTGACGCTCAAGCTCTTTATTCATGAATTCCATCCACTGCTTGGCGTAATCAGCAGACTTCTCACTTTTGGCAGCCTCTTTGAATGCCTTACGCGCACCTTCATATTCCTGAAGATTAAAGCGAGCCATACCAAGCACAAGATAGGCATTATCCGGACGTTTAATGTCGCCCTTTTTAAATGCGTTCTCAATAGCCTCTGCCGCCTTATCAAACTGATCATTATCAAGATAGATATTACCCAAGCGCGACCACAACTCACCCTTATCGGATTTAGATGCAGCTTTCTCCATTTCTGGGATCGCCTTCTTCAACTCTTGAGCTTGACGCCATGCATTGCCAAGTAACTCAAGGTTTTTAGACGTCGCGGGGATATCACCCTTCTTGATGCCTCTATCAAGGACCTTCGCCGCTTTATATGGCACTTCCTGTGACAGGAAGAGGTACGCCATGTTAATCAGCTCTTTGTCGTTATCCAGAACACCTTCGGTGTAAGCGGTCTCCATTGCGGCAGTCGCTTTTGCATCCATTTTTAGCTCGTTGTACATTGCTGACAACTGCAGCCAATAGGCCTTCTTCTGGTAATGCTTGAGAGTTTCTTCAAGAATCGCTGTTACGCGCTTGATATCATTTTTCTCATAGTACAAATAGCGCTGTAGACCCCACCACTGCTCTTTAGGAACTTTGCCGCGGCTAGTGTAGTCATTGATAGCAACTTCAATGTACTTTAGCGAGCGATCAAGGTCTTTAAGCTGATAGTAGCCCTGAGCTAATAAGGAGTAGGCACCAGCACCAGGGTCTTCACCTAGCGCTTGCTTAGCCTTAAACCATTCTAAAAGGGTGCGAACACCGCCTTTATAATCCTCTTTCACGAAATAAAGCTGCGCAATGGTGTATTTAGTATTTAACTCCATTGCTTCCGGAATATCCGGCTGCTTTACCACATTACGATATGCGTCTAGCGCTAACTCATACTTTTCCTGAGTAAAGTAAATAAACGCATACATATTATAGAGGTTGGCTAGCTCGTAACTATTTAGTGAATTCCGCCCTTCTTTATCACGGAGTTCATTAAGTAGCCCTATGGCCTCATTGTATTTCTTATCGTCCGCGGCCATCTGCGCTGCGTTTAATTTTTCATAAACTTTAGCGCGGATCGCCGGCGTTCTGCGTGTGCTCCGCTTGGGCTTTTCCTTCTTCTCAGCAGCGTGGGCAATACCCACGCCTTGCTCACCAAGTATCGGCTGTAAGGATGAACTTACAATCGGCATGGCAAACACTGTAGCTAGACCAAGAGCGATAGAACAACCCAGCTTGACCAACACCGGACGCAACGATTTAGTGCTCGAGTGATAATCAGACATCATTTTTCCAACTCATAAGTGAACCGGTTTTGTATGCCCGGCACCTCGATAGGCTCGCCGTCGGACACACGCGGTTTGTACTTAAACTTCTCAGCCGCTTTAACTGAAGCCCGTTCGAAATAACCTTGAGGCTCACAATCTACCGCAACGATATCCCGAGTAGTACCCGCCTTAGTTACTGTGTACTCAACTGTACAGTAACCAGTTACACCACGACTTTGCGCGCGACGCGGATAAATAGGGGCAACTTTAACGATTGGCAAGTACTCACCGTCTGAGGCAGAAAGCCCACCGGCGGTATTTGTCAAATCAACACTCTGAGTTGGCGACATATTGACTGCATCCAGGTTCGGATTGATGTCTTCCATCTCAGGTTGCTCCATATCCGGTGGCGGCTCATCTGGCTGCTTCGGCTTATCGGGCTTGCTGTCTTTCATTGTTTCAATTTTGGTGTCTGGCATTTGTATATCGGCTAGCTTCGTACGCGGCTTTTCGTCCAGCGTTTTATCCGCCATCTCGATAAGGTACGGCATTATGATGAACAGCGCAGCTGTCACCATAAATGCCAACACAGCACCAATTAATAGTCGAAGAATATTCATATTAATCAGCTGTCTTCAGTTGCCAATGAAACGTCATATACGCCTGCCGACCGGCTGGCGTCAATAACCGCAGTAACCGTCTCGGTAGTCGAGGCTTTATCAGCCTGAATCACCACGGCACCTTTAGGATTTTCCGCATGCATACGCTCTACAACAGAGCGAACCGCACGCTTATCTACCCGGCGCTTATCAATCCATATTTCATTAGTTGCTGTCACAGCAATCAGAATATTAGCATTCTCTTTCTTACTAGATGTTGACGCGTCAGGGCGATTCACCTCGACACCAGCTTCCTTAATAAAAGACGCTGTTACAATAAAGAAGATCAACATGATAAACACAACGTCGAGCATCGGCGTCAAGTCTATTTCAGAGGGATTATCCTCTGTTCCGGCTCTTTTATTCCTTCTCATGTTCGCTCTCTTAGTGATCTGTTGTCAGATGGTCTTCCAAAAGCTCGCTTTCGCGCTCTGCAATACTTTTTACATAAGTATTGATAAAGACGCCTGACAGAGCCGCAACCATACCCGCCATAGTCGGGATTGTTGCCTTGGAAACACCGCCAGCCATCGATTTCGCATCGCCGCCACCCGTCACCGCCATGATGTTAAACACTTCAATCATACCGGTAACCGTGCCCAACAACCCCAACAGTGGACACAGTGCCACCATTGTTTGGATCATTGGCAAACTCGCATTTATCTTAAGTGATACCTGAGATATCAACTTTTCACGAATTTGCTTGGCATTCCAAGATTTGCGCTCTGTGCGCTTTTCCCAGCTACCAATGGCTCCATCGACGTCTTTCGACAGCTCAAATTTGTAGTACCAAAGTCGTTCTAGAGCGAGCGTCCACATCAGGAAAGTCAGACCGGCAATGGCCCAAAGTACGTTGCCGCCTGACTCCATGAATCTTCGGATAATCTCGATCCATTCATTCAGTAGGTACATCGCCTATTTCCCCGCGTGACCTTCCGTGTGTTCGGCAATGATGCCCGTAGTTTGCTGGTCAAGAACATGAATAATCTTCTTGGCACGACCACTTACAAAGGTGTGCAGCAGAACAGTAGGGATCGCAACCACCAGACCAAGTACGGTCGTTACCAGTGCACCGGAGATACCACCAGCCATTGCTTTCGGATCACCTGCACCGAAGATGGTTATAGCCTGGAAGGTTATAATCATACCGGTTACGGTACCGAGCAGACCTAGCAGAGGCGCTACCGCAGCAATGATTTTCAGCAGATTCAGTGAGTTCTCCAAGCGTGGAGTTTCCTTGAGAATTGCTTCTGAAAGCTTCAACTCAAGTGTCTCTGGATCCATTGTTGGGTTGTCTTCATGCACTTTTAACACACGGCCAAGACTGTTATTGGTATTTGCTTTCTTGCTTTTCAGCTGGCTGTTTACTTTCATGTCTTCCAAGCTGAGGACAATCAGGCGCCAAAAGGCAATTAACAAGGCAAGCGCACCGACGGCTGTGATGACATAACCAACGACACCCCCTTGATGCCAACGCTCTTCAAGAGTAGGGCTGTCAATCAAGGCTGCAAGGTAAGAACCACCCGTTGGACCAGTAGGGTCAACACCGAAAGGAGTCATACCAGAAGTGGTTTGAGTAAGCTCTTCAGCCCAGTCAGTATAAGGACCTGCTGGCTGACGCGATAACACCGCAAGAGCACCGGTTTCAGAAATATACTGAAGGTATTCGCCTTCGCTGCTTACCATGTTGAAAGTACCAACACGCACAACTTCCTGCTCGCCACTCTCTCCGCCAGCGCTGGTTACTGAAGTTTTAAACTTCACAATGCGGCCAGATTCAGTCATTTCACGTTGCAATTCAAACCAGACGCGCTCGATCTCTACAATGCTTGGCAGTTCTTCGGCGCCAGCCATTTTAGCAATCAAGTCATCTACGAACTGTTCACGATCAGGGAACTGAACACTGATGATAGACGTCATGAAGTTTGAACGCAGATCACCAGCAGTAGATGTTAGGTGGCCAAACAGTTCTGTCAGGGTACCCAAACGCTCTTTCAACTGACGCTGTTTCTCAACAATGACTGTTTCGTTTTCTTCGAACGCTTTCTCAAGGTCAGATGAGCGCTTTTCTTCAGAAGCCAAGGTACGCTTAGCTTCATTGAGCGTATTTTGCTGATCAGCACGCGCAGAGGCAAAGCGCTGTTCACGCTGCTTATTCTCGCGAATATCAGATACACGTCCCTGCTGAACCATCTTCAACAATTCGTCCAGCGACTTTGCGTCTTCGGCCATTGCTGGCATAGCTGCAACGGCAATCGCACCGCTGAAAGCCAAGACAGCAGCCTTTAATAGATTACGTTTCATTATTTAGCAGCCTCCGGCGCCGGAATCGGGAGTTTCATAATATCGATAGAAGCTTGCTTCCGTGCGATACGCAGACCTTTCTGAACTGCACCACGGTAGTCGCCGGAATCTAGCTCAACCCATTGACGCTTGTCCTGGTCCCAAGCACCTGACTGTTCGCCGTCCATTGACTGATACATCAAGCCAATACGACCAATACGCAGGAAGTTAACTTCACGCTCAGAACCGCCAACGCTAGCGACACCTTTGTAGCTATCGATTTTACGGCCATACTCGTTTTCGATTTTGTAGGCTTCAAGAACCTGACGGAATTTTTCTGCGATAGTGATATCCGAGCGATCAATATTGGTACGCAAGAATTCAACTCGCTCAGTGCGCTCTTCGATATGGAAAGGCACGTCCAAAGCAACAAACTGCTCTAGGCCGTCAATCATACGAATCAGCAGGGGAGTGATTTGGCGTTGAATGATAGTCGCCTCATCAACAGATTTACCCAAGCTTGCAATGCGGCGCAGTTGGTTAGCAATCTGCTTCTCAAGACGGGCATTGTAGACACGGAGACCGTCTACTTGCTTCATCACTATTTTGTAGTCTTGCAGCAAATCACCAGTGTCAGCGGCCAAACGATCGATTTTCAACTGCGATCGTTTTGCTTCTACGGTTCTCTTGACACCAACATCAAGGACTTTGCTAACTGGAATTAATGGTTTGGCTGGCGCTGCGGCTGGTTCTTGCCCAGCAGTCGTATCAGCTGAATAGGCCGGCGATCCCGCCAGCATACCAACAGCCACACTGACCGCCAGCGCGATTGTTTTCAATCGTTGCGTTTTCATGGGAATTGCTTTTCCTATTTGGGACGTTTAGTGAAAGCAGAGCTTATTATCTTCTTAAGTAGCCGTACGGCCAGTCGTAAGACCATGCTTTCATACAGCGGAGCATATTTTAATCATGTGCAAACCTAAGAATCAACGACAAACTAAACTTTTCGTAATATAAAATTTCTTGCCAATTTTATGTGGTAAAGAGTTACATTTTCGTGAATAGTGGTAACACCGGCCGCCACCCAAGTAACGCACAAAGTGTGAATATTGTAGCCTAGTCGAAATTACGCAAAAAACAACGACCGCCCAAAAGTCAAGTTACTCGGTCATATCCTCTGCAAAGTTACAAGGCTATAGCCTAGCCTTTCATCAGGCGTTACCGGGTAACACTCACGTGACACTTCCCGCCACTCTTCTGGGACAATTTCGGGAAACCAAGCATCGCCATCAGGCTCGATATCGACCTCGGTTATATACATTCTGTCGACCTCAGCCAGCGCCTGTCGGTAGATGGTTTCACCTCCAATGATGAACACCTCATCAAGCCGGGCAGAAGCGGCTTCACGACGAGCAAGCACTAGAGCCCCGGGCAAATCACCAACTACCGCCGCGCCTTCCGCGATATAGCCTTGTTGGCGACTGATCACGATATTAAAACGCCCCGGTAGCGGGCGGCCAATCGACTCCCAAGTCTTGCGCCCCATCACAATTGGCTTAGCCATGGTGGTCGCCTTAAAGTGTTTTAGGTCTGCGGGTAAATGCCATGGCAATTGATTATTCGCGCCAATAACGCGGTTTTTAGCCATGGCTACAATAAGTGAAACAGTAACCACTAAGTTTCCTCGCTTTTATATGGCTATAGGGGCTTTTATCCCCGGGTATGGATCGTAACCCTCAAACTCAAAATCGTCAGCCGTGTAATCAAAAATCGACGCGGGACGCCGTTTGATGACTAACTTCGGCAGTGCCCGGGGCTGTCGGCGCAACTGTGTTTCAACGATCTCCTCAGTGAGGTGATTTTGATATAGGTGGCAATCGCCGAAGGTGTGAACAAAGTCCCCCACCTCTAAATCGCATTGCTGGGCAATCATATGCGTGAGCAGTGCATAACTGGCGATATTAAACGGCACTCCCAGGAACAGATCGGCGCTGCGCTGATAGAGCTGACAAGACAGGCGACCTTCAGCAACATAAAACTGGAACAGGGTGTGACACGGCGGCAGCGCCGCTTTGCCACGCCGCGCGTTTTCTTGTGGGCTCAGCGACTCATCAGGCAAATCTGCCGGATTCCAGGCATTCACCAGCAGGCGACGAGAATCTGGCTTGCGACGTATCATATCCACCACGTCACTTATCTGATCAATAGTCGAGCCATCTGGACAAGCCCAGCTACGCCATTGTTTTCCATAAATTGGCCCGAGATCGCCATCCTCCAAAGCCCACTCGTTCCAAATCGTAACACCGCGCTCAAGCAGCCAATTATTGTCACAGCTGCCTTCTAGGAACCAAATCAGCTCATTAATAATACTGCGCAAATGCACTTTCTTGGTCGTCAGCAGCGGGAAACCGCTGCGCAAATCAAACCGCAGCTGGCGACCAAACACTGAGCGCGTGCCAACCCCGGTACGATCTCCTTTATCAGTGCCGTTATCTCGCACATCGCGCAACAAATCTAAATACTGCTGCATATTATTTCCCACCCTTAGCGACTGAGCGCGAGTAAGTCCAAATCAACAAGCCACCACCAATCAAAATCATCGGTAGCGACAACTCCTGCCCGCGAGTCATCCAACCCAGCGAATCAATGCCAATATGAGAATCCGGTTCACGAACAAATTCCACTAAAAAGCGAAAGCATCCGTAACACAATAAAAACAAAGAACCCGCAGCGTAGGGAGGTCGCTGCTTGCGGGTAAACCAAAATATAATAATAAATAACACCACACCTTCAAGCGCGAACTGGTAAAGCTGGGACGGATGTCTCGGCAATTGCAGCGCGTCTTTGGGGAATAACATACCCCAAGGCTTATCGGTGGGCCGGCCCCACAACTCCTGACCAATAAAATTACCGATACGCCCCAAACCCAAGCCAATCGGTGCCAGCGGCGCGATAAAATCCCATAAGGCAGAGACCGGCACCTTAATGCGACGCGCGTATAAAGCCACCGCGACTACAACGCCGAGTAAACCTCCGTGGAAGGCCATACCGCCTTCCCAGACCCGAAACAGCCACAGCGGATCTTGTAAAAACTGGGGAAAATTATAAAAAAGAACATAGCCGCAGCGACCACCAACGATGACACCCACGGCGCTATAAAAAATCAGATCCTCAACTTGGGCCTCGTTCAAGGGACTCCAAGGCTGCGTAGTTCGGCTTTTAGCAATAAACCATGCCGCCGCAAAACCAGCCAAATACATCAGGCCATACCAATGTATCGCCAGCGGCCCGATTTGCACCGCCACTGGATCAAAATCCGGATGTATCAACATGCCTTAAAGCGCTCCCCAAATAAACTGACAACCCACCACCAGTAAAAACATCGCAAAACATTGTTTCAAACGCTTCGCCGAAAGCCGCTGCGCCCAATGAGCGCCCAACTTTGCACACGGCACGCTCAACAGCGCGATACCAACAAATGCAGGTAAATATATAAAACCAAAACTGTAGGCAGGTAAATCTTGATGCCCAAAACCGGCGACCATATTACTCGCTGACCCAACGACTGCAATAGGCAGCCCACAAGCCGCCGACGTCGCCACCGCCGCTTGCATGCGCACATTACACCACGTCAAATACGGCACTGTTAAAGAACCGCCACCAATTCCGAACATCGCCGAAAAATAACCAATAACTAGCCCTACAGACCTTAAGCCGAGCTTTTTCGGGAGCTGCCGCGAGGCGATGGGCACAGCACCAAACGCCATATAGGCAGCAATAATTAGACTAAACACGCCAAAGGCAAGCTTCAATACTTGTCCGGGCAGCAGTGCCGCGGTCGCAACGCCGCAGACAACCCCCACCGCAATACCTGGCGCCAATATCCGCCAACACGACCAATCAATATTGTTTAGCTGGTGGTGGGCGCGCACCGAGCTCAGCGAAGTCACAACAATGGTTGCAAGCGAGGTACCTATCGCCAGTTGCATTGCCACTTCTGGTGCCACAGCCAAAAAACCAAAGCAGGCGACCAATGCCGGCACGATGACCAGCCCGCCACCCACTCCAAACAAACCTGCAGACAGGCCTGCAAATGCGCCAACGGCTAAATAAACCAATAGAATCATGCCGCTGAAGTCTCTAGCAAAGCTGCTATTATGACGGCCAAACTCTCCAAACAACAGCGAATGGACTCATGTGCCTGATATTATTAAGCTGGCAGACAGACCCGGACTACCCCCTAACTATCGCCGCTAATCGCGACGAGTTTTTTAAGCGCCCCACCCTCGCGGCAGACTTTTGGGCAGAGCACCCAGACATTTTGGCAGGCCGAGACTTAGAGTGCGGCGGCAGCTGGCTGGGTGTCAGTCGCAAGGGCCGGTTTGCCGCGGTTACCAATCTGCGCGAGATCACATCGAACGGCGACCGCAGTCGCGGCAATTTAGTAAAGGACTTCCTGCTTAGCTCGCAGACAAGCCGTCAATTTGCCGACCAGTTAGAGTCTCAAAAAACTGAGTTCCGTCCCTTTAACTTTATCGCCAGTGACGGCGAGACGCTTTTTTACACCAATAATATCCAAGCCGGATGGCAAGTACTGAGCCCAGGAAATCATGCCATCGGCAATATTCCACTGAGTGCCGAAAACGCTAAGACTAAAAAAGGCGGCGCCGATATGACTAGCGCCATGGCGGAGAATGCTAGCCATGCAGAGTTATTGAATATGCTGCGTGATGCGACCCCGACAATAGACGCCGACAACGATATAAATCGGGCGCTTTCTTGCAGGTTTATCAGTTTGGAAGGCTATGGCACACGCTCAAGCAGTATTGTACGCACCCATAAAAACGGCCAATGGGACTTCTGGGAAAAGCACTATGCTAGCAGCGAATCCCAACAAGAAGCACTGCAACACTTTAGCTTTAGGGTGCATTCAGGCGCCTGAATTCAGGCGCCAATTGGCTGCAGCAGGCGCTCCATACCAATATCAATCATTACCTTGCGCAGCAGCGACTTAACTTCATCCGCGGTATCGACCTGCATTGTGCTATCTAACAAGCCCTGCAGCTCATCAAATCTGCAGCTGCGAATAACCGCCTTAACCCTGAGCAGACTATTGTCATTCATAGACAGCATGTCATAACCCATCGCCATCAAGAGCAAAACGGCAGCCGGGTCACCCGCAAGCTCGCCGCAAATTCCCACCGGCTTACCCTCTGCGTGGGCCGCATCTACCACCTGCAGCAAACTGTTCAGCACCGCGGGATGATAAGCATGATACAAATCCGCAACCCGGGTGTTATTACGATCGACCGCCAGTAAATACTGGGTTAAATCGTTTGAGCCCACTGACAGAAAATCAACCCGCCGCGCCAATTGCCGGGCCTGATAAACCGCCGCCGGCACCTCGACCATTACCCCTATAGGCGGCAGGGTGATATCCCAACCGTCTTCAACCAACTCATCGTAGGCGCGCCGCACCAAATCAAGCGCCTCATCAACTTCCTGCACATTACTTATCATTGGCAGCATAATGCGCAGATTATTCAAACCTTCACTAGCCTTGAGCATTGCCCTGACCTGGACCAGAAATATTTCCGGATGGTCAAGAGTCACCCGAATTCCGCGCCAGCCTAAAAAGGGGTTTTCCTCTTCAATCGGAAAATAAGGCAGCGCCTTGTCACCGCCAATGTCCAGGGTGCGCATCGTCACCGGCAGCGGCGCAAAGGCAATCAATTGCTCGCGATAAATAGCCCGCTGCTCCTCTTCACTGGGGAAGCGCTCACGCAGCAAAAACGGAATTTCGGTGCGGTATAAGCCAACACCCTCGGCGCCGCGATCCAGAGACCGCGCCACATCCGCCATTAATCCGGTGTTTACCCACAGCGGCATGCGATGGCCATCTAGAGTTTCACTCGGCAGATCGCGCAAGGCCTCAAGGCCTTGGGTAAGGACCTCGTCCTCCTCTGACACTGAACGGAAATGCTCGTAGAGTTCGGCGGAGGGGTTGTAATGCACATAACCCGAGTAGCCATCTACAATCAGATTGGCGTGTTCAATTTGGGTATACGGTAAATCACTGGCCCCCATTACGGTGGGAATACCCATTGCCCGCGCCAAAATAGCGACGTGGGAGTTGCTCGAGCCCTTGACCGAAACCATACCCACTAATTTTTCACGGGGCACTTCGCCAAGCATAGAGGCGGTCAATTCTTGGCCAACCAATATCGTTCTTTCGGGATATTCTGAGGGCTCCACGTCGGTAGTTTGCAAATATGCCAACACTCGCCGCCCCAAATCTTTTATATCTGTGGCGCGCTCTTTGAAATAGGCATCTTCCATCATTTCAAAGGTGCGAATATGACTAGACATGACCTGACTCAAGGCACCCTGAGCCCACTCACCCTCGTCAATTTTACTCACCACTTCAGCCGCCCAAGTGCCATCGTCAATAATGCGTAAATACACATCAAACAGAGCGTGCTCTTCAACAGGTAGCAGGGTGACTAATTTTTCACTCAGGGCGAGAATATCAGAGCGCACCGCATCTAAGGCGGCGTGAAACGACTTCAATTCGAGCGCAGGATCATCGCTCTGCCGACGCGGCACAGAATGCAATTCGGCAACGGGAGCAATAATTACCGCGCGACCAATCGCCACCCCCGTCGCGCCGGCAATACCCTTAAATGACGCCGTGGCGCCAACCGCATTCTGCGCAGTAGAAATGGAACCGGTAGCACGGGCATGGGCGATAACACCCGCCAACTGCGCCGACATTGTGACCAAGAAGGCCTCTTCGTCTTCATCAAAACGCCGGCTATCTTTTTGCTGCACTACCAGAACACCCATCACCGCACGCTGATGAATAATCGGCGCGCCCAAAAAGGAGTGGTATTGCTCCTCGCCAATGCCTGGCAAATATAAGAAATTAGGGTGTTTTTCGGCGTGATCAAGGTTGACCGGCTCTTCGCGACGCGCGACCTGCCCTACCAAACCCTCGTCTGGACCAAGACTGACCTTACCAATAAGATCAGGATTCAAGCCCTGATTCGCCATAAAGGTAAGACGCCCGGAATCTGGGTCACGCAAATAGACTGTGCACACCTCTGTGCCCATTACCTCAGCGATGCGGCTAACAATAATGTCCAGCGCCGCCTGCAGGTTGTCTGCCGCGTTAACCGCTTGAACAATACTCCGCAGTGCTTCTAGCATCATTGCAACTCACCACTCACAGCGTCTTTCACCAACCGCGCATGCCGAGGCGCCAGCTCTTTCATGGCGCGGCGATAGACCTCACGCTTAAAAGCGACGACTTGGCCCAGCGGGTACCAGTAACTCACCCACTGCCAGTGATCAAACTCTGCCTTATCACCACAATTAAAACTGATTTTATGGTCAGCCGCCTTCATTTGCAGCAAAAACCATTTTTGCTTCTGACCAATACACAGGGGTTTATTGTCGCGCCGAATCAAGCGCTGCGGCAGACGATAGCGCAGCCAACCACGGGTGCAGGCAAGCAGACTGACGTCATCTTCACGCAGCCCCACTTCTTCATACAACTCGCGATACAAGGCCGCCTCCGGAGATTCGCCCTCGTGAATACCGCCCTGGGGGAACTGCCAAGCACTTTGACCAACACGGCGCGCCCACAACACCTGTCCTTGCTCATTCGCAAGTACGATGCCAACGTTGGGACGAAATCCATCCGAGTCAATCACTGCATCACCTATTGTTTTGATTTTATTTCCATTTTCTATTGTTCCACAATTTCCCCACCCTGGGAATTCACTCTAGGCTTAACGCGGCATAAAGATGAAAAAGCGATCATCAAACGCTATGCTATGCCGCCTTAACACCCCTGCTTTCGGAGAATGACATGGCACTCGCAATTTTCGACCTCGACAATACCCTATTGGCCGGCGATAGCGATCACGCATGGGGAGAATTCTTAGTTGCCAAAGGAATTGTCGACAGCGACGAATTTAAAGCCAAGAACGACGAGTTCTATCGCCAATACCAGCAGGGCGGCCTCGATATTGACGCCTATTTACGCTTTGCCTTAAGCCCGCTAAGTAAATACAGCCGCCGCGAACTAGACGCGATGCACGCCACATTTATGGCTGAATACATTACACCGCTGCGACTACCAAAGGCTGAGGCACTGCTGCAACGGCACCGCGATGCTGGGGACTTTTTGATGATAATAACAGCCACCAACAGCTTTGTGACTGCCCCCATTGCAGACGCGCTAGGGGTAGAAACTCTGCTGGCCAGTGAGGGCGAGATTATCGACAACCGCTACACCGGCAGGCCCAGCGGCACACCCTGCTTCAAAAGCGGCAAAGTAAGCCGGCTGCAAGCTTGGCTGGCAGAAACCGGACGCTCGCTGGAAGGCAGCTACTTTTACAGTGATTCTCACAATGATTTACCACTACTTGAAGCCGTAGATCATGCGGTTGCGGTAGATCCTGACGACACTTTAAACGCCGCGGCAGTAGCGGCAGGCTGGCCAGTTATCAGCCTGCGCTGATTATTTCCAAACCGGCGGACATAAAAAAGCCCGGTCACTGCCGGGCTTTTTTTGAAGCAGAGCGACGCTTTATTACTCGTCACATTGCTCGTCGTAAGCCTCTGCATCAAGCAAGTTATCCAACTCAGTCGGATCAGACGGCTGCATACGAAAAAACCAGCCATCGCTATAAGGATATTCATTCACTGTTTCAGGACTTTCATCCAAAGCTTCATTTATTTCGATGATCTCACCGGAGACCGGCGCATAAATATCAGAAGCCGCTTTTACAGACTCCACCACCGCTGCCTCATCACCCTGGGAATACTCTGCACCCACCTCGGGCAATTCAATAAACACCACATCACCAAGTGCATTCTGGGCGTGGTGACTAATACCTACGGTAACGGTGCCGTCTGATTCGAGGCGCGCCCACTCGTGGCTGCTGGCGTATTTTAGTTCGCTGGGGGTATTGCTCATTCAAGGCCGTCCTCTAATGACGATATGTTAGTTAGGCGCATTTTACCGCCGCTAACAATAAATACAAAGTGTTCAATGACCACTGCGGCGGATACTGATTATGACTGGCAGCAATCCCGCCGCCACTAAAGCAAGTGCGGGTAGTGCTGCGAGCTGCCAATGCCCCTCCGCGGTCATCTCGTAAATTCGCACAGCTAGGGTGTCCCAACCATAAGGACGTAGCAATAAGGTCGCCGGCATTTCTTTCATTACGTCGACAAAAACCAAGACCATCGCAGTCAGTAAACCGGGCCTAAGCATGGGCAAATAAATACGCCAAACCAATTCACTGCCATTTGCACCTAAGGTGCGCGCCGCTTCAGGCAGGCTTGGCCGAATCCGCTCCAATGAAGACTCAAGTGGCCCACTAGCCACCGCCAGAAACCGAATCCAATAGGCCGCTAATAAGGTCAAAATTGAACCCACTAACAGCGGCACCGGCGACATCCCCAATAGGCGCTGCGCAGGAATCAATAACTGGTTATCGATAAAAGTAAATGACAGCATAATACCTACCGCCAATACCGAACCCGGTAAGGCATAACCAAGCTGGGCCATACTAAAAAACCCGCCGCGCTTAGTTTGGCGACGGTTAAACGCCAACACCAAGGCCAAGAACACCGTAATCGCCGCCGCAAGGCCAGCCAGTAAAACGGTGTGCTCTAGCAACTCAAAAAAACGAGTGTCTAATTGTACAGCGCCCTCTTCAACCGCCCAGAAAATGAGCTGTGTAACCGGCAGCACAAACGCGATAGCGAGCACCAAGGTACATATCGCGGTCATCGTCCAAGCCTTAATTGGCGACACTGTTAAGCGATAACGGTGCTGCAAACGCCCGCCCTGCACAAACCGCCGACCACCGCGTGAGCGGCGTTCGGCGAACACGGTTAAAGCTACAAATAAAAGCAGTATAGACGCCAGCTGCGCCGCCGCTTGAATATTAAAAAAGCCAAACCAGGACTTATAAATCGCGGTGGTAAAAGTATCGTAATTAAAGACCGCCACGGTGCCAAAATCAGCTAGGGTTTCCATCATCGCCAGGCTCACACCCGCCACAATAGCCGGGCGCGCCATAGGCAGCGCCACTCGGTAAAATGCCTGCCATGGATTGCACCCCAGCACCCGCGCAGCCTCAGTGGTATCACTGCTCTGAGAAAGAAAAGCCGTGCGCGCCAACATATACACGTAGGGATATAAAACCAGAGAAAAAACAATAATGACGGTGGCTGCGTTGCGAACATCCATGCTGCCGTATTGCTGACCAAACTGCAGCCGCAAAAAACTCTGCAACGGGCCACCAAAATCAAACACGCCCAAAATCACAAAGGCCATCACATAGGCGGGCACCGCCATGGGCAGCATCAACAACCATTCAAACCAAGTTCGGCCGGGAAAGTCGCACATCACCGTGAACCACGCCAAGCCAATACCCAGCACGCTCACTAGCAGCCCTACGCCCACCAATAACAGCAAGGTGTTAAATAATAGACTACCTAACTGAGTGGCAATTAAATGCTGCCAGACTTCCGTCTGCGCAGAACTCCAGCTCAACACCACCACGAAAATGGGGGCCATGACCCCCAGCACGGCTGCAACCCCGATCAGACGCAACAGCCACCAGCCCACCGCCGCCCTGCGCGACGCAGCAGGATTCAGCAAAGGCGAGACGATCGGCGAAGGGCTAGCTGGCACTCAGCGATATCCCGCTCTGTCCATCAATCTGATGGCATCACCCTGCAAGCGCCCAACCTCGCTCAGCGGCATAGTATCGCCGCGGAAGCTACCCCACTGCTCAATAAGCTCAGCAGCTGCGGTTTTATCATTCACAGGATATTCCTGATTCAAATTCGCAAAATCATATTGCGCTGCGGGACCAGACAGCCACTCTAGTAAACGCTGGGCATTTTCTTTGTGCTTACTCGCTTTAGTGATACCCGCGCCCGAAATATTCACATGCACACCGCGGCCAGCCGCGCCCTGGCCACTCTGATTCGCCCAAAACAAACCTATCGGCAAGTCGGGCTTATCAATTAGCATCCTGGCAAGATAATAGGTGTTTACCAAGCCAACATCGCACTGGCCGGCGTCTATGGCCTCAACCACTTTATTGTCATTGGCAAAGGGCGCCACTGCCAAGTTACTGACCCAGCCATTAACCACTTGCTCGGCTTTTTCTGCGCCCAAGGCAACGATCATGCTAGCCACAAGCGACTGGTTATAGACTTTCTTAGACGTGCGCAAACACAAGCGGCCACTCCACTCAGGACTGGCGAGATCTTCATAGCCGGCCAAATCGTCGGGGCTTACGCGGTCAGTGGCATAGACGATGGTGCGAGCGCGAATTGACACGCCATACCAACGGCCTTGCTCGTCGCGGAGCGCTGGGGGAATATTTTGGGCGAGGACCTCAGAGTGTATCGGCTGCAATACCCCCATTTCTGCGGCGTGCCAGAGGTTGCCAGCGTCAACCGTAATCAACATATCGGCCGGGGAGTTTTCACCTTCCGCTTTTAAGCGCGCCAATAACGGCCCCGCCTCATCGGTGACGTACCGAATGACAATACCGGTTTCCTTAGTAAAATCATCAAAGATAGGTTTAATCAGCTGTTCTATTCGCGAGCTGTATATCACCAGCTCTGGACTCTTTGCCTCAGGCGGCTCACTCCTACCGCATGCAAGCAGCACCAAGGTTGCCAAAAATATCAGGGTAATTTTTTGCATCATCGAGGCCTCTTACAAGAAATTCGGGCGTAGATGATAATTATTATCATTAAAATTCTCAATCAATTCCGCACTTTATTGAGTACAAATTTTGACCGCTATCGCCAATAGCTAGGCCAGCCGCCGTTTTTATATTGAAGGATTACTAGGGCTTATCAGACAATCCCATCGCCTTGGCGATAATCTGTCTTTTTAAGGGCAGCGCCGAGTCCAACCAACGCATTCCGGTATTGCGCAATAGGCGCAAAGGCATAGCTGGCGTTTCAAATAAATGCTGAAAGCCTTCCATCATTGCCATCATCGCTAAATTCCCGCCCTTGCGGCGGCGCTGGTATCGATTTAATACGCCAGTATCGCTCAGCGACAAGCCCCGCTCACAGGCGCGACGGCACTCGTCTGCCAGCGCCATTGCATCCTGAAAGCCCAAATTAATGCCCTGGCCTGCCAAGGGGTGGATGGTGTGCGCTGCATCCCCCAGCAACACCACCCCATCAGAAACATAATCTGCGGCGTGACGCTGCCTGAGCGGAAAACTAAAGCGGCGACTACACGCCACCACCGAGCCCAGCCGATGCTCAAACTTAGCGGCCAGCTCGCGGCAAAAATCATCGTCACCTAAAGACATCAAAGCTTCGGCAATATCTGGCTTTACCGACCACACAATAGAACAGTAACGCTGCTCACCGGCCGCGTCTGACAGCGGCAAAAAGGCCAACGGGCCTTCAGGTAAAAATCGCTGCCATGCGGTATTTTTATGGGCGCTCTCAGTTTCTACCGTCGCCACAATAGCGTGGTGGTGATAATCCCACTCGCGGGTAACAAATCCAGCCCACTCGCGAATCTTTGAATTTGCGCCGTCGGCCGCGACCACCAAGGGACTGCGAACAAGCTTGCCACCCGCAAGCTTTAAGCTAATCAAGCCCTGCTGCCGGTCCATGGTCTCAACAGGCATTCCGAAGAAACATTTAACCCGCGCATTCTCCCGCAGACCGTTGATCAAAGATGCGTTAATTAAGCGGTTCTCTACGATATGCCCCAGTGCGGCTCGCTTGACCTCACTGGCGGCAAAATGAATGCGACCGGTGCCCTCGCCATCCCACACTTCCATATCGGTATATGCACAGGCCCGACGACTGACAATATCGGACCATGCACCTAGCTCGTCCAAAAAACCACGGGAAGACTCGGTAAGCGCGCTCACTCTGGCATCGTAATCAAACACGCTGTCGTCAATGGCCGGCCAGCCCTCGCGAACGGCCTGCGCTTCAATTAAGGCCACCTTTATCGGCAAATCTGCCACCGCCAAGGCCAGGGCCGCACCGGCCATACCCGCGCCAACAATCACTAGGTCGAAATCAGCACTATTCTCAGCCGACATTTGTATTACTCCGCTGCTGCACCGGGCAAAATACCCGCCGCCCTGGCTACAAACCGTGATTTTGCCGACGGGCTTACATCCAGCATAGATAAACCAAGATTTCTGAAAAGACTTAATACCGGTTTGCGATTACTGAAGATTCCGCTGAGCTGGTCCGAGAAGGTGGTGGTGATCAGCTGATCGCCTCGCTGACTGTTTATGTAGCGCTGCAGCAATTTTAAATCACCCAAATTCTCGCCCGCGATGTGCGCTGAGGCCACCAAACGACTTAAACACTCTACGTCGCGCAGCGCCAAATTAAAGCCCTGCCCCGCAACCGGGTGCAGCGAGTGCGCCGCATTACCCAATATCACGACCTGGCCGCGCACCTGTTCATCGGCCTGCATCAATCGCAGTGGAAACGCATTGCGCTGCCCCACTTTACTCAGCCGACCCAAGCGATAACCAAAATTGCGCTGTAGCTCGGCCAAAAAGGCCTCGTCAGACCAGCTGGCGACTTCCTCAGCCATGCCTTCGGGAAAGGTCCATACCAGAGCGGAACGCGACATACCCGCCTCATCTTCCGATAAGGGCAACAAGGCCAAGGGGCCTCTTTCGGTAAAACGCTCATAGGCGCACCCGCCGTGATGCTTTTCGGTTCCCACATTGGCTATCACCGCAACTTGATGATAATCGTCAACGCTGGCACTAATACCCAGCTGGGTACGCAGACCGGAATCCGCTCCGTCGGCAATAGCGACTAGCTGGCTTGTCACGTCTCGAAGCGTATCACCCTCACGCAGAGTCAATGTTGCATAGCCCTGCGATACCACCACTGCCTCGACCGAGGCCGGTGACAAAAACTCGACATTGGTGTGCAGACGCAGTTGATTCAACAGTACATTGCCCAGCCACGCGTTCTCGACAACATAGCCCAAGGCTGGCCAGCCTTGGCTGGCCGCGGTCATTAAGGCGCTGCCAAAATGACCGCGATCAGACACATGAACCTGGGAGATGGTAGCGATATGCTCAGCGAGCAGTGGCCATACCGTTAATTCTTGATAAATTTGCGCACTGCCAAATGACAACGCCGTCGAGCGGGCATCAAAACTCGGTCGGTAAGCAGGCTTGCCTTCGCCAATAGGCGGCAGGGGGAAACTTTCAACAACCAGCACCCGCAGACCGGCGCGGCTAAAGCAATCTAGGCACAGGGCCAAGCTGGCACCAACCATGCCGCCGCCAGCGATAACCACATCGTAATCAGTGTGCGGCAAGGCGCGCCTCCGCCATCAGGGCTTCAATTTCATCAGCTTCTTTAGGCACCGCGCCCGTCAGCACCTCGTGCGCGGTTTTAGTGACCGCCACATCATCTTCAATACGAATACCAATGCCGCGCCACTTGGCGTCCACATCGGTGTTGTCCGGCGCCACATAAATGCCAGGCTCAACGGTCAGCACCATGCCCTCTTCGAGCACCCGCCACTCACCGCCTACTTTATAGTCGCCAACATCGTGTACATCCATGCCCAACCAGTGGCCGGCTCGGTGCATATAAAACGGACGATAAGCTTCATCGGCAATCAGTGTCTCTACATCGCCGCTCAACAAGCCTAGAGCGACTAAGCCCTCGGTGATGACCCTGACGGTTTCATCGTGGGGTTGATTCCAGTGGTTACCGGGCTTGACCGCAGCTATTGCCGCTTTTTGAGCATCCAGAACCACCTCATACAAGGCGCGCTGCTCCGCGCTAAACCGGCCGTTAACCGGGAAGGTGCGGGTGATGTCAGCCGCGTAATAATGCAGCTCACAACCGGCGTCAATCAACACTAAATCACCATCGCGGGCTTCGCAGCTGTTCTCAACATAATGCAAAATACAGCCGTTCTTACCAGCACCTACAATCGTGCTATAAGCGGGAAAGCGCGCACCGTTGCTAGCAAATTCATGCAGAATTTCGGCTTCAAGCTGATACTCATATACGCCGGGACGACACTTGCGCATGGCGCGAGCATGAGCGTGGGCAGAAATCTCGCCGGCACGGCGCATCACCTTTAACTCAGCCGCCGATTTATATAAGCGCAGATCGTGGAGATGATGATTTAAATCTAAAAATTCGCCCGGAGGCTGGGCGCCGGTGCGAATCTTAGAGCGGATCACGTTAACCCACTGCATCACCTGCTGATCAAATTCGGTGTGACGGCCCATGGCGTAATACACACGCTGACGCCCCTCTAGCAAACCCGGCAGAATATCGTCGATATCACTAATCGGAAATGCATCGTCGGCGCCGTAAGCTGAAACCGCGCCCTCTGGACCCGCGCGATAGCCATTCCACAACTCCATAGCGGGGTCGCGCTCTCGACAGAACAGCACGCACTCACCCGTCGCACGGCCTGGCAACAGTACTAGCACCGCATCGGGCTCATCAAAGCCCGTCAGGTAATAAAAATCGCTGTCTTGACGAAAGGCGTACTCGGAATCCCGATTGCGGGTGACCATTTTGGCAGAAGGAACCACTGCAATACTGTCTGGCTCCATCAGGGCCATTAAATTTTTGCGGCGACGGACATATTCCTGCTTACTAATCGTCATGCTGTTTTCACTACCTTATGTGGACTGGCGCATTCGCCAAGCTTGCTACAAAATCTTATCACAGCCACGCCTAGACTGAGCTTTGATCGCGCCTTTGTCTTAAGGCTTTCAGGCAATAATGGATCAAGGCGACAAGATGTATAACCTAAATCAATGCAGGCGCGGCGTCTTGGCATCATCGGCAGCCACTTCGCCATCATTACACTCAACAAAAATGGTCATTGCCGCAACCCGAACATACTCACACACCGCGAAGTAATCTTGCTCACCCTCTTCGTCGGTTTGCTCATCTGCCGATACTTGGGCTATGGCGGCAATATCGCTAATCGCTTCGGTTAAATCTGGCGAATAGGTCTTCTGCTGATCAACGCTCTGCTGCTTGCCAGCCATGGCAAAACCCGTCAAATAACCTTGGCACCACTGCCCCAGGCTCGATATCCGCTGATCCAAGTCAAACTCATCATCTGGCAGGAGTAAATCTAAACTCATTTCGCCAGATTCCATATTCTCCAGCGCAGAGGTGTAAACCGTATACAAAGCCTGACTTTGCTCTGGGTCAGGGGTCTCGCAATCGAGCAAGTCCATACAGTGCTTGAGCCAGCCATCCGCCGTGATACGCCCACCCACCGAGACAAACCCCGCCGCATAGCCATGTAACTCAGCAGGTGGCTGCAGCGCCCCTAAACTCAAAAATAAATTGGCGAGATCGTCGTGCTCTAAACTGGCTGTCATGTATACAAATCCATAAATACGTCGTTGGCCGGCAATGGTAGCGCCGAAGCCCCATAAAATCGAATCTCAATGCATTGACGAAACACGTCGCATTTAATTACATTGACCCACCCGTAAGGCCCGCTCTACTATTATCAAATATATTTCTACAAACGGACGCAATCTCAAGATGGATCAGCGACAGTTGCAACTTTTGGAAAACAAAGTAGACGAAATTGTCCAGTTGTGTGAGCAATTAGACAAGGAAAATCGCGCCCTAAAAGCCAACGCCCTCCACTGGCGTACCGAGCGCGAACAGCTGATTGAAAAAACAGATACTGCCCGCGCCAAAGTTGAGTCTATGATTCAACGCCTGCGCGCGCTGGAGAAAGAGTCGTGAGCACAAACACCATCAGCCTCAAAATATTGGATAAAGAGTATCAGGTAGCGTGCCCGCCGGAAGAGCAAGCAGCCTTAATGCAGGCAGGGCAATTTCTCGATCAAAAGATGCGTGGCATTCGCACCTCTGGCAAAGTTATTGGCCTCGAACGCATCGCCGTCATGGCGGCTTTGAATATCAGCTATGAGTTACTGCAAGCTAAACAAAACGCTACGCCAACAGAAGCAGAAACCCAAACGGTAAACCGTATCAGCGACAAAGTTGAGCAGACCTTGCAGCGTTGCAGACAGTTAGATATTAGTTAATTCCCTTATAGGCTCGCCCTGTTATTAGACAGGGGCAGGCGGTATACTCGGTCCTACCCTGGGATATTAGCTAGGCTGCTTAGACCCCTGAGCCGATGCTTTTTACCCCGGAGTGCTCTAGCCGAGATTGGTGTGCATGTCCGCTTGTCGGAAAGCCTAATAATCTCGCGGAGAACTCCACCTTGAACCGCTGGGTTCAAGGGCCACGTAGCCGGCGGTATCTTGGGGCCTTTTCAAATTTCCGCGCAATCATACTCCGTGTTAAGCCATCACAATTTTACCAAGCCAACGCTATACTGCCAGTATGAACTCTGCCATTAAGTCAAAACTCCGCCTCAATCTTCGCGCCAGACGCCAAAGTCTAAGTCGGGAACAGCAGTCCATCGCAGCATCACAGCTAATGCGGCGACTAATTCAACTTCCTGCATTTCGCAGCGCTCGGCACATTGCAGGCTATATCGCCAGCGATGGAGAAATATCACCCGCAACACTATTGCGTCACGCCGACCTGTGCGCAAAGCATTGCTACCTGCCAAAAATATCTCAGGCCGCATCAAGCAATAGTATGGCGTTTTACCCCTACCACCACCGCCAACAACTTCGCCCAAATCGATATGGCATTGGCGAACCCCCTGGCCTTCATCGCCAAGCACAAGCCGCAAACAAGCTCGATATTGTGCTTCTACCGTTAACAGCATTTGACAAAGCAGGACGACGCCTAGGGATGGGCGGCGGATATTACGACCGCGCTTTCGCTTTTAAACGAAACACTAAAGCGCGCAAACCCATCATGATTGGCCTTGCCCACCACTGCCAGGAAGTAAACTCACTGCCCAGCGACGACTGGGATATTCCTCTCGATTTTATTGTGACAGATAGGCAGGTTATGAAAGTGAAAAAGCGATGAGAGTCCCGTCATATCCGACTTGATCGGGTATCCACATGAGCGAAGCGATTGCTTTTTTAGACACTCTCCGCCCTGTGCAAGGGAGACGGTTCTTTAGTACCGTCATACCCGACCCCGATCGGGTATTCATGTGAGTGCAGCGAATGCCTTTGCTAGATGCCAGATCGATAGCCTGTTATGTGGTTTTACCGCTAGCCCGGTTTTCGCCCTCGCTGGGCGACTAACTTTATTCGGCACTACGTGCCTCACCCTACGGGTCGCCAAAAAGCGGCGATCAAATAGAAAGCTTTGTCTTTTTGCATGCCCAAAAAGAAAGTAAGCAAAGAAAAAGGGCACCCTGCATCACCGTCGATGGCAAAAAGCGCCATCGCATTAACCCGGGGCTTCCTGCCCCTCGGCCTAAAGGCCGCCCATACGGGCGTTCAAAACGGCTATCCTGCCGTTTTGTCTTCCGCGCTTCGCAAGTAACGGCGCTGGCAGCGTGCCCCCGGAAAAAACTCGCCTTCGGCTCAAACAGTTTCCCGCTTAACCCGTTACTTACTGCAGTGCTCAGCGGCGTTGAAGGGGATTGGTGCAGGCTGGGAGTGTTGTGGTGACAACCGTCGTTTTCGTAATGGCAGATTTCTTTCTGATGCCGTCATACCCGACCCCGATCGGGTATCAATATGAGCGCAGCGAATGCCGTTGTTTCGATATCTGATCTTCGGAATGTTTTGTGCGCCGACTGCTAGCCTAGATTTCGCCCTCGCTGGGCGACTCACTTTCTTTTTGCTTGGCCCAAAAATAAAGTAAGCAAAGAAAAAGGGCACCCTACACCACCGTCGATGGCAAAAAAGCGCCATCGATCCCCTCCGCGCTTCGCAAGTAACGGCGCTGGAAAAACTCGCCTTCGGCTCAAACAGTTTCCCGCTTAATCCGTTACTTGCTGCAGTGCTCAGCGGTGCTGAAGGGTGAGTGATAGCGGGCGAATTTCTTGCTTACTTCTTTTTTCGCAAAAAGAAGTGAGTCGCCCAGCGAGGGCGAAATAAAATCTAGCTACATATCAATTACTGGTTTAGCTGAAGTCCGCTTACTGCCGTATCACTAAGATTGTGAATCCGAATTTTTAATGGTTGAAATTGCGATTAATAATTTTTTCATGCTCAAATCGATGAGCTTATTCATTGCCATCTTCAACGACTTGAATTCTTCGCATGGATTCAGTCTTGGCCGCTTAACGCTTTACTCATCCGGCGCGTTAGCGATCGGCTGCAGTTTCTTGTTAGGGAGATTTACTCCACAGTTCTGGCGTATATAGATTTCTAAACCTCGAGAAAGGCTCCAAGTGGGAGTATGTCTTTTCCACATTCTCGTAGACTTTAGGTACGCTGATGTTCCCCGCCAATCCATACGTAAGCTCTCTGCACATTGCCTGAACAAAATGCAAAAGTCCTGACGAAGACAGTGGATTATGGTAGACATTGTCTCCGAGAGGGAACGCTTGTGAGACAAATTGCGATGTTGGATATCGCGTTTCCATATAAGCATCTTTGAGCACCGCTACCAGCTCTCGACCTATATAACCATCATGACTGCGGTCTAATATCGAACTTAGCCTCTCTCCGCCAAGGAGCGACTCAGCTTCATGTATCATTTCCTCGAATTTATGGCTATATCGCTTAGCATAAAGAAGAAATTTTGATTCAATCTCCGGCTCGGTAGCATCTGGATCCAAGTCCTTTCTTGAGTAGATGAGCCTACTCTTAAGATATTTCTCTAGCGCAGTAACCGCAAAAAATGAGCAATGGTAATCAAACACCCATTCTTCAGATGTATGAAAGGAATAATAGAGGTCGCTCAGACCATAAAACATCCATGTCTCTGACTGATACTCCCAAGTCACTTATATCTCCCTAACGCCAAGCTCACCTGCAGTTTTTGCTGGGAGCAATTATGTAAAATGAAGCGCAGCGACATACGCAATTGAGCGTAGCAAAAAATGTCAGGTGCAGCTTTTTGTTAGGCATTTTATTTACCCCGCCGAACAGTTATTACAGCCCATACATGAGGTATTAATAATGCGATTATAAATGCAATACCAACCCCTACTGCTAATATTGCAAACCGTTGACCAATACCAAAATATAAAACCGAACTGGTAATGATAAGCACGAGTGGTGCTAGATGTAATTGCCTATAAGTTCTAAAAACTAGACCAAGCGCTATTGTTGGAAAAACTGCTCCAAACACCCAAAGCGTAACCGCTAACCATAGATAGCGAACAATATCAAAATGATAATATGCATTACAGAGATATGAGCCTACAACTCCAAGGAATGCAGCAATGCATGAAATTATACAAAACTGTTTACTTGGACTCATATTCTTGTGCTGCCTAACTACTTAGCGCTTATCTGTTGTGCGTAGCACGACATATAAACGCCTCTTGGACTGAGCCGCTTTGCGGTGGTGGCATCTATTATTGTTTAGAACACCTGTATCTACTGTAGCCATTGAAGGCCAACCATCCTTAGCTGTCTGATCCATTTCTGGTATTTCCCTATTGTAGCGTGGCGCTGACGTGCAGATTCTAGCTCTATTTAAGCACTTTTCCGGTAAATGTCCACACGTTATCCCAGTGGCGTGACGCACTGTGCTGATCAATGCGATTGATGTAATGCTATCTACCGTCTTCGCATCATCGTCGTCGGCCCTCCGAAGGGCGTTCTCCCACAATACGCAAAGCGGGTTGCTTGCATTGCGGGCAGACTGCGCAGCTAGGCTGTGACTGTGCTACCGGACTAGCGTCTGCCACTACCTCTGTCGTGCAGCGCACTTCATACAAAAACCAAAAAAAAGGTTCTCACGTGGAGAGCCTTTTTAATCAACACCTGCAAGGCTTTAAATAAGCCATTACCTGCAAACAACTTTCTAAACCAAACTCACGCTAGCTCAAGAAAAGCTCATAGGCTGGGTTATCAGTTTCTTCGTGAAAGGGGTAGGCCAGTTTTTTAAGGAAGGACTCTATTTCAGCCCTTTCTTTTTTATCTGCCTGCAGACCAACTAAAACCCGACCATAGGCAGCGCCGTGATTGCGATAATGGAATAAAGAAATATTCCAGCGATTGCCCAGCTTGGTTAAAAAGTTCATCAAGGCGCCGGGGCGCTCTGGAAACTCAAAACGATACAGCAACTCAGTTGTCACTGCCGCTGGTCGATGGCCGCCCACCATGTGACGAATATGCAACTTCGCCATTTCATTGTCGGTGAAATCTGCCACCAGATAATCCATTTTCCGCAGGGTCTCTACCAGTTCTTCACGATCACCCCCTCCGGCCGCCACTGATACACCCACAAAAATTTGGGCGTCGCGGTCATCGCCAAAGCGATAATTAAACTCGGTAATATTGCGACGCCCCAAGGCCCCGCAGAATTTCTTAAAGCTGCCAGGGCGCTCGGGAATAGTAACGCTCAAAATGGCTTCGCGCTTCTCGCCAATTTCAGTGCGCTCGGCAATGTAACGCAAACGATCAAAATTGGTATTGGCACCACTGTCTATCGCCAGCAGTGTTTGGCCTTTGCAGTCGTTCTCTTCAACGTATTTTTTCAAGCCCGCCAAGGCGAGCGCGCCAGCAGGTTCTGCAATCGAGCGGGTATCATCAAAAATATCCTTGATCGCCGCGCACATTTCATCGGTGCTTGCAGTAATGACACCATCAATGGTTTTGCGTAATACCCGAAAGGTTTCTTTACCAATCTGCGCGACCGCAACACCGTCAGCAAATATACCCACTTCCGGCAATATGGCTCGACGACCTTTTTCCAAGGCCAACTTCAGACACGCCGCATCTTCTGGCTCTACCGCGATCACCTTCACTTCCGGACGAACATATTTGATGTATGCCGCAACACCGGCAGCTAAACCACCACCGCCAACGGGTACAAAAACTGCGTCCAGCGGGCCTGTCACCTGACGAAGAATTTCCATGCCGACAGTACCCTGACCTGCGATAATCTCTGGGTCATCATAGGGATGGACATAAACCATGCCCTTGTCTTCCACCAGTTTTTTGGCAAAGACCGAAGCCTCGTCATAAGTATCGCCATGCAATATAACCTTGCCGCCACGGGCCCGCACCGCATCAACTTTAATTTGCGGCGTCGTTCTAGGCATCACGATAGTCGCTTTAACGCCAAGCTTTAAAGCAGCCAGCGCCAAACCTTGGGCGTGATTACCGGCCGAAGCCGCAACCACGCCTCTGCCGAGCTCTTCGGCAGTAAGACTCATCATTTTGTTGTAGGCGCCGCGCAGCTTGAAAGAAAATACCGGCTGCAAATCTTCGCGCTTCAACAAGACTTCGTTATCCAGTCGTTTGCTCAATAAGTTCATGCGATCAACAGGCGACTCTATAGCGACATCATAGACGCGAGCTTTCAGGATTTTTTTAACATAACTCTCGGGCATGGCTCTGTGCGGTCTCCATTACTGCGCAAAAAATACGCAAAAATTCAGCTGGCCAGTCTACCGCGTCTAAGAACAAAGCGCAGCAAACCCGCAGCATCCAGGGCAAAACAAGTATCGGCCTCAGCCGCCTCGTTTATGCCCTTCTTACAGCTTAACTAGAGCGGCACATCGCAAGACCCGACAAGGAGTCCCGCGAACCGCCGATATTTGCACCTCGCAATTGGCCGCTAGCAATTTTATACTTGCTCGCAATCTACCCCCAGCGCAACAGCAAAGGTCGACAATGACACAAGATGAGCTAAAACTTGCGGTAGCACAGGCCGCAATTGATCACATCACACCCGCCATACTCGATGGCGAAATTATCGGCATTGGCACCGGCTCTACCGCCAACTTTTTCATCGACTTATTGGCAAAATTTAAAGGCGATATCAAGGGCACCGTTGCCAGCTCAGAAGCATCTGCGCAGCGCCTACGCAAACACGGTATAGAAGTCTTTGAGCTGAACACCACCGGCACCATCGCGGTTTACGTTGATGGCGCAGATGAAGCCAACGAGCGACTTGAGCTAATTAAGGGCGGCGGCGCAGCCCTCACCCGAGAAAAAATTGTCGCCGCAGCCAGCAAAGAGTTTGTTTGTATTGCTGATGGCAGCAAGCTGGTCGGCCAACTGGGCGCGTTTCCCCTCCCCGTAGAAGTCATTCCAATGGCGCGCAGCTATGTGGCGCGAGAACTCGTTAAATTGGGTGGCAACCCGGTCTATCGCGAAGGCGTAGTAACCGATAATGGCAACATCATTATCGACGTCTATGACTTTATGATTAGCACGCCGCGTAAAACCGAAGAAGAGATAAACAACATTACCGGCGTGGTCACCAATGGACTTTTCGCTTGCCGGCCAGCGGATATATTATTACTTGGCACTGCGGACGGTGTAAAAATACTGAAAGCATGATCTTAAACACGACGCGCTAATTCTAGGGCGTCGTATCGACACCACTTAAGCGACGATCGTCTCAACCTGCAAAAAATCGCCCAGCTCAGCCAGCAATTTATCACCAGAATTTAGCGGCCCGACGCCAGCCGGTGTTCCCGTTAACACCACGTCACCGGGCACTAAGCTAAAACTGTGGCTAATCTCACTCAATAAATTTTCAACACTGAACAGCATATCCCCACAGCTGCCTTGCTGCTGCAGGCCACCGTTACGCGTTAATCGCAAGGTCAGCGACTTAAAATCCAAACTCGGATCAAAGGGAACAAACTCAGCAAGCGGGCAGGCGCCATCAAAGGCTTTGGCGCGCTCCCACGGGTGACCCTTTTTCTTGAGCTCGTCTTGCAGCTCTCGCAGTGTTAAATCCAAGGCAAGTCCAATTCCGGCAATGGCTCCGCGACATTCCTCTGGCGCCGCCTTTGTTAGCGGTTCGCCAATGAGCAGCGCCATTTCTAACTCGTGGTGACAGGCGCCCATACCCTCGGGCAGCGCCAATGGTTCAGCCATTGCCACCATGGCGGTCGCCGGTTTCATAAACAACAGCGGCGATTTAGGGATCTCATTGCCAAGCTCTTTGGCGTGATCTGCATAATTGCGGCCAACACACACTACCTTACCCGGTAGGTAAGGGAATTCGACATTACCCAGCAAGCGATGGCGATACATTTACATACTCCGCAGACTTATAAGCCATGCTCCAAGATTCATAGATCGAAAATTTTGCCCGGATTCATAACCCCCTTGGGATCAAAAACCTGTTTAATTTGGCGCATCAGGGCGATTTCGGTCTCGGAGCGGGAGTAAGGCAAATAGGCTTTTTTCAGTAATCCCACGCCATGTTCCGCCGACACGCTGCCGCCAAACTTGGCAACAATTTCAAATACGCCCACGCTCACCGTGCCGCATTTATCAAAGAACTCGTCTTTATCCATGTCGTCGGGTTTAAGAATATTAAGGTGTAAATTACCGTCGCCAATATGGCCAAACCAAATAATTTCGAAATCTGGGTATTGGGCGCTAACCAAGGCTTCAACCGACTCTAGAAAGTCCGGTACGCGAGAAATAATAGTCGAAATGTCGTTCTTGTACGGCGTCCACTTAGAAATGGTTTCCGAGATATCCTCACGCAGGCGCCATAAGTTTTTAAGCTGCTCCAAACTCTGGCTCATCACGCCGTCAGTAACCCAGCCCTCTTCTACACAAGCCTCAAACAAGGCCATCGCCTGGGCCTCAACCTCGTCGTTCAAGCACTCAAATTCTAGCAAGGCATAATAGGGACAGGTCGATTCAAAGGGCCGCGGCACCTTGCTATGGGCCACCACTTTTTGCAGTGCTTGTTCAGAGAAAAACTCAAACGCCGTCAGATCCATCTCAGCCTGAAAACGATTAAACAAACTCATAATGCCGCTAAAATCTTCAACCCCCAGCACAAAAGCCGTGAGATTCTTGGGCGGTCGCGTGAGTTGCATGGTGGCCTCTACAATCAGGCCCAAGGTGCCCTCAGCGCCAATAAAAAGCTGACGCAAATCGTAGCCCGCATTGTTTTTCAGCAAGCCGCGATTTAACTCCAACATGTCACCATTGCCTGTGACCACTTTTAAACCCGCAACCCAGTCGCGGGTCATACCGTAGCGAATCACTTTGATACCGCCGGCGTTGGTGGCGATATTACCGCCAATTTGCGACGAACCAGCCGATGCAAAATCAACCGGATAAAATAGTGCGTGCTCCTCGGCAAAATTCTGCAGCTGCTCAGTAATCACCCCAGCCTGACACACCACCGTGCGATCAATCGGGTCGAAGTCACTGATATGGCTCATATAATCAAAGGACACCACCACTTCGCCATTCGCCGCTACCGCGCCGCCACTCAAACCGGTGCGCCCACCCGACGGCACTATGGCAAATTCCAATTGATTCGCCAGCTTTACCACCGCCTGCACCTCTGAAGTGGTGCGGGGAAATACCACTGCCAAAGGCGCCGGAGTATGGACTTTAGTCCAGTCTCGGCCATGACTTAACAGGATTTCAGCGTCACTGCGTACTTTGTCGTTGCCGACGATTGCCTGTAGCTCACTAATAATGGCTTCGGAAGACGGTAAGGGGCTTGCCGACATGGTAAAAATGCCTCTCTGAATAGCACTTGGGAAAGGCGCTTATGATACCATACTGCGCTTTCACTGTACCTCAGAGTGGGGCGAGCAAACTCATGGCAAAAACATCCCTCGACAAAGCCAAAATCAAATTCCTATTATTGGAAGGACTTCACCAGTCCGCTGTCGATGCCCTGCATGCGGCGGGTTACACCAATATCGACTACTACCAAAAAGCCCTGCCTGACGACGAGCTTAAGAAAAAGATCGCCGACGCCCATTTTGTCGGCATTCGCTCGCGCACCCAGCTCACTGAAGAAGTATTGGATGAAGCGAAAAAACTGATCGCTGTCGGCTGTTTTTGCATTGGTACCAACCAAGTTAATTTACAGGCTGCCACCGAGCGCGGGATTGCGGTATTTAACGCCCCGTTCTCAAACACCCGCTCGGTCGCCGAACTGGTTATCGCCGAAGCCATCTTATTGATGCGCGGTCTGGCTGAAAAAAATGCTGCCGCTCACCGCGGTGAGTGGATGAAAACGGCCGTTGGGTCCTATGAGATTCGCGGCAAGCGCCTTGGCGTTATTGGCTATGGCTCAATTGGTATGCAGCTGTCTGTTATTGCCGAGAGCTTGGGCATGGAAGTGTGTTTTACCGACGTGGTCAATAAATTGCCACTGGGTAATGCCAGCCAAGTCAGCATGGGCGAGTTACTTGCTACTTCTGACATTATCACCCTGCATGTGCCGGAAACGCCGTCGACTCAGATGATGATCGGCGCCAATGAATTTGCCCAAATGAAGACTGGTGCGATTCTAATTAATGCGGCGCGCGGCACCGTCGTTGATATTGACGCCCTAGTGAATGCACTGCGCGACAATAAATTAGCTGGCGCGGCAATCGATGTCTTCCCAGAAGAGCCCCGCAGCAATAGCGACGAATTTATTTCACCGCTGCGCGACTTCGACAACGTATTTCTGACTCCCCATGTTGGCGGATCAACCGTCGAAGCCCAGCTTAATATCGGCATGGAAGTCGCAGATAAACTGGTCAAATATTCAGACAACGGCACCAGCACCTCATCGGTTAACTTTCCGGAAGTGGCGCTGCCAGCTCACCCCGGCAAACACCGTATTCTGCATATTCACCACAATGTTCCGGGAATACTCAGCGCAATAAACCTGATTTTTTCTGACAACAACATCAATATTTGCAGCCAATACCTGCAAACCAGCGAGAAAGTCGGTTACGTAGTCATGGATATCGACGAAGGCTCCAGCGAATTTGCGGTTGAGAAATTATTACATGTGAAAGGCACTATTCGCTGCCGCGTTTTGTTTTAAAACCACTTACTACAGGAAGCATTGTCGAAAATGGCTGACATTCTATCCCCCGAACTCGCCGCCTTACTAGACAAGCGCGCGCTCGTAGGAATCAGTTATTTTGATCTCAACGGCGATGCCCTGCAGCAAAGAATGCTAGCCGGCACGGTAGTCAGAGTAACGATAAAAGAAGGTATCACCCTGCGCCAAACTAATGAGGAAGAATTCACTCTGCCCTCATCAATGGCGCCGTGGTTTATCGCTCCAGCGGGTGATTACAAAACCGGTGACGGCGAAGCAATTAGCAATCCAGATTACTTAGTCACTTGGGATGTGCATCGCTGCCAGGACACAGACAAGCCAGAAGGCGAGCACCAATGGTGGGAATGGGTGGCGAATACTACGCCACCGTCGGTGGGTTGATCCTCGAACCTCTGCAATGAGCTTAGACCAAAGCAGGAATTCCTTGGCGGCAACAAACGCCGCACCCTCTTCGCAAGGGCGGGTATTCTCTAGTAGCTCGTCATACCTAGCTTGATCGGGTATCTATGTGAGCGGAGTGATTGGCTTTGGTTCTAGCGGAGCACGTCGTCGTGCAAAATCTGCGGTCTATGGATCCTCAATCGAGTTGAGGATGACAGAATAAAGTAGATCCCAAGCAAGGACCTCCGCCATACCCGACCCCGATCGGGTATCCATGTGAGCAGAGTGATTGCCTTTGGTTCTAGCGGAGCACGTCGCCGCGCACAGTCTGCGGTCTATGGATCCTCAATCAAGTTGAGGATGACAGAATAAAGTGGATCGCAAACAAAGACCTCCGTCATACCCGACCCCGATCGGGTATCCATGTGAGCAGAGTGATTGCCTTTGGTTCTAGCGGAGCACGTCGCCGTGCAAAGTCTGCGGTCTATGGATCCTCAATCGAGCGGAGGATGACAGAATAAAGTGACTCGCAAGCAAAGACCTCCGTCATACCCGACCCCGATCGGGTATCCATGTGAGCGGAGCGAATGCCTTTGGTTCTAGCGGAGTACGTCGCGGTGCAAAGTCTGCGGTCTATGGATACTCAATCGAGTTGAGGATGACAGAATAAAGTGACTCGCAAGCAAGGACCTCCGCCATACCCGACCCCGATCGGGTATCCATGTGAGCAGAGTGATTGCCTTTGGTTCTAGCGGAGCACGTCGCGGTGCAAAGTCTGCGGTCTATGGATCCTCAATCGAGCTGAGGATGACAGAATAAAGTGGATCGCACGTAAAGACCTCCGTCATACCCGACCCCGATCGGGTATCCATGTGAGCGAAGCGAATGCCGTTGTTTTGATGCTCGCTAATTGAAATGTTTTGGCGATTTACTGTAAGCCTTGGTTTCGCCCTTGCTGGGCGACTTACCCCATAAAATACAGCGCAAAAAAAACCCCGCCAATGCGGGGCTATTTCAATAACAAAACTACTGAAAATTATTGTGCCGTATTTTGTACACCTATAAGAAACTCAACATACGACGCCTCACCGGTACTACCATCATCGAACTCGGCAGCCGTTTCAAGCTCACTAACTGCTGAAATCAACATTGTGCCGTTAGCCGCCACCAAGAACTCCGCCGTACCATTATCAGGGAAAGTGACAGTCACCGCGTTACCCACCTGAATGAAGGTTATTACGTCGGTTGCATTAGCGTCAGAAAAGTCTTGAAATTTATTATTTGGGATATTGGCCTCGAAGTACTTGTCAGACTCAAGGACAAAGGTACCGCCCCCACCATTAGCATCAAAAGAAACTGTCGCCTGTAATGTTCCGTTAGAGATATTGACGAAGTCGTTGCCTCCCGCAGGATTGTATGATTGTCCGTCGCCATCATTAGGATTTTCACCCACAGCAACTTCACTGATTATACTACGCACGCTAAATGATTTACCTGCAACGCTTAAGCTAGGTGCGGCGGCCTCCAGCGCAGCAATGCGCGTCGCGTTGTCGTTAATGGCCGTAATCAGCGCCTGAAATGTACTGTTAACATCAGCGGCTACCGCCGGTTGCCCGGCTGTAAAAGTTGAGACGCCACTGTTATTCACCTGACCGGCAATCAATGAGCCAGCGGAGAGAGCCAATGCGGCGGTAAGTGCGATTACTTTTTTCATATTATTCTCCAAAATTTTAGAACGTTCGTCTTGATCGTTAATGGAATACGCTTTCTATTGCCAGTTAGCGCCGTTCCAATTGAAGCTGTCCCACACTGCGTCTGGGCTGTCGCCATCACAGGCGTCACCTATACCGTCGCCGTCGGTATCAGTTTGAGTAGCGTTAGCTATGCTAGGACAATTGTCACTATTATCACCCACACCATCTGAGTCAGTGTCCACAGTTTCGTCGCCGTTATCAGGGAAGGCGTCACTGTTATCGCCCACACCATCTCCATCGGTATCTACAGACTCAGTAGAATCCAACGGGAAGGCATCTGCGCCGTCATTCACACCATCGCCGTCGTCGTCAGTGTCAGCGTTATTGCCAATGCCATCACTATCGGTGTCAATGGTTTCGCTAGCATCCAGCGGGAAGGCGTCGATCTCGTCGTCAACGCCGTCGTTGTCGTCGTCGACATCGCATGCATTGCCCAAGCCATCTTGATCTTGATCTGCTTGATTAGCGTTAGCTACCGCAGGACAGTTATCGCCATTGTCACCCACCCCATCCTGATCACTATCAGTATCTTCAGCGGCATTAAGAGGGAATGCGTCCTGACTGTCCGCTACGCCGTCATTGTCATCATCGCTATCGCAGGCATTACCAACGCCGTCCTCATCGAAGTCAGCCTGCCCCTGATTGGCAGTATTAGGGCAATTATCCACGCCGTCCGCTACGCCATCGTCATCAAGATCTGAGGTGGTCTCAGCTGGTACAGGTGTTGCCGATGCAGTGCCATCTTCCAAGTCGCTACTATCGGTACTAACGCCGGTGCCTTGCTTCTCGCTAACCAAAATCGATTCGACGTCAGCCACCAAAATATTAGTGCCCGGTATTGTCAGCGTCGCGGGATCAACATTGATCTGACTAACAATATCAGCGACATCACTGAACGCAGAAATCGCCTGACCGTCGGCTTGGCCGTCAATCTCGCCATCACTAAGATCTGCCGCTAAAGCCGAAAGCAAGCTGTCGGTTGTTTCCGGAGAGTTAGCATTACTCGCCTGAGCTGCGGCCCGAATATTTAACAATATCGCGCTGACAGCCTCGATAGCTGTGCGATAAGAAGCAGCCTGACTAAGAGACTCAGTGGTGGTAGTCGCCGCCGTCACCATAGGTGGCGTGCTATTCAGATCAAGGTTGCTAGGGATACCGAAGCCCAAACTGCTGGCCACCTTTGCGGCGGCAACACTAAACCCTTGCAGAAATTCTGCTTCCGTTGTGGTGCCGTCATTATTGCCCGAAAACCCACCGGTATTGCTGTCGGCCTTAAGCACAGCCAAGTCATAAGCAAGTGTAGTCAACGGGGACGGATAAATAGGGTTTGCCGAGGCGGTTGCTGTATCAGCAAGCACTGTCCTAAAAACAGTTACCGCAGGCGCAGCGCCGGAGGCAAGGTCAATAGTGTCATCGTCTGCCGTGACCTCAAAAATAATAACACCGCTATGATCACCGGGGATTTGAAGGCCCTGAATCTCCGCCTGTGAACTAGTCGAACCAGTATCTAATAGTGTTCCTTGAAATTTACTGGCACCGCTAGAAAATTGATAAATACTAACGACAGCGTTAGCCATGGGTCCTTTAACTGCACTACCTGATACATTACCGGATTGATTGGCGCCGCCACCGCCGCCTCCATCACTTCCACATGCAGCAAGCGCGGCCGAAAGAAGGACGGTGCACGCAGCTTTGCCTGCAGCGCTGCCCGATCGGGAAAATTGCATTGGCCAGTCTCCTGATAATTTATATTTATATTATTTTGTGACATAGCTGACACAAAATTGTCACAGTCAAAAAACCATAGCAGCAAAATTTGCGCGAAGTAAAGAAAATTCAGAGACTAAATAATTATATATTTTATTCGAGGCTGATCTATACTTTTTATGTGGAGGCACTTATCAATACACGAGCATCTTTGAGTAGCGCCACACCCAAATACAGTTCGTCGCGCACAATGATGGGTATTTACGTGACACTAGATCGATAATTTTTATTCAACACTACGCTTACAATTCTAATGTGAGTCATATTTCTACACTATTCGTCCCATAAAGTTGATTCACCAACCCGGCAAACTAAACAAGAATAATGGTAACAAACACAGAGTCTCAAGACGATCAGGGGAGTGATAAGATAAGCAAAATCAGAACATATCTCGCAAGCACAAATGCCCGCTTTTACTCAACCATGACATTCAAGTATCAACACTATTTTTATTTAGGCGCTTTTAGTTTTTACAAAATAATTAAAGATAATCATCGCAGGCCTGCCATAACTGTTCCCGAAACGCCTCACCCTCTTTCGCCAAATGATGTCTAGCGCCTGGCACATGGATAATTTTGGCATTGGGAAATTTACGCTTAATGCGCGGCAAGTTATATCGCCAGTCAACTGTCTCGTCCTCATCACCCTGTAAAATCAATACCGAGCTGGGTACCGGCGCCTGGCGAAGAAACCATGACTGCCATTTCTTTAATGCACCCACCCAACTCACAGGCAATATTCTCGCCTGCAGGGGATCTCGCTCTCGCAAAAATTCAAGAAAAATCTGATCGTCTGAATTATCCGCAAATTTACGCGGCAAGCTATGGATAAAATATTTCAACAACGCATGTGCTGGTCTGCCCCAGTGCCACTTGGTCGGACGCAGTAGCGGCGCCAACAACACCACCCGATCAAAATCAGCCTCACCACCACTCAATAGATGCGACATTAGCACCGCACAACCGGTACTTTGTGCCAAGCCAACCCGCCGCGCCGGCAAGCCAAAGTCAGCAACAACCCCAAATGCATCGCTCAAGACTTGCCGATAACTCATAAAGTCATTAATGGCCGCACGCTCCCCGGTCGATAAACCGTGGCCGGGCAGGTCATAGGCAACAACGGAATAGCCATGCTTTAAAAAATAATTAATAACATTATTAAATAAACCAACGTGGTCGTAGTAACCGTGATAAACAAACGCCGTACTGTGGGCATCCGGCAAACTAAAAACCTGCATTGCAATGCGTTCGCCAGCGCTATCAAAACCACCAAATAAATGTCTAAGCCCCGGATAGGCCTCCTCAAAATTGGTGTCGAAATAGCTGCTGTAATCTAGCGCCCAATCGATATCCGCAATCAGGCTGTCCGCAGATATATCTGGCAGCGATGGCAAGTTGAACGGGTCAAAATCTACAGACCAAGTAGTCAATGGAGTTACTCCAAAAATAGATTATTCAATTAAGTCGATTACAAACACACAATCTCAAGCGCGACCGAAAATAAGCAGAGGGAATCTATCTAAGCCCTAGGCAAATTCAGCAGCCTGAGCCGACAAGGCCTGCTGCACAAGTTTACGACTAGATTCGTCAGGCAAACAAAGCACACCGCCAGACTCACTTTCAAGTTGAGCGAGGCTAACCGCAACAATGTCTTCCGCCGTCCACCAAAGCTCATCCGGCACCTTAGTAACATCGGCCTTAGCCATAGGCTCTCGATCACCAAAATCACTATGAGTATAGCTAGGACACAAACACTGAACCCGAATACCATCTGCTTGCACCTCCAGCTGAAGCGCTTGTGAAAACATGGTCAAAAACGTCTTGCTCGCGCCATACACTGCAGAATATTTTAATGGGAAGAAACTGCCAAGTGATGATACGTTTATCACCACGCCACGCCCTTCATTTTTCATATAGGGTAAGGCCGTGCGGCACAGTGCCAAACTGGCATTGCAGTGCAAATTCACCATGGCCATTTCTATATCCAAATCAGATTCGGCAAATTTTCCAAAGCTAGCAAAGCCGGCATTATTAATTAGTATAGTGACTGGGCCTTTCTGGCGAATCGCCTCCATGACCCGAGTAACGCCCTCGGTAACTGTCAAGTCTAGGGCAAAGCTAGTAATAGTTAGACCGGGGCTCTCTAGCTCGGCCACGACCTTAGCTAGCTTAGCTGGGTCACGACCGACCAAAATCATGTCCTTGCAGCGGGGTGCAAGCTGCAACGCAAATGCCCGTCCTATTCCTGCCGAGGCACCTGTGATCAATGCAATTTCTGTCCGCGAAGGCGTAGTCATTCCCTATCCTTTTTTTATTTACCATTTAATCGGCCCGACTAATCGCTACAACACTAATCATTGCGACCCCAAGCAGTGCGATATAGTACCTTAGCTGATATTGCTGGCAAACCACTAAGCAGAATCACTCGATATATACACTGCTCCAAAACTGAGGTTTGTGACTGAGCGGCTCCCTAGGCTAAGCTAGATAGGATAATTTTCAGACCCATGATTTGGAGTACCAACAATGCCCGCTGACGCCGCCAAGACTCTAAGGTCACTAATAGGCACCGCCCTGCCCATTATCCAAGCGCCGATGGCCGGGGTGCAAAACCATAAGCTAGCCGTCGCGATATCAAATGCCGGGGGCCTGGGCTCGCTGCCCTGCGCCATGCTTAGCGACGAGGCATTAGAAGCCGAGCTGAACACACTGACATGCCAGACCAACAAGCCCTATAACCTAAACTTTTTCTGCCACACCTCCCCGCAGCCCGATCCAGCAGCCGAAGCCGCTTGGCGGCAGCTGCTTCGCCCCTACTATGATGAACTTGGCCTGGATGCCAAGGCCATAACAGCAGGGCCTGCGCGCAAGGCCTTCAGCAGTGACACCGCCGACCTTATAGAAAAATTCGCGCCACCCATTATTAGTTTTCACTTTGGATTACCTGAGCCGCCGCTATTAGATCGGCTGAAATCTTGGGGGAGCATCATATTAGCGTCTGCCACTACCGCCGATGAAGGGCGCTGGCTAGCAACACATGGCGCCGATATCATCATTGCTCAAGGACTTGAGGCGGGTGGACACCGCGGTATGTTTCTAAGCGACAATGTTGCGTCGCAACTCCCACTGAGGGAGCTGCTCACGGCAATACAAGACAGTGTCGACCTACCAGTCATCGCCGCCGGGGGCATTGGCTGCGCCGCAGATATTTCCGAAATAATGGCGCTCGGCGCTGCTGGGGTATTAATCGGCACTGCCTTTTTACTGTGTCCAGAAGCCGACACCAGCGCAGTTCATCGTGGAGCATTGCAAAATGAATGCAGTGTGGCCACCACCTTAACCAATGTCTTTTCGGGTCGACCCGCGCGCGGAATCATCAATCGGCTTATCAAAGAAATCGGCCCTATCAATGCACTCGCCCCTGCCTTTCCCTTTGCGAGTACGGCCATCGGCCCACTGCGCAGCAAGGCTGAAAAACTAGCAAGCGGGGATTTTTCTCCGCTCTGGGCGGGCAGCAATAATCAGCATTGCCGCAATATACCGGCCGCACAAGTACTGGCCGAACTCGCAGCGGGATTGCCGGAATCTTTTAAGACTTAATGCAAAAGTGACTCAACTACGGCTAGATTGTCATATCAATTCATCGACAAGCTATTACACTGCGCCAAGGCAATTTGCTACGGCCTCCTTGGGCAACGGAAAAATTTAAATGAAAAAATTAATGATTTATTTTGCGGCGGGCAGCATCGGTGCGCTGGCCAATAGTGTGGCGCTCTGGTGGCTGGGCTATTACGGATTTACTGCGCGCTTTAATATCTCTATTGCGCCCCACCTTGATCCGGCTTGGCTTTACCCAAGAATAGTTTGGGGCGGTCTCTGGGGATTACTTTTCATCCTTCCCATGCTGCAATCTCGCCTATTATTTAAAGGACTACTGATTAGTTTAGCACCAACAGCAGTGCAGCTACTGCTAATATTCCCCCAAGCAGGAAAGGGCCTCGGTGGCACCGAGTTAGGGATATACACACCTATATTGGTTTTATTGGTGAATGGCGTCTGGGGGCTTGCCGCCGCTTTAAGTATTCGCTTAGCGCGCTAACAATTTGCACCTCTGAACTTGCACTACACTCTCGCCACACTTAATTCAGAAGCAGTGAGCGGTTTATTTTCAGTAGGAAACGGCAACACCATATTCACCAGAAATTATTTTCATCCATTGAAAAAGGGGTTAACTATGCTGAATGAATTCAAAAAGTTTGCCATGCGCGGCAATGTTGTCGATATGGCTGTGGGTATTATTATCGGCGGCGCATTTACCACCATTGTAAAAAGCTTGGTCGCTGACATCATCATGCCTCCGATTGGCATTATGATGGGTGGTGTCAACTTTGCAGAACTGTTTATCACCATAAAAGAAGGCGCCGAAGTTGCCGGGCCTTATGTCACGGTGGAGGCCGCAAAGGCTGCAGGTGCGGTCACTATAAATTACGGCGTATTCATCAATACGATGATCAGCTTTATTATTGTCGCGTTTTCAGTATTTCTGCTTATCAAAGGTATGAATAATATGAAACGCAAAGAAGAGGAAGCGGCACCCGCCGAACCGACTAACAAAGAGTGCCCACACTGCATTAGCCAAATTGCTCTAAAGGCGACGCGCTGTCCAAGCTGTACATCAGAACTCACTTAAAGAAATAAAAATCTCATGACGGTCATTGGTCGGCGCCAGCGCCACTGATGACTGCCTCTATTTAGAGACTAGCAACTTTTTCCAACCGTCCTGACCGAGCTGCGCAATCAAACTCTTTTTATTTGCGTTTAGCACTTCTTTTCTGGCTACCGCGATCAACTCATCGCGGACGTCTGGCTCAACCCCAGCCAGAACATATAAATGGCGCTGCGGGCTTGCCGTTTTCTCCAAAATTCTCATTCCCTTGAATTTGGCGACCCGAGACCAATCATCTGTAGCCGGCGACACCAAAAGTGTTTCTGGGGGTAATTCGGCAGCAAGTTCAGCCTTGGCATAGTCGAGCAACTTACTCACTACAGCGACCATCGCAACCTTTGCGGCAAGTCGGCTCTGAAGTGAAATAGATGGCAGGCGGCTTTTATCACCATAAGCGAGGAAGTCAGCGCCCTCATAAACATCGAGATTACACACCCAGGCAGGGGCCTCGCCCCGGTCGCTATCCGGATAAGCACATTCAGCCCATACCGGCGCCGCGAATAAGCAAGTAAATAAGATACTCAGCGGCAAAAGTTTTCGCATGTCTCCACTCCAATTACGATTATCCTACAGAAGCCTACAATGAAAGGTCTGATTCAGCCACCACTAGCGTAAGCGTAACGTGGTAAAACAAGGGCTTTAAAGTGCCTCAAAAGCAAAACCTAAGTGCTTCGAGGTTTCTATTAGAATGACGATCCCGCTTCCTGCAAAAATGCCTGCTCTTCAGCTGAAGACGGCCGTCCCAAAATCTCATTGCGATGCGGGTAACGACCAAAGCGAGAAATTATCTGTTGGTGGGCAAGTGCAAAGTCGTAATTCTTTTCTATGCCTAAGGTCTTGTAAAGTCGCAGAGATGCGCTCTGAATCGCCAGCGACTCACTATGCATATAAGGCATATATAAAAAGACGCGTTGCTCCGGTGTCAATTCAGCCTCGGCGTGAACGCGAATCGCTTCCTGCGCCAAGACCAAGGCCTGACCATCAGCGGCAAAGGCCCTCGGGGTATTGCGAAAGATATTGCGAGAAAACTGATCCAATACAATAATCTCCGCTAGCCGACCCATTGGCTTATGGCGCCAAGAGTATAGCTCTCCGGCTATCGCCGCCTGATGAATATCACCAAAGCGACTAGCGATAGTGTTATCAAGCTCAGCGCTGCTACCAAACCATGCTGAAGGCGGCAGCTCAGCGAACCAAAATTCCATTATTACGCGGTAATGCATAGCTAGCGGCTATTCCTTGTTTCTTACAAACACTGCCTATTATCACCATAAATCCTTAAACTGAAAGTGCGGAATTACCCTGATTCCGTCAGACACTGTTAGAATATGTCACGGCAACGAGGCCACACAGTGTTCAGGAGAGGCCGATGCCCAAAGCAAAAACAGTTAATTTCGAAACTTCGCTCACTGATCTAGAAAAGCTAGTGCAGAGCATGGAGTCTGGTGAACTAAGCCTAGAAGACTCACTAAAAGCCTTCGAAAACGGCATGCAATTAAGCCGTGATTGTCAGCGTGCACTCGCTGACGCCGAACAAAAAGTGCAGTTACTAATGGAAAAAGACGGCGACATCGTCAGCAAAACCTTAGATACGGATAACTAATTGATGAATAGGGAGTTTTCGGACTTTCTCGCTAGCTGTCAGCAACGGGTACAAAGCGCACTACCAGAGCGAATGCAAAATACCGGCAGCGAATTTGCCGCGATTGATGCCTCTACCCGTCTACACACTCTAAGCGAAGCCAGCCTATACAGCCTTCTCAATGGCGGCAAGCGAGTGCGCGCCACCTTGGTTTACGCTGTGGCGCAAGCCCTAGGCAGCAACATCGAAGGGCTAGATGATATTGCCTGCGCTATTGAAATGGTGCACGCCTACTCTCTGGTTCACGACGATTTACCCGCCATGGACAATGACAATCTGCGCCGAGGCAAGCCCACCTGCCATATCGCCTACGACGAAGCGACCGCCATTCTGGTCGGTGATGCCCTGCAGGCACGCGCCTTTGAACTGCTCGCCAATCTGCCTGGCGAGCAAGACAGCACCAAGCTCGCGTTAATCCGTCAGCTTAGCGCCGCAGCCGGTCCACGGGGCATGGTCGGCGGCCAAGCCATTGACCTCGCGGCAATAAATCAACAACTAGACCTAAGCGCATTGCAAACCATGCATCAGCTTAAGACCGGCGCGCTAATCCGAGTCGCCCTGAGCATGACGGCCAGCTGGTGCCAGGCTCTCCCAGACCAGATCACCAAACTGGATGAATACGGCAAAGCAATAGGTCTGTCGTTTCAGGTCCAAGACGATATTATCGACATTGAAAGTAACACCGAAACCCTGGGCAAAACCCAGGGCGCCGACCAAGCCCTAAACAAACCGACTTTCCCAGCCCTCTTGGGTCTAGATGGCGCTAAAGCACTGGCTGCGGAATTACATCAGCGCGCATTGACCGCCCTCAGTGACTTTGACGAGCGAGCCGACCCGCTGCGCGCTCTGTCGCACTATATTATTGACCGCCAATATTAGCGCGCAGGCGCGGCGCGGCCGGGTCAGGTTTTTTCGATTGCTTGATAGGCCCATGCGGAAATAGCCATAATGCTATATACGGATAGGTAAAATAGTGCAAATTCGTTTACAATCTCGCCCCTTTCACAGGTTCTGGGTTTACGTTAGATGTTTCAGGAAATCCCCCTTACAAGGCCAGCCACACCATTGCTGGATACGATCGACTCCACAGCCGATCTGCGTCGCCTAGACGAAAATGAATTAGGCGATCTGGCCCTGCAACTAAGGGAATACCTGCTATACACCGTGGGACAAACCGGCGGCCACTTTGGCGCGGGACTCGGCGTAGTCGAGCTAACGATTGCCCTCCACTATATTTACAACACCCCAGAAGACCGCTTGGTATGGGATGTTGGTCATCAGTGTTACCCCCACAAAATTTTGACCGGCCGCCGCGACCTTATGGGCGGCATGCGCAAAGCTGGCGGGCTTGCAGGTTTTCCTAAACGCGAAGAAAGCCCTTACGACACCTTTGGTGTAGGCCACTCTAGCACCAGTATCAGCGCCGCATTAGGCATGGCGATTGCCTCTCGCCAGCAAGAACTCGACCGCCACACCGTTGCGGTGATTGGCGACGGCGCGATGACCGCCGGCATGGCCTTTGAAGCCATCACCCATGCCAGTCACACCGGCGCCAATATGCTGGTTGTGCTCAATGACAATCAAATGTCGATTTCCAAAAATACCGGTGGCCTGAACACTTACTTCTCCAAAATGTGGGCGTCTAAAACCTACAACCAAATACGCAGCAGCGGTAAATCCGTCCTCTCAAAATTCCCGCGCTCAGCCACCGACATTGCCGCCAGACTCGAAGAATATATGAAGGGCATGGTGTCACCGGCAACCCTGTTTGAAGAACTAGGCTTTAATTATATTGGCCCCATAGACGGCCACGACCTCAATATTTTGGTGCCAACACTGCGCAACTTGCGCGAGCTTCCCGGCCCGCAAATGCTGCACATCATGACGCGCAAGGGCAAAGGCTATACGCCTGCAGAAGAAGACCCGGTGGGTTTTCACGCCATCTCTAAAATTGAGCCCAAACCCAAAAATGGCCAGATTCCCGCAGCCAAAGCCAAGCTACCTAAATATCAAGATATCTTTGGTAGCTGGCTTTGTGATCAAGCCGAGCTAAGCCCCGAGTTAGTCGCCATTACACCCGCCATGTGCGAAGGCTCTGGCATGCTCGAGTATTCTGAGCGCTTTGCCGATCGCTTCTACGATGTTGCCATTGCCGAGCAACACGCCCTGACCTTTGCTGCGGGTATGGCCTGCGACGGTCTAAAGCCCGTCGTCGCTATTTACTCCACCTTCTTACAGCGCGCCTACGACCAGTTAATCCACGACATCGCACTGCAAAACTTGGATGTCACCTTTGGTATTGATCGCGCTGGACTGGTCGGTGAAGACGGCCCAACCCATGCCGGCGCCTTTGACCTTAGCTTTTTGCGCTGCATCCCGAATATGATCGTAATGGCACCCGCCGATGAAAACGAAACCCGGCAAATGCTTCACACCGCTTATCACTACCCCGGCCCAGCAGCTGTTCGCTACCCGCGCGGCACCGGTCCTGGGGTAGAAATTCAAGAGGCGATGACGCCATTGGAAATAGGCAAGGGCCGCATTGTTCGCGAAGGCACAAAAATTGCGATTCTTAGCTTTGGCACCTTATTGAGCGCGGCCATCAGCGCCGCAGACACAATAGGTGCCACGGTTGCCGATATGCGCTTTGTAAAACCGCTGGATACTGAACTGATAGACGCCCTAGCTGACGATCACACCCTGCTGGTCACTCTAGAAGAGAACGTTATTGCCGGTGGTGCCGGCAGCGCCGTGTGCGAATACCTCAACCAGCAAGGCCGCTGGTTACCGGTGCTGCAATTAGGTCTGCCAGATCAATTTATTGACCACGGCAAACATCAGCAGTTACTGCGTGATATCGGCTTAGACAGCGAGGGCATCATCGCCAGCATTCGCCGCCGCGCCGCAGCCATCCCCGAACTTCAGGCCAGCCTAGCGGCAGCTGCGCAGCACTAAATCGACGATATGAGTATTGCGTGAGACGAGTGTACGGAGCCGTTTAGCGCCATGCGGAAAGAGGCTGCGACCGCCGGTGAGAATCTTATATTGAAAAACGACATAGATCAGAATGACACGCTGAAAATTAATAAAGCGCCTAACTACTAGGCTTTATTAATTTGAATAGCATCAGCCTAATACAAATGTCCAAGCTTGCCCGACTTGGTTGCTAGGTATTTTGCATTGTGGGGGTTTTGTCCAGTTTGCAGAGGCAGGCGCTCAACCACCTCTACGCCCTGATCGGTAAGCGCACTCACCTTGCGTGGGTTATTGGTCATTAATCGCACTTTGCTAATGTGCAGGTGTTCGCACATTACCGCCAACAAACTGTAGTCGCGCATGTCTGCACCAAAGCCCAACTGCTCGTTCGCTTCAACAGTATCGGCCCCAGCATCTTGGAGTTTATAAGCGCGAATCTTATTCAGCAGGCCAATGCCACGACCTTCTTGCCGCAAATAGAATAGCGCGCCAGTGCCCTGCTCCGCGATTTTCTCTAGAGCTGCACGTAATTGTGAGCCGCAGTCGCAACGCATGCTGAATAGAGCATCGCCCGTCAGGCACTCTGAATGCACCCGCGCCAGCACAGGCTCACCATTGCCGACGTCGCCAAGGGTAAGAACGACGTGCTCTTTACCGTTATCGGTGTCCTCAAAACCATGAATATCAAACACCCCCCATGGGGTGGGAAGTTTAGAGGCTTCTATAAAACTAACTGCCACGGGTATCTCCACGAGCAAAACCGGTGGCGCATTTTATCAGCACCGCGGCCGCGAGGCGACTATTGCGCCAAGAATCCTTGCAAGCAATATTAGTAACGTGGCGTAAGAACCAAAATATTGTCGCGCTCTTGCAGATCGACATGCTCTAAAAAGCTCATTCCCAGCAGAATCAGCTGGGGATCATCGCCCTCAATCACCACTGCGGCGACCTCTTGGGTCTTGATATTACCGATTTCTACCCGCCTCAAAACGATACTGAAGGCCTTTCTTACTCCGCCGGCAGTCGCCACCGAGGTAGGCCTGCCATCTAAATAAGAAATTCCCAACTGATCGGCCTGACTAGCGCTCATCGCCACCGATGTTGCGCCGGTATCGACTAGGGCATCAGCACTGCGGCCATTAATGGTGACGCGGGTGCGATATTGCTTGCGATTGTCCTTGTGCAAAGACACCGAAGCTTGTGAGGACTCGCGATAAATAGTGCCAATCCGATTGCTCAGAGTCAGGGTTTTGCGCTGACCATCAAACTCTATCACCGCCTCTCGGGGTGTCGCAGACACCAGCAATAATCCAGACGTATCTCGCTGACCGGCTCTAAGAAATTGCTGACGACCGTCAATTTCTAGTAGGGCCGCCTTTTCGAATAGCCCGCGCACCACTATCTGCGCAGGCGCGGCCTGCAAGGTAACACTTAACATAGCGAGCAACACGCCCGCCATAAAACGCGAGGTCACGCCGCCGTCTCGTGCATCGCCATCAGCTCAGCCACCACCGCTTCGGGGTTGTCTGCTTGGGTAATCGCACTGACCAACGCCACGCTACCCACCCCCGTCGCCAATACGTCTTTGGCGCGTTTGAAATCAATACCGCCAACCGCCGTTAGGGGATAATCTGCCGACAACATCCCCACCCAACGTCGCAATTGCGGCACACCTTGGGGCGTCCAAGGTATATTTTTATCAGCAGCAGCGTATATTGGCCCAATGGCAATATAGCTGGGCCGTAAACTGTGGGCTCGCGCAACTTCATTATAAGTATGAGTAGTGATACCCAGGCGCAGACCAGCATCAGCTATCGCGGTCATATCGGCAAGATCCAAATCTGCCTGCCCCAAGTGAACCCCATAAGCGCCTTCGCTAATAGCGAGCTGCCAGTGATCATTAATCAAAACCCGGGCATTAAACTGCTTACCCAAAGCGACAGCCTCGCGCACCTCTTGCTCCAGCGCTTCGCCGCTTAAATGTTTCACTCGCAACTGAATGGTCTTCACCCCACAGGCTAATAACCGTGAAACCCACGCGGCACTATCCACTATCGGGTATAAACCCAAGCCACCATCACAGGATGCAAAGCTCAGACGGCGGCCATGGTCCGGCAAATGACGACTCAAACTAGGTAGATCAGCCAACCGCTGCGGCCAACCAATATGACCAACCGAGCCGGGGCCGCCGCCAAGTTGCACCGACATCCGCAAGCCTTGGCTCACATAGGCTTTAGCGATCACCATGGCGTCGCGCAGGGCGTAACCGCGAGCCACCGCCGCCGCAATCGCCGACGATAAAGTACAGCCAGCACCACGAGTATTGAGAGTGTCTATATTTGGGCCGCTAAGCCAAAACCCCTGCTCGCCGTCAGTCCAATAATCATGACGTTCATTATTGCGCGCATTTGAATGACCACCAGTAAGCAAGACTGAGCGCGCGCCCAGCGCGACAATATCAGCCGCTGCCCGCTCCACGTCATCGAGGCTATCGATAGATCGATTCAAGAGGCTCTCTGCCTCATGCAGATTCGGTGTGAGCAAATCAGCGCGGGGCAGTATTTTTTCTATCAACATATTGCAAATGCCTTCAGGCATTAGCTCGCCATCAATACTAGACGACATAACCGGGTCGCACACTACAAAGCCTGGAAAGGTCTCTAGATACTTGCTCATCATCGCAACGACCTCTTCCGAGGCCAACATCCCGAGCTTAATAACATCGGCTTGGAGATCACTATCTAGGGCGTTAATTTGCGCTGCAAGTGTGCGCCGCGGCGTGACAGAAACATGACCGACGGCAAAGCTATTTTGCGCAGCAATGGCAGTGATGACCGTACAGCCGTGCACGCCAAAATCATGAAAGGTTGCCAGATCGGCCTGAATACCTGCGCCACCGCCTGAATCCGAGCCGGCGATACTCCAAGCAATAGGTTTTCTACGACTTGCCATAAATTCTCAATTCTTTAGGTGCGACTACCGTGAGTATAGCGGAGGCTGGCAAAGGCGACAGAGCGCGAAGGAAATATATAAGCAGAAGACCCAATCATCAAACTCGGCGTTAACAATCGGCGAACAGTCCAGCCGGTTAACACCCTAGCGTTTAGTAAATAGAAGCGCGGTCAATTAAACCCGCGCCCTGAAATTAAAACCGGAAATGGGCCATCAAACCAAAATGATTACCATCCACTGTTACGGAATTAAACGAACCGGGAGTATCATAATCAATCAAGGTGTAGCGAAGCCCAAGCCACAGCCCCTTGCCGACTAAATAATTGTATTCAAAAAGAAAGCCCACTGCAGGGTCAAAATTTAGGGAATCTCGCCTTCCACCATCTGCTTTTACCTGCGCTGTTGGCGACAAATGAACCGTAAAGCCCGCCCCGTAACGATGTTTTTCTCCTTGGTCAAAAAAGACTAATTCAATGGGGTAGCGCTCGAATGTGGCCTCACCATTTTCAGCATTAATACTATCAAAATGATAATTCGCTGTTAACTGAACCGCCAGTTCTCCGTCCGCAGATACAAACTCGACCCCAAAACCTAATAGAAACGCGCCTCCGGCTTTTAACTTGTCCTTATCGCCATTCTCAAATTCTACTTCTACTAGGGTATCTCCACCGCTTGTATAGCCTGCCGTCACCAAGGGACGAGCTGAAAAGCCTCCCTCTGCTTTAGGCTCCTCAGCCTGAGCACCCAAACTCCATAAGGCGGCTAAGCACATTAAAACCAAACTAAAAAAACTACGCGACATATATCATCGTCCCTACGTTATAAATTAAATTCCTTTTAAATGCTGATTAGCTGAACACAGCCTACCGCCTTGCTAAACACCACGTCTTATAGCGCAGTAATAATCCCGCAAGATAAAGTACAGATCAAGAAAAATTAGGCCCACGAAGATATAAACAAGCAAAGTACAAACGCCAAATTTCCTAGCTCCCTATTTATGCAATACACTAAGCTGAACAGCAGCGAGAATGATTAATGACTACCCTAATAGCAATTTGCGACTTCCTAGCCAAAGAATTCCCACAAAGTCCCTGCTTAGTAGAAGCTATTGGTCCACAGTCAGCCACGGTGCGCTACCAAGTTGACACTCAATCATTGCGCCCAGGTGGCACGGTGTCTGGCCCGGTATTAATGACCACCGCAGATGTTGGCTTATACGCGGCTATTCTCGGTGAGATAGGCATCGTCGCGCTGGCGGTAACCACCAACCTGAATATTAATTTTTTACGTAAACCCAGCGCAGGCAAAGACATCATCGGTGAGTGCAAGCTCATCAAAGTGGGACGCCGATTAATTATTGGGGAAGTGGCATTATATTCTGAGGGCGATGATCGCATGGTCGCTCACGCGGTGGGCACCTACGCTATTCCCAGCTAGTAAGGGCTAGTCTCTACGCTATGCAAAAGCGCCCACGCAACCATCGAATAAGAGCTTAACGCCCACCACAAACAAAAAGAAATAGCAGATGCGGTAAATCGTCTGCTCACTCACCTTGTGCAATAAGTAAAACCCCAGCCGCACACCCACTGGAGCCAAGGGCATTAACACTGCTGCGGTAAGTAAATTGGTGTGATCAAAGCTGCCCTGCAAACTATAGGGTACTAGCTTAATGACATTTACCACGGCAAAAAATATCGCCATGGTGCCCATCAATAAAGACTTTTCCATACGCTGCGGGAGCAAGTACATATTCACCGGCGGCCCACCGGCATGAATACCAAAGCTGGTAAAACCAGCGACCGCTCCCCAAAACCCACCGCGAATAATACTTGGCCCCTGCGCTGTCACCGGCGGCTTTGTAAGCCAGTAATTCAAACAAAAAATAACTGCAATCAGGCCGATCAAAATCCGAATCATATCTTCAGATAAATAATGAAAACCCAGACTGCCAAGCACAATCCCGATCACCGCACCCGGCAATAAGATTTTTATATTGGGTTTGTCCCACTGGCCACGAAAACTCCACAGCGCTACCGCGTCCATTGCCAAGAGTATCGGCAGCAATATTGCCGCTGCCTGCACCGGCGAAATAGCTAAGCTCATCAGCGGCACCGACACCACCGCAATACCGCCGCCAAATCCACCCTTCGCCATACCAAAAATCAGTATCGCGGGCACGGCACAAAAGTAAAAGAAGGGGTCTACGATCACCAGAATAAAAACCTTATTTAATAAAATCTAAATCATACTTTCGAGTGCGATTTTCACATTAGCACTCTGCCCAAAACCCACGGCGCAAAACCATTTATCGTCTAACACACTGTCTTGTTAATTTTCCTTTTTCTATTATCAGGGCAATCGCACTTTGGGCTTATACCCCCTTCTCTTCAATCACATCGGCATCAAAGAGCGCCTGCAATTCGTCGTGGGCATCGCGCGCACTTTGAATCAGCGCTTCGCGATCATTAAATACCGCGTGCTGCTCTGCCAGCAATTCTTCATCATGACGTTGGAATCGCTGTATACGCGCCTCGGCGCGCTCCGGACTCAAGCCTAATCCCATCAAGGTCTCCCGGCTAATTTCAAGACTGGAATGAAAGGTCTCGCGAATCGGCTTGGCGCCAAGTTCTAATAAGCGATGCACATGGAAGCGACTGCGGGCCCGCGCAATAAACTTAATATGCGGATAAAGACGACTAACCAATTCGGTAATTTTAATATTGGTTTCAGGGTCGTCTGCGGTCAGAACAAAATACTCGGCCTTGTCGGCATCTACCGCGCGCAGTATCTCGGGCCGCAGCGGGTCGCCATAAAATACCGACATGCTATCGATACTGCGGGACAGCTCAATGGTGTCTACCGACAAATCCAGTGCCACAAAGGGCACCCGCTGCGCTCGCAAAATACGCGCAACAATTTGGCCCATTCGCCCCATTCCAATAATCACCACCCGGGGCTCATGGCTTTCTATGTCCTCATACTCCGGCGGTACCGCTTTCGTCGCTACAGGTAAGGGCTTAAGTAGCTTACTCAATAAAATAATCAATAAGGGCGTGACTGCCATAGACAGCGTAATAGCGAGTATCAAGGTGCTATGCAATTCTGTATTCAGCAATTGCTGGTCTTTGGCAATTTGAAATATCACAAAGGCAAATTCGCCGCCGGCTGCCAACACAATACCCAGCTTCAAGGCGCTGCGACGATCCAAGCCACCCAGCGCACTCCCTACCAGCGCTAAAATCGGCAGTTTGATTACCATCAGCAAGGCCGTCAAACCCAGCACGGCCAAGGGCATGGTGACCAATAATTTTACGTCCGCACTCATCCCCACGCTAATGAAGAACAAACCCAAGAGCAGACCTTTAAAGGGTTCTATCTGCGACTCTAATTCATGTCGATACTCGGAATCGGCCAGCAGCAAGCCCGCCAAGAATGCACCCAGCGCCATCGACACGCCCACCGCATCCATCAACCATGCCGTGCCCAACACCACTAATAGGGCAGTGGCGGTCGACACTTCTTGCAAGCCAGTTTTCGCAACCATACGGAAGACTGGCCGCAGCAAATAACGCCCGCCGACAATAACGGCGGCGATAGTCGCCAAAATGCGCAATACCGATGGCGTTGCCGCATCATCTACGCCCATGCCGCCGCTCAATAAAGGCACCAAGGCGATCAAAGGAATCGCCGCAATATCTTGAAATAGCAAAATAGCGAAGGCCAAACGCCCATGAGAACTATTAAGTTGTTTACGTTCGGCCAGGATTTGCAAACCAAACGCCGTGGAAGACAGAGCCAGCCCAAGCCCCAACACCACACTGACCTGCCATGGCTGCGAGAATCCCAAATACGCAACGCCACCTATCACCAAGCCACTTAAGGCAACCTGCGCCAAGCCGACCCCAAATACCGACTTGCGCATTAGCCACAGGCGACGCGGCGACAATTCCAAGCCGATGATAAACAGCAGTAACACCACACCAAATTCAGAAAAGTGCGCTACGTTTTCCGGCTTGTGTATTAACTGCAATGCCGCAGGACCAATGACAACACCCGCAATTAAATAGCCCAATACTGCGCCAAGCTGCAAACGCTTGGCGAGCGGCACCACACACACTGCGGCTAGCAACAAAACCAGTGTTGCCTGCAGCAAGCTACCTTCATGTGGCATACACAACTCCCAACGGTAATACGAACAAGAAAAAGATCTAGTTAACTATCATAGCTACTTAGGCAAGCAAGCGAGTACTTTCACAAATGTGAATTCTACTTGCAGATACTTTAGCACCAGCAAGATACAGGCCTTGAGGCCTAGCGACACGGCAATACGGCAAGAGGTATTAAAGCTAGCACCTGAAGACCGCTGTACTTTAAGCCCAGCCTGGCTCACTTACTTGGGCTGTTTACGCAAAGCATCTTGATGATGAGAGAAGTCCTCACCCTTGGCGAGGCGGTCATAGAGCACAACATTTACAGTGGCCGCCAAATTCATACAGCCATTTGTCGGGATATATACAATATCGTCGCAAAAATCGGTAATCGCTTTTTTCAAGCTGCCATCCTCCGGACCAAAAATATAGAAAGCTCGAGCGGGATGCTTATAAGTGGTGAGTGACTTGGCGCCTTCGATCAGCTCAACCGCCACCGGAACGCAGCCAAAAGGGATCGTATCTTTTAAATCTTTAACGCAGATAAGCGGCAATGTTTCATAGCTTTTTTGGGTGTCGGTGTAAAAGGGCTTGGCGTGGTCGTATCGCGTTCCAGTATAAAACACCGAATTAACACCATAGCAACCGGCAGCGCGCATGACTGCGCCAACATTGTCAGGGGATTTAGGGTTGAACAAGCCAATGCAGGCATAGCTATTTTTCATAGGGGCTACAGATTATGGTTCAGGTATTAATTGTTTATGGATTGTGCCCAGAAAGCAAATACTGCCCGCGCACTTACCCGGCCAATTAAAGATCTGAGTTTGTTATCTGATAGGTTTATGCCGCGCTAATTCGGCGCTCGCCACATACGCCAAAGCGGCGGTGCGTCATCGCCAAAGCTAAATTCCTCGGTGACCACAAAGCCGTGGCGCTCATAAAGTCGCCGATTGGTGGGGGATGACGCCTCCAAATACGCCGGAATGCCCTCACTATCGCAGCGTTCAAGCACCGGCGCCAGCAGCGCCGTGCCAAGCCCCTTGCCCTGCCACTCAGGAATAACCCCCGCAAAAGGCAGGTAAAAATGCGCCTCCTTAGGATGGTTTGCCTCCAGCGCTAATATTGCCGAAACGACTCTGGTAGTCGAGCGGCCAAATACCAAGGCCATACTCGGAAGCAACAGCAATTGCCGCAAGGGACTAATCTCCCAGCCACCCGGAGGTATCCATGCGGCGGCACCCAGCACATTCTCGGTAGTCAGACACTCGCCCAGCGGAAACCACAGCTTGCGAGCCCAGAGATGCAAGCCCTTGGCCAGTAATGCTTGGCGGCGATTATCGTCAGGCAAGATCCATCGAGTAGGCGGGTCATCATTGAAGGCCAGCGCAAGTACCTCAGCGAACCGCCGAAGCTCATTCGCTTTGAGCTTGCGCACAGACCCGAGCTCCAAATTGCGCCGATCTTCAGTCAAAGAAATCGCTGCCGCCATGCTTTTGGACATATTTATTTCCGGTAAAGCGTATATGATGATTTTAATAAAAGAAGAAAAAATATTGGTTTAATTTTTATTAACTAAAAATTATAAAATTAAATATCAAGCTCAGCATTTAGCGCTATTCTATTCTTAACAAGAATTCCATTCTATGAATCACGACTCTAAAAATAGATGCAGTCTAATGTCCGCAGGCGGCACGCCATCATGATTTCAAGGTCTTCGATAAAAGGCCACTCATAAGGAGAGGCCTTTTCTTTGCCGTTATTAAGATTCACACCCTCTTATGGGTGTATTGGTGCTCACTACCAATCGCCTTTATAACTCACTGATAATTTTGGCGTATTCCTCAATCATCGGCATGACAATTTCTGGCTTGTTCCAATTTTGCATACCCACGCCAATATTGCAGCGGCTCACCCCGCAGTCGCGGTAGTGTTTAAGAATATCTGGGGTGACCTCGGCCATTACCACCAAGGTGATTTCAACCTTATCGGGGTCGCGACCGAATTCACTTACCTGCCGCCGAAAGTCTTTAATGGAAGCGGCGACATCGGGCAGGGCAACATCGACCGGCATCCAACCATCCGCCCACTGCGCGGCATGTCTTACGCCCAAAGGGCCCATTGCGCCAAACACCATATCGGGGACGTGCAGTGGCTTGGGTTCAAACCATACCGGATCAAAATCGATAAATTCACCGTGATACTCTGGGGCCTCGTCTCTAAGCAATGCTCGGGTTGCCGCGACGGTTTCCTTCATAGCCAAATAGCGACGCTTCCAGGGCAGGCTAGTGACGTTTTCAAACTCCTCCTGATTCCAACCTACGCCGGTGCCAATAATGACTCGTCCACCCGATAGCCGATCTAGGGTTGCGATGGTCTTGGCCTGAGAAAATAGTTCCCGCTCCATTAAAAGTGCTATGCCCGTTCCCAATTTCAGGGTGGACGTGGCAGAGGCCGCAGCCATCAATGCAATATAAGGGTCCATCATTTCTTTATAGGGTTCAGGTAGCTCGCCACCGGGGGGATACGCAGTTGTGCGACAACGGGGGATATGGCTGTGCTCGCCATACCAAAGCGATTCAAAACCCGCGTCTTCTAGTATGCGTGCCAGTGTTGCCGGATCTTGGTCATTGACGGTGTTCATGGAGCTAAAACCGAGATGCATATGATCGCCTCTTATTGTTATTTCATATGCTTACAGTTTAAAACACCGTTGTGACGGCTTACATACCCCACTTTGATGAGGCTAACAATGAACAGAGCGGTCATGAATAGTGTGCAGTCACTATCGCTGAGGATATTACATTTAGAGGGATTAACAATAGAAGCCGCCTAGCTATTTTGAAGCTACAGCCTAGTCGGCATTCTAATTTTTCACGCAGATTTAAGCGGCCTTAAAAATCGCTTCAGCCTTTACCCACGCGGGCCGAGCACGCAAGCGATTTAAATACGCTTGAATGGCAGGATAGGCAATAAACGCCTTGCCTTTCTCCTGACCGGGAGGCGCAAACATAGGTGATTCCGCCATCATTAAAGGGAAGGCCACCATAATATCGGCACCGGAGAACTCACCGGCAATATAGTCGCGATCAATAAGCAGCTGATTCATATAAGTGAAAACGGTTTTAAACTCGCCGTCACAAAAGCCTTTTAGACCCGCCGAATCTGCCGCTGTCATAGCGCTGAGCATATCAATCATTACCGGCAGCATTAGGGTCGACTCCGCCGCATGCATCCAGTGCAAATAGTCGATATGCGCCGGTGTACCGCGCTCAGGTCGCAAGCGGCCTTCGCCATAGTTATCGATAAGATACTCAACGATGGCCCCAGACTCAGGAATGGTCTGTCCTTGGTCTTCAATCACTGGCGCCTTACCCATGGGGCTGACATCCCATAGAGACTGAGGGGACCGAAAGGTTTTTGGGTTGCGAGTATGGTTTACCAACTCGTATTTTAAACCCAGCTCTTCTGCCAACCAGATACTGCGATCTGAACGAGACATACCCAAATGATGAATTTTTAGCATAAGACTCTCCTCTGTTGTTATTTATTTTTGCCCTAGATCATACATCATCATCTGCAGGTGCTGGCTTAAGCATCGTTGCGTAATGAGTACTCTATCTGAATCAAGCCAAAGGTCTGGCAGGCGGGCCAATGGATGCAGCGATATAACATTAGACGAGGGAATATTAAGAATACGAAGTTTAACAGTCAAAAAATGCCAGCAGCAATCACCCAACGAGAATAGATCAAAGAGCGGTCAAGTTCTCACTAACTCTGTATACGCATCAACCAAAATGTCGTCATAGCATAAGGTACAGCAGACACAGTAAAACTTGTCAGTCAGTAAGAAAATTCAAAGTTATTAGCACAAGAGTCTCTAACTAATTTGATAGAGTAGACCGCGACGAGTGCATAGTGCGCTCCAGATAAAACACACTATGGACTCTATGTAAAATCATACATTCGTCAAAGGCCACGCACTACAGGCCGTTTAGTTCGAATATTGATGATCGCCAGCTCAATTCTCACTAATTATTTACCTGACAAAATTCGAAGTCGCTAGAATCGTTCTCAGGTAACTCTGGCGGAAATTCACTATACGCTGGCGATGAGGCCGGGACTACGGTAACGCTGCAATCCGCCGCAACGAGTAAATCAAATACTGTCCAATAATTAGTTTCTGCAGGAACCTCTCCAGCTGGTGGAACAAAAACACGCGTACCGCTGGGGGTTGTCAACTCAATACGGGCGGGAGACGCGGCAATACCAGGGCGTGAACTAGAATAATTATGGACGAAATAGCGATAGCGGCCAACTCGTGGGCGCAATACTGTAACAACCTCTGGACCATAAGAACTTGTATCATCGACATCTAAATTCGCAAACGGCAATGATTCTAAAGACCCGCTATTTTGATAGGAAATAAAGCCGCCTTCTGGGAGGTACAACCAAGAATCCAGATCGTCGGGAAACTCCCCCCATGTTAATTGTATAGAAATAGGTCTTTGCTCACCGAGTGTAATGGTAGCCAAACACGCATTACTAATATCAAGATCAGAATCATTTGTCGTGATAGCTCGGGTAGACGTAATATCGCCACCACGCTGCCCACGAATCGTCATACTAGAATTTGATCGGACCGGAATCGTAAACACGCCTAAACTATTGGTTGCTGCTTGAGAAGTCCCTGTGTAATCGATCCCACTAGACGTGATACGCACATTAGCTAAACGCTCACCATCTGAGTTTTCAACACAGCCCGTTAACTGGACCGTCTGCAAATAGTCATCCGCATTCCACACTGTAAAATGCTCCACCGTTCCTTCGTAGAAGGACTCACCATCAATCATTTGCAGAGTTGCTGAACCCTCTTCAACCCAACGACCTGTAGCCTCATCAAAGTAAAATAAGGGAATTATTGCTGGCGCGTTACTATTTCTCGAGCTGAGGGGTATCCGAATTGTTGCCGTCGCACCGGGCAACAGATCAACCTCCTCGCCCGATTCAGAAGTAATATTTACTGAAATGGCGCCGAAAGACTCTATCGGCGATGGGCTTTCATTACTGCCAGCAGTGTAATCACCCGGCATATTTGCTGCCGAACTGCCAGGGTCGATATCCGTAAGGCTAACAACAACGGGATTAGACGAATCTATGGAGCCGGGGGGCAACATAACCATAGCAGTGGAATTAGGGATGGACACCTCCCCACCGGTCACGGGATCTATAGTTTTAAAAGCACCGATCGGCACCATTAAAGCTGTAACATCCGTTTGCTCACCATCGGCAATTTCGGTAGGACGAAATGCAGGCTCATAACCAGCAAGCACAAACTGTATTACCGCACGAGCTGACTCGGGGATCCCTGACAACACAAATTCACCGCTGTCATTAGTTTGAGTGCTTCTGCTATTGGATGATACAGTGACATTAGTAAGTGGCTCTCCACTAACGGTATCAGAAACGATACCTGCTACTGCCCCAGTGCGTTGTATTTCTACGACAGGATCTGGGTTGCTGCTATCGCCGCCACCGCCGCCACAAGCGACTAAAAAACTGGAAACCAAAATCAGTAAATACAGCGAAAGTCGTTGCACATTCATACGGATACTTCCTTGTTATGTAATTATTCTCGCAATCCATAGCGAGAGCTTGAGCTAAACCACTCGAATTAGTTGGCCGCTTAAATATAACATCACAATATTCGCTGGTTGTAAACTAACCGGCATAAACTCCAACCTTCCTAAAATTTCACTATTTATTAGAATGAATTAGTGAGCCATGCTCTCTAAGTTTAATGCCAAAAGGGCATATCTAAAGCCCGCGTCGAGGCCGATGCTGTTTTGCGCTCTGGCATTGCACAAGTTAGGGTCACGTATTCTCCAGTTTCAACTGCATGTATAAAAGCCGCGCCACCTGACCTGCACAGCGTTGCCGGCCAGCACAATCCAGCATTCAGTAAAGGACCGTCGTAGGCTTAACTCTAAAGCTGGCAACGCCTAGGATGACTTTCCAATACCTGCGTCAACAATTAAAGGAACTCCGAAATACGGCGCCCAATCTTTATTGAGTTCCGAGTTACAAAGTAACTATCACTGCGCTGGCGACTGCGAGCGCTTTGCCCCTAGCTTCTTCGATATCGCCGCCGCGCGCCAAGCCCACGCCCATACGGCGCTTGCCGCTCACCTCTGGTTTACCGAATAAGCGCAGCTGGGTATCGGGCGCTTCAAGCGCAAACTCAAGATTGCCAAAAGTGACCCGCTTAGATTCACCTTCCACCAAAATAACAGCGGAGGCCGATGGACCAGTTTGATGAATATTGGGGATAGGTAAACCGAGGATAGCCCGAACATGAAGAGCAAATTCTGAGAGGTCTTGGGATATCAAAGTAACCAGACCGGTATCATGCGGCCGCGGCGAGACTTCACTAAAGATAACCTCATCGCCTTTAACAAACAGTTCAACACCAAAAAGACCCCAGCCGCCCAGCGCAGTGGTGACTTGTTCGGCAATTTCTTGTGAACGCTGCAGGGCTTTTTCAGACATAGGCTGCGGCTGCCAAGATTCCTGATAATCGCCGTCTTTTTGCAAATGACCAATCGGCGCGCAGTAACTGGTGTCGGTGTCTTCATGAGCGCCGCGATGGCGAATAGTTAAAAGGGTGATCTCGTAATCGAAATCCACAAAGCCTTCAATAATTACTCGGCCCGCACCGGCGCGACCGCCTTCTTGCGCGTAATTCCACGCCGCATCCACATCCGTTAAGCGCTTTACTAAACTTTGACCTTTGCCTGAAGAACTCATAATAGGCTTGATAACACATGGCAAACCGATCTCGGCAATGGCGAGATCAAACTCTTCCTTGCTGTCTGCAAAGCGGTAGCTAGAGGTCGGTAATTCCAGCTTTTCTGCGACCAGGCGACGAATACCTTCGCGGTTCATGGTGAGCTGTGCTGCGCGGGCGGTTGGCACCACATTAAAGCCCTCGCGCTCTAACTCAACTAGGGTGTCTGTGGCGATCGCTTCAATTTCTGGCACGATATAATCAGGCTTTTCCAATTCGATCACCCGGCGTAATTCTGCGCCGTCTAACATCGAAAAGGTGTAACTGCGATCTGCCACCTGCATGGCAGGCGCGTTCTCGTAGCGATCGCAGGCAATCACTTCTACCCCTAGACGCTGTAATTCAATCGCGACTTCTTTACCCAACTCCCCTGCGCCACATAGTAAAACCTTACATGCTTTGCTGCTAAATGGCGTGCCTAAAGTAATCATACTATTCCTCTTAAAATTTAATGACGCCACGCGTCAGTATCTCTCGCGAAAAAGATCTGGGATTAAGTTAATACAAAGCACAACTGCAAAATTAAAAATGCGTATACGCCGGCCAATACATCGTCAATCATAATACCGAAGCCACCGTGTACTTTGGCATCCAATACTCGAATCGGCCAAGGCTTCCAGATATCAAATAGGCGGAATAAACCGAAGCCCAAGGCCACCCAGAAAATATTGGGCGGAACCAAAAACAAAGCAATCCATACACCGACAAATTCGTCCCAGACAATGCCGCCGTGATCGTGCACACCTAGGGCTTTTGCCGTTTCGCCACAAAAATACACCCCCGCTGCAAACGCCAGTAGCAGGGCAATAATATAGTTGGCTGGTGACAAGTGCTGAAGTAAAAACCAAAACGGCAGCGCCGCTAGAGTACCAAAGGTTCCCGGCGCCTTTGTGGCCAAGCCACTCCCAAAACCTACCGAAAGCAGATGCACAGGATTTTTTAATAGTGAAACTGGAATTTTTGTAGCCATAATTTAAGGAGCCAAATTTTAAAAATGTTGGTAACCATTAGCGGGTGAATACACTTTATTTTGCGCATCTATGCAGCGCAGTCCATGACCCACCTCAATATAACCTATCTCGCTTAAAGCCAAATCTAAACTAGCACTTAAGAATGCCACATCTGCACGACGCGATGCCGGCACCGTAAAACAAAGTTCGTAGTCATCACCGCCGCTCAGTGCAGCGTCAAGCGCAGAGCCATGATTAAGCAGCGCCGCCGACAAGGGCAGGTCTTGCACGCGCACAACGCCGGCAACACCACTGGCTTTCAAAATATGACCTAAGTCTGCCGCTAAGCCATCGGAAATATCGATAGCGGCAGTAGCAAGATTACGCAAGTTCTGGCCCAAGACCAAACGCGGTGTTGGCGCGTGGTAGCGCGCCAAAAGATCAGCTTGATCTGCCTGCAGCTCGGCAGGCTCGGTATTTAAAAATGCCAAGGCTGCGCTGGCGTCACCCAGGCTACCAGACACATAAATGACATCGCCGACTTGAGCGCCATTTCGCAATAGCGCTTGGCCAGCAGGGGCAGAACCCATTACCTGCAAACTTAAACACAGGGGGCCACGGGTCGTGTCGCCACCCACTAAGACCATGCCAAATTCGGCAGCGGCGTCGGCCAGCGATACAGAAAAAGCGCTTAGCCAATCTTCATCAACAGTGGGTAGCGTTAGCGCCAAAGTAAAAGCCAGTGGTGATGCACCGCTGGCAGCCAGATCGCTGGCGCAGACCGCAAGTGCGCGACGGGCGAGTAATGCCGACGAATAATTAACAGGGAAATGAACCGACTCGACCAAAGTGTCTACCGACAGCAGCAGCTCGTGACCAACAGCTAGGGATAACACCGCGCAGTCATCGCCAATACCACAGCGAACTGCGCTGGTGCCGGCGCCAATAATTTTACCGGCGCCTTCACGAAAGTAACGTTGAATTATGTCGAATTCTGATACCGGCATAATAGCTGTGTCCGCAGACTATTCTGCGTCGTCCGGCTTGTTAACTTTTGGGGATTTGCCTTTTTCTGCCGCCACTTCAACCGCGCGGCACTCCATTGCGACCCGATCAAGTATGCCATTCAAATAGCGATGACCGTCGGTGGAACCAAAGCGCTTACCAAGATTAATGGTTTCATTGATGGCAACTTTATAAGGTACATCAATACGGCGCAGTAATTCATAGGAACCCATGCGCAGCAAGCACAATTCGATAGGATCTAGATCGGTAACTTTACGATCTAAGTGCTTGTCGAAGAGCTCATGTAATACCGTTAACTGTGCGGGAATATTATGTACTAGGTCGTGAAAAAACTCTTTGTCGACATGAGTCATATCATAGTCAGCTTGGAACTGCGCTTCGATTTCGTTCAATGCCTGGCCAGCCATATGCCATTGATATAAAGCCTGCATTGCATAATGGCGCGCCTTGCGCCGGTCTGCCGCTAGCTGATTGCGGGATGGGTTCTGAAGACGATTTGCCACAAAATATTCTCATGCTTGGTGGATAAAACCACACTTAAAAAACCGTACTACCGCCTGAGGGCAGCACGAAACAATACTGAACTTACGCTCAGCTTTTTAATAAAATTTATAACTGTTTGAGAAGGCTCACCATCTCAATAGCGGACATCGCCGCCTCTTCACCCTTATTACCTGCCTTGGTGCCTGCGCGTTCTACCGCTTGCTCAATAGTATCTACGGTCAACACACCAAATGCGACCGGCACACCGTGTTGCATAGTTACTTGCGCTAGCCCTTTGACACATTCCCCGGCAACATATTCGAAGTGCGGCGTGCCGCCACGAATAACGGCGCCCAACGCAATAATGGCATCATAGTTTTTACTTTCTGCTACTTTTTGGCAGACCAGCGGTATTTCAAACGCACCCGGTGCACGCACAATAGTGATATTGTCGTCTGCCACGCCGTGACGACGCAGCGTGTCTAAGGCGCCGTCCAATAAACTTTCAACTACAAAGCTATTCCAGCGACCCACTACAATTGCGAATTTACCGGCTACCGCAACAAAATTACCTTCGATAGTTTTCATCTTTTATTTCCTTTCTCATTTACAGCCATTGACATCATCGACGGCTCACAATATTCAATCAGCTATTGGCGACAATATTATCGGGACTAACAAATTCAACGACTTCCAAGTCAAAACCAGAGATTGCATTATATTTAACCGGCGCACCCATCAAGCGAATCTTGCCTACCCCAACATCACGCAAGATTTGTGATCCTAGGCCGATATTAAAATACGTGGTTTTATACTGAATGCTATCACCCTGCAGAGGCGACTTGGTGCCCTGGGCAATACCTAGCTCGGCCAAGATTGATTCTGGGGTTTCGCGGTTGGCCAGTAGCACGACTACGCCGCCATGTTTAGCGACAGTTTCTAAGCTGCGATGCATATTCCAGCCCGTGGTAGAGCCCGGCGATTGGGTTTGCAAAAGGTCGCGCACCGACGAGCCCAAGTGCACCCGCACCAGTGTTGGCGAGTCGGCACTGATATCACCTTTTTGAACCGCAAAATGTATTTCACCCGCCACTGAATCCTTATAGGCGTGAAGGACAAAATCGCCAAAATCCGTTGCAATCGTGCCGCTGCTAATTTTTTCAATGGTTTGCTCGTTTAACACCTGATAGTGAATCAGGTCAGCAATGGTACCCATTTTTAAATCGTGCTCTGCGGCAAAAATATCGAGATCTGCGCGGCGCGCCATGGTGCCGTCTTCATTCATGATTTCGCAGATAACACCGGTCGCTTCAAAACCAGCTAAGCGCGACAAATCACAGGCAGCCTCAGTATGACCGGCGCGACTCAAAACGCCACCGGGCTCAGCCATCAGCGGGAAAATATGACCGGGCTGAACAATATCAGCTGCCACTGCATTACGCGCAGCTGCGGTTCTTACCGTGTGGGCCCGATCGGCGGCAGAAATACCGGTGGTCACGCCGTGGGTGGCCTCTATAGAGAGGGTGAATTTGGTGCCGAAACCCGAGGCATTGCGATCTACCATCAAGGGCAGCGCAAGCTGCTCACAGCGCTCACGAGTCATTGGCATACAAATTAAACCACGACCAAATTTAGCCATAAAGTTAATATCTTGGGGACGCACACATTCGGCCGCCATCACCAGGTCGCCCTCGTTCTCGCGATCTTCGTCGTCCATTAAGATAACCATCTTGCCTAGACGGATATCCTGAATGAGGTCTTCTATTTTGCTCATTGCCATAGTGCTGCCTTGCCTTTTTCGTAGCGCTAAATGAGCCGCTAGAATTAGAAATATTAGACGCGCTTATTTCCGCGTTCTCAAAAACCCATTGTCGGCCAAACTGGCCATTGAAATCCCGCGCCCTGCAGGCTTGTCTGCCTGTAATAATCGCTCAAGATAACGCGCGATCACATCCACCTCCAGATTAAGCTCTGCATCCACACGGTAATGCTGAATAATGGTTTCCGCTGCCGTATGAGGCACAATATTCAATTCAAATACGTTGCCGGTGACCTTGTTCACGGTCAGGCTAACACCATCCACGCAGATCGAGCCCTTGGTCGCAATATAATGCGCAATATTAGCCGGTGCCTCGATACTCAGCCTAATAGAGCGCGCATCTTTGCTACAACTTAACACGCGCCCTACGCCATCAACATGACCACTGACAATATGGCCGTCGAAACGGCTGCTCGCCAACATCGCCCGCTCTAAGTTTACGGTCTGGCCGATATTAATCTTGGCGAAGGTGCTCAGCGATAGGGTCTCGTTTGACACATCGGCCCAAAAGCCATCGCCCACCATGGCGACGACCGTTAGGCACACGCCGTTGGTGGCAATACTATCGCCGAGCTTAACATCGGCCATCGGCAGGCTAGCACTGCTAATTCGCAGGCGCATATCGCCACCGCGCATTTCAGTAGCGGCGATAGTCCCCAGCGCCTCTATAATGCCGGTGAACATTTACTGCGGCTCCGCAAGCTTAGGGACGCGACACTGTATTCGCCAATCTTTACCGACCGCGCGAATATCCAAGATGTCGATGGCCTGCTGCTCTGACATCGCCGTCATCGGCCAATCTATCAATGGCCGACCGCTACTGCCCATTAGACAGGGTGCCATATACAAAAACCACTCATCGACCAGACCGGCTCGCAAGGCGGCGCCAGCTAATACCGCGCCCGCCTCTAGCAAGACTTCATTGCAGCTGCGATCAGCCAAATACTTCATCACTGCGGGCAGCGAGACCTTGCCGCGTCCGTCATCGTCGATGACAACAATCGTTGCCCCCGCCGCAATCAGTGGCTTATGGCGTTTAATATTTGTCACCCGCGTGGCAATAACCAGCTCGCCGCCGGCCGCAAACAATGTTGCGGTGGACGGTGTGCGCAGGGAGGAATCAACAATCACCCGCAGTGGTTGACGCCACGGTTCTGTTAACGCCAGTACCGCAGGGTCATCTGCTGAAAAGCTTTGTGGCCGCACTGTGAGCGCTGCGTCGTCATGCAAAATAGTTTCTACGCCACTCAGAATCGCACAGCTCTGGGCCCGTAATTTTTGCACATCGGCTCTCGCCTCGGGGCCGGTAATCCACTGACTTTCGCCGGAGGCCATTGCCGTTCTGCCATCAATGCTGCTGGCTGACTTTAAACGCAACCACGGCAAGCCGCCGCGCATACGGCGCATAAAACCGACATTTAATGCCTCTGCCTGCACCGCCATCAAGCCGACATCGACCTGAATACCGGCCTGCTGCAAACGCGCAATACCGCGACCAGCAACCAGCGGATTAGGATCTTCAGAGGCGACCACAACGCGGCTTACGCCAGCGTTGATTAAGGTATCTGCACAGGGTGGCGTGCGTCCTTGATGACTACAGGGTTCGAGCGTGACATAGACGGTGGACGCGCGGGTATCACTTAGCTGTGCCAAGGCATTAACCTCAGCGTGGCCATCGCCTGCGCGCTGATGCCAACCTTGGGCAATGACCTTGGCGTCACGGCAAATCACGCAGCCCACACGAGGATTAGGGCTGGTGGAATAACGACCGCGCGCTGCCAATTGCAAAGCAGTCGCCATCATCTGCCGATCAAAATTACTAAAGTTCACGGCTACTCACTATGCTCTGAACGCGGCTCTGCAGATAACCGGTCAATTTCAGCGCGAAACTCATCTAAATCTTGGAAGCTGCGATAGACCGAGGCAAAGCGAACATAGGCGACATGATCTAAGGCCTTTAAGGCCTCCATAACTTGCTCACCGACGTCGCGACTATCAATTTCGCGCTCGCCAGTGGCCTGCAGGCGACGCTTGATACCGCTAACTTCAGCTTCGATATGTTCAACGCTGACCGGCCGTTTTTCCAGTGCCTTTAAAACACCTGAACGCAGTTTCGCCTCGTCAAACGGTTCCCGTGAGCCGTCACTTTTGATGATTTTAGGCATCAACAGCTCGGCGCTCTCATAGGTTGTAAACCGCTCCGAGCACGACAGACATTCGCGACGACGACGAACCTGACCACCTTCAGCTACCAGCCGGGAGTCGATAACTTTGGTATCGTCAAAATTGCAAAACGGACAACGCATGATTTGGCCTCAAGGGCTGGGGACTTGGTCGAAGTCTAGCACACGCTCTTTTGCGCTAGGTATTTCAGCACGAGACTTCGCGCTCTAAAAAGGGCAGCGCCGAAGCACCGCCCCTCGACCATCTTTCGTTAGGCGTAAACGGGGAAACGCTTACAAATTTCTAATACTTTGGCTTTCACTTCGTCGATCTTGGCAGAGGCATCGCCAGCTTCCAAGGCTTCCAAAATGTCGCACATCCAGTTAGCCAACTCGACACACTCAGCTTCTTTAAAGCCACGCGTGGTCACCGCAGGCGTACCAACACGCAAGCCACTGGTGATAAACGGCGAGCGGGGATCATTGGGTACGGCGTTTTTATTCACGGTAATATTCGCCGCGCCCAGTGCAGCGTCAGCATCTTTACCGGTATACGATTTGCCGATCAGGTCAACTAGCATCAGGTGGTTTTCAGTACCGCCGGACACAATGTTAATACCGCGCTCGATAAACGTCTTAGCCATGGCTTTAGCATTGGCGATAACCTGCTTCTGGTAAACCACGTACTCTGGCGCCATTGCTTCTTTAAAGCTAACAGCCTTAGCAGCAATCACGTGCATCAGCGGGCCACCTTGGCCACCGGGGAATACCGCCGAGTTAAGTTTCTTCTCGATGGCTTCATTGGCCTTGGCCAAAATCAAACCGCCGCGGGGACCGCGCAGGGTTTTATGGGTAGTAGTGGTAACCACGTCCGCATATTTAATGGGATTTGGGTACACACCCGCAGCAACCAAGCCCGCAACGTGAGCCATGTCGACCATCAAGTAAGCACCGACCATATCGGCGATTTCACGGAATTTGGCCCAGTCGACAATACCTGAGTATGCAGAGAAACCGGCAACAATCATTTTAGGCTTGTGCTCTAGCGCCAAGGCTTCAACCTGGGCGTAATCGATTTCGCCGGTTTCATTATTCAAACCGTATTGAACCGCGTTATAAGTCTTGCCCGAAAAGTTCGGTTTGGCACCGTGGGTCAAGTGACCACCGGCATCAAGACTCATACCCAGCACAGTTTCGCCTGGCAACATCAGCGCCTGATACACAGCACCGTTGGCCTGTGAGCCAGAGTGTGGCTGAACGTTGGCGTAATCTGCACCGAACAGGGCTTTTGCGCGGTCGATAGCCAGTGTTTCGGCCTTGTCGACGTATTCGCAACCACCGTAATAACGCTTGCCGGGATAACCTTCAGCGTATTTATTGGTGAGCACGGTACCCTGCGCCTGCATAACGGCCGGGCTGGTGTAGTTTTCAGAAGCGATTAGCTCGATATGCTCTTCCTGACGCACTTCTTCTTCTTGAATCGCAGACCAGATTTCATCGTCGAATCCGGCAATTGTCATCTCTTTGCTAAACATCACTACCCCCGAGGCATACACAGGCTTTGAAAAGCCGCGCATTGTACAATATATGCGCGCATTCGGCACCGTTTAATGCCATTCACGCCCACTCAAACTTTAATTTTTGATGCGCCGCGCCCCAGCTCGACAAAACATTGCGGAACGGCGCCGCTTTCGGTACCTTTTCGCCTATTTAATTGTCGCCGAGCCTCGGCGACTTAGTGCTTTGTCAGGAGTCAGCATGGCGCAATTCGTCTTTACCATGAACCGCGTAAGCAAGGTTGTACCGCCCAAGCGCGAAATTCTGCACGACATCTCATTGTCTTTCTTCCCCGGGGCCAAAATTGGTGTACTCGGCCTAAACGGGTCGGGGAAATCTACCCTGCTAAAAATAATGGCAGGCTTAGATACCGAATTTAATGGCGAAGCTCGCCCCCAACCTGGCACTAAAATAGGTTACCTCTCGCAGGAGCCGCCCTTAGATGACAGCAAAGATGTGCGCGGCAACGTCGAAGAAGGTGTGGCTGAAGCTATAAATGCACTCGCCGAACTCGATAAAGTTTACGCAGATTATGCCGAACCGGATGCGGATTTTGACGCTTTGGCGAAGCGCCAAGCGGCGCTAGAAGACATCATTCAGGCCACCGATGCCCACAATCTCGACCACAAACTTGAAGTGGCCGCCGACGCGCTGCGCCTGCCACCATGGGATGCGGCGGTCTCCACCCTGTCTGGCGGTGAGCGCCGCCGCGTCGCACTATGCCAATTACTGCTCTCCAACCCCGACATGCTGTTATTGGACGAGCCCACCAACCATTTGGACGCCGAGTCAGTGCACTGGCTAGAGCGCTTCCTATGTGACTTTCCCGGCACAGTGGTCGCCATTACGCATGACCGCTATTTCCTCGACAATGCTGCTGGCTGGATTTTGGAATTAGACCGCGGTCGCGGCATTCCATACGAAGGCAATTACTCTGACTGGCTTGAAGCCAAAGATGCGCGCTTAGCGCAGGAGTCAAAATCTGACGCCTCTCGGAAAAAGACCATCGCAGCAGAATTAGAGTGGGTGCGCAGCAATGCCAAAGGTCGCCAAAGCAAGAGCAAGGCGCGCCTAGCCCGCTTTGAAGAAATGAATTCTCAAGAATTCCAAAGCCGCAGCGAAACTAATGAAATTTATATTCCGCCAGGACCGCGTCTTGGCGATAAGGTTATTGAGGTTAACGGCGTCAGCAAAAGTTATGGCGACCGCCTGCTGATCAATGACCTGAGCCTGTCGATCCCTCAAGGCGCCATCGTCGGCATTATCGGCGGCAACGGTGCGGGTAAATCGACCTTGCTGCGCATGATTACCGGCAGAGAATCTCCAGATAGCGGCACCATCGACCTCGGCGAAACCGTCAAGCTGGTTTCGGTAGAGCAGATGCGCGACGGCCTCGACGATAAGAAAACCGTATGGGAAGCCGTATCTGAAGGCCAAGATATTTTACGCATAGGCAGCTATGAAGTGCCTTCACGAGCCTATCTCGGTCGCTTTAACTTTAAAGGCAGCGACCAGCAAAAACGAGTCGGTGAGTTATCCGGTGGTGAGCGTGGCCGCCTACATTTAGCATGCACACTCAAGGAAGGCGGCAACGTCTTGCTGCTAGATGAGCCCTCAAATGATTTGGACGTTGAGACCCTGCGCGCCTTAGAAGATGCGCTATTGGACTTTCCCGGTTGCGCATTGGTGATATCCCATGATCGCTGGTTCCTCGACCGCATCGCGACTCATATTCTTGCCTACGAAGGCGATAGTGATATCGTGTTCTTTGAAGGTAATTACAGTGAATACCACGAAGATTTTGTGGCTCGCAAAGGAAAGAACGCGGGACCAAAGCGGGTGAAATATAAAAAGCTAAAATAATAAATTAGCCAATAAAAAGGCGGGAAGCACTATGTGCCCCCGCCTTTTTAATACCTGAGATTCGCTTATTTCTGCAAGACGACAAGACCAAGCTTATCCGGGCATTTAAAGGTCTCTACGCCCACACAAAGCCGCGAACACCCAAAGCCACCTAGGTCATCTTGGCGACAACTGACAGCGGCAAATACTTCATTGCCAGGGCCACCGGCACCCAAGGCCAAGCCGGCACTTTGGCTTCGGCGGGCTCTCTTTCTATGGCTTTCACCAGCGCCTTACAACCGGTTTTCAAATCTACCCGCATAGGTGCTTTTTTCAAATCAGAGTTTATCGGGGTAAGAATAAAGCCCGGCAATATACAGCTGGCTTTGATCGGCGTTCCCAATAAATCGGCGCGAATACCTTCGGTCATGGTGCGCAAGCCGGCCTTGGTAGCCGCATATATATTGATGGCGCGGGGCATACCGCGCACGGCGCTAATGGATGATATCGTTACTAGGTGACCGCTATTTTGGGCGCGGAAAATTTCCAAGGCCGCCTCACACTGGGCCAGCGCGCCGACAAAATTGGTTTCTGCGGTCTTGCGATTAGCCTCAAAATAGCCAGTGCCGAAGGACGCACCCTTGCCCATACCGGCGTTAACAATAACCCGGTCGAGACTGCCAAGGTCTTCACGAAAAGCTTTGAACACCTCAAACACTTGGGGATAATCACACACATCCAGTTCGCGAATAAACACCTTAATACCTGGGTTCGCCGCCTCTAGTTCGGCTTTTAAGGACTGCATTGGCTCTAAGCGCCTTGCGCAAAGTGCTAGATTACAGCCCTTGGCTGCAAACTCGCGGGCCATGCCTTCACCTAGACCTGAGCTGGCGCCGGTAATGAGTATATTTTTACGCATAAGAATTCCTGAAATAATAATTTAACGATAACTTAATAGCTCGCGATGGCGGCCATCAAAATGACTGTGTTCGTTAATACTGGCTAATTTTATTCCGGCTGAACCGGCCAGCACTTTGGTGTATCCGGCGTTAGCCAGCTGCCAACTTAACTCTGCGGTCTTGCTGTTATTTAAACCCAGCAAATCTCGACATACTGCCGAGATCGCACCACCCGAGGTGAACACGAAGACATTGCCCTTGCGCCCCTCCACCGCAGCCATTAATCCGCGCTCCACCCGCTGGCAAAACTCACTCCAAGATTCTGCATAGTCCCGATCATTATCACCATTAACCCAACGGGTCATAGCAGCAGCAAAATGGCGCTGAAATCCGGCGCGAGGATTTTCGCCCGACATATCAGCCATTAATTCATCAGCTTTGCCAGGCAAGGCGGTGTAGGCCTCTAGCAAACCAGTGTGATCGTATTCATTCCAACCACAGTCGTCCTGCCATGAGACCGTATTTGGCTCTCGCTTTAAGGCATTTAAGCAGTGTTCCGCCGTTTGACGGTGGCGCTTCATGCCGCCGCAAATCACGGTATCTGGACTGACCCCTTGGGCGCCAAAGTACTCACCCAAGTGCTGCGACTGCTTGGCACCGAGCTCGGAAAGTTGGTCGTAATCTGCTGCGGCAAATGACGCCTGACCGTGACGAATTAAATACAGGGCGGGCATTAGCGCTGCTCCCGAATGATTCGCTGACAGCGACGATCTAAATACCACACAATTAACCAGAAGTTTTTAAAAGCCGGATTGCTAGTCTGCTTATGGTAGTAGCGATAGTAAATTTGCTGAATGATGACCGCTAAGCGAAACAGACCAAAGACTTCATAAAAGGCCCATTTATCGGTGCTTAAACCCATTTTTTCGCAATAATAACTTACCACTTCGTCACGGCTTAACATGCCCGGTAGGTGCGTGGGCTGGCGCCGGGTGCTACGTAATAATTTATCGTCATCGGCTTGCACCCAGTACGCCAAGGCACTGCCTAAGTCCATCAGCGGATCGCCAAGAGTTGCCATTTCCCAGTCTAGAATACCCAGCACCTCTGAGGGCTGCTGTGGATTAAGCACCACATTGTCGAAGCGGAAGTCATTGTGAATAACGCAGCTGCGCACATCCTGCGGAGTGTTCTCAGCAAGCCACGCCATCACTTTCTTAAAGCTAGGTACATTCCACGTTTTAGATTTTTGATAGCGGCCGCTCCAACCACCTACTTGGCGCTCGCAATAACCGTCACCCTTACCCAGCGAGACCAAGCCAGCGGCGTGGTAATCGACTTGATGCAAGGAGACTAACTTATCGACAACCGACAAACATAAATCGCGCGTTTGGGCGGCAGACAGCTCCAAACCCTTTGGCATATTGGCTCGGGGGATTAAACCCTCGATGCGGCGCATAACATAAAAATCGCAGCCAATAACCGAAGAGTCATCGCAAAACGCAAGCATCTCTGGCACAAAAGGGAACACCGGCGCCAAGGCTGATTGCACCTTGTATTCCCGCCCCATATCGTGGGCAGATTTTGCCTTGGTGCCCTTGGGCGGCCGCCGCAAAATAAGATCGTGGCTAGGGTATTCTAAACGGTAAGTCCAGTTAGAGGCCCCGCCACTGTATTGCGTTACTAGGGGCTCGCCAGACAAGCCATCAATGCGCGGTTTTAGCCATGCATCTACGGCTTCAATATCAAGCTCTTCTCCGCTCCGCACTTTGCCGGCGACATCGATCACTGACTTATTCTCCATTTCGCGCTCAGCTCCTGGGCCGTTTGGTCATCATTCGCGCAGTCTGCTTCAACATTCTGGCGCGATAGATATTAAACGGTAGCAAGCGCTTTAAACGCCAGATCGAACGACCTTCTGGATGAGGCAGAATATAGAATTCGCCTTTCTCTATAGAGTTAAAAACCCGTCCGGCAATTTCTTCTGCGCCGAGCTTGGCCTTGTTTACCAAGCGCTGGGTTGCCGCTTGACTGTCTGGATCAGAGGCTCGCACCGATTCGGCGAGATTGGTTCTAAAGAAACTTGGACACACCACCGAGACTTTTATATTGTCGGGATCTAGCTCCAAGGTCATGGTCTCAGACAGCGCAACGACCGCCGCTTTGGTAGCGCAGTAAGAGGCCATTTTAGGTGGATAAATCAAGCCCGCCAGCGAGGCGATATTAACGATATGGCCGCTGCCCTGCTCACGCATCAAGGTTGTGAATACCTTGCAGCCGCGCACAACGCCGAGCAGATTGATATTTACAATCCACTCCCAGTCATCCATCGAAAATTCGCCAATACCGCCCGCAGATGCGACGCCGGCATTATTGATAACAACATCCACGCCACCCCAATTGCTCTGTAACCAATCTGCTGCGCTTTGCAGGGCGCTCTCATGAGTCACATCGCAATTCACATAATGCGCCGTACCTTTGGCTTTTAATTCGGCCAGCGCCTCTGCGCCGCGACCATCATCAACATCACCAATACATACCGAATATCCGGCATCTGCAAAGCGATTTGCTAGGGCACGCCCTAGACCCGACGCACCACCGGTGATAAAAACTCGTTTAGATCCCATCGCTACCCTGCTCCCGCGCTATATTTGTTGTACCTAGTTATTTCTAGCAAGTTACGTATCTTTTGCTATTTATATTTAGCTAATTCCATTCGGGCAATTAAGCCACGATGCACTTCATCGGGGCCATCAGCTAAGCGCAGCACTCGCGCCATAGCAAACATACCAGCCAGCGGCGTATCGTTGGACACCCCGGCACCGCCGTGCATTTGAATAGCCGCATCAACCACATCTTGCAATACATTCGGCGCCACGACCTTGATCGCAGAGATTTCAGTTAAAGCAGACAGCGCACCAACATTGTCTATTTTCCATGCCGCGTACAAAGTCAGCAGACGCGCCTGATCGATGGCAATACGCAAATTAGCTACGCGCTCTTGGTTGCCGCCCAATTTCATCAGTGGCTTACCAAAGGCAACCCGCGACATGCCGCGTTTAATCATCAGCTCTAGGGCTTTCTCTGCCGCGCCCAGCGCGCGCATGCAGTGATGTATTCTGCCAGGCCCAAGACGCCCCTGGGCAATTTCAAAGCCGCGACCGGCACCCAAGATCATATTTGTTTTGGGAACCCGTACATTTTCAAACCATACTTCGCCGTGACCCTCTGGCTCATCATAGGCATTAAAAACCGGCAACATGCGCTTAATAACTACGCCCGGCGTTTTCATCGGCACCAACACCATTGAGTGCTGGCTATGGCGCGCCGCTTCAGGGTTGCTCACCCCCATAAAGATACCAATTTCACATCGCGGATCACCTACACCTGATGACCACCATTTCTTACCATTGAGAATAAGGTCGTCACCATCTTCAATAATGGTGGCTTCCATATTAGTTGCATCTGAAGAAGCGACATCGGGCTCAGTCATAAAGAACACGGAGCGAATTTTGCCTTCTAACAGGGGCTCTAACCACTGCTGCTTCTGCTCTTCACTGCCGTACTTCCACAACACTTCCATATTGCCGGTATCTGGCGCGCTGCAGTTAAAAATTTGCGCCGCTATATGCGATCGGCCCATTTCTTCGGCCAAGGGAGCGTATTCAAGCGTGGACAAGCCAGCACCGCGCTCTGCATCATGCAAAAAGAAATTCCACAGACCCAACTCCTTGGCCTCGGCTTTGAGCTCTTCAATTCTTGGATCAACCTTCCACTTTGTCCAATCGCCGCCATTGCTACTAGCGAGCATTGCAGGCAATAGTTCGGCGTCTAAGGGTTCTATACGGTCCTTTATAAAGGCGCGGACTTGATCGATCAATTCTTGGCAACGTGGGCTATGGCTAAAATCCATGATTCGCTCTCCTGTAGTTAACCGGCTAAAGATAGCGCCCCACAATACATCAGTCTAATTTATTATATAAATGAACTATAATCACCAGCATGAATGCATTGAATGACTCTAGTGGTGATTTTAGCTATGGATTTAAACTTATTTAAAGTCTTTGACGCGGTCTACCGCGCCAGCTCTCTCACCGAGGCAGCTAAAGATCTGCACATTACACAACCCGCGGTAAGCAACGCCCTGTCACGACTGCGCGAGCACTTTGACGACCCGCTATTTGTGCGCCGAGGCCGCCGCATTGCACCAACCCCGCTCGCTGATAGCATCGCCGCTGATATCGCCAACTCCCTAATGACCTTGCAAGAAAGCCTGCACAAAGGGCAAGAGTTTGACCCCAGCACCTCGAAGCGTCAGTTCATTGTCAGCATGGGTGATCCCATCGAGTTTGTGGCACTGCCAGATTTAATCTCTCTGCTACAGCAGCACGCCCCGGCTATTACGCTGCAGAGTCAGCGCTTGGTGCGGGATCAGTTAAGCCGCCAACTGATCAGCGGTGAAGTTTCTATGGCGATAGATATTCCGCAGCCGGTGGACAGCGGCATCCAACAGCAATTTTTATTTAGAGATAATTTATGCGTGCTGATGCGCCAAGATCATCCACTGGCGAAGCAGGCTCTAAGTTTGAAACAGTATTTAAATGCAGGGCATATCACCGTGTCGGGACGCAGCCGCGGCACGGTATTAGAAGACGCCACCCTAAACCGCAAAGGATTAAATCGGCATATTATTTTACGCGGCCAAAGCTATTACTCCGCAAGCCATATTGCTGCCACATCTGATTTACTACTGACCCTGCCCCAGCATTTAGCCCAGCGTTTCCAACAATTTTTGCCGCTGCACATCATGCCACTGCCCCTTAAAATTCCGGCACTAGAGATGATGATGTACTGGCATAGCAGCGCTAATAACGATGCCGCGCATGAATGGCTGAGAGGGTGTATTCAAACGATTATTTCCCAAAACGGCAATAAGGTAGCCAGCTGAGAAAAGCCCAATCTAAGGACATAAAAAAAGCCGCCCGCATCTATGCTGGACAGCTTTTACGCCAAACTAGTGACGCTTAGCTTAAGGGGTAATGCTCAGGATATGGTAATTGCGCCACACCACTATCAATAGCAGCCTGGGCAACAGCAGCAGAAACCTGGCCTAATAGACGGCGATCAACCGGCTTTGGAATAATATAGTTAGGGCCAAAAATAAGCTCATCCACGCCACAGGCATCGAGAACCACCTGCGGCACTTCTTCTTTTGCCAGCTCACGAATTGCATGAACTGCCGCAATTTTCATTTCCTCGTTAATCGCCGTTGAACGCACGTCTAAAGCGCCCCGGAAAATAAACGGAAAACCCAATACATTATTAACCTGATTCGGGTAATCAGAACGACCGGTCGCCATGATTAAGTCATCGCGCACCGACAGGGCCAGCTCGGGCTCAATTTCAGGGTCGGGATTTGAACATGCAAACACTATGGGTTTTGGCGCCATAGAAGACAGCATTTCGGCGCTTAGCAAGTTGGGACCAGAAAGCCCGACGAACACATCCGCATTCTTAATCGCATCGCTCAAGGTCCGCGCATCGGTATCGTTTTGAAACTCTTCTTTGTATTTATTCAAGCCAGCGCGACCGGGATAAATAACACCACGACGATCGATCATATATATATTTTTGTAGCTCGCACCCAAGCTCACCAGCAATTTCATACAGGCAATGGCCGCAGAACCCGCGCCCAGACAAACAACTTTTGCCGTAGCAATATCTTTGCCCTGAATTTCCAAGGCATTCAACATACCCGCCGCCGTCACTATGGCAGTGCCGTGCTGATCATCATGAAAAACAGGAATGGAACACTGCTCTTTCAAAACGCGCTCAATCTCAAAGCATTCTGGCGCTTTAATGTCTTCTAAATTGATACCACCAAACGTGATTGAAATACGCCTAACGGTATCGATAAAGGACTGGCTGTCTTCTGCATCCACTTCGATATCAATCGAATCTATATCAGCAAAACGCTTAAAGAGCAGCGCCTTGCCTTCCATAACCGGTTTACTTGCCAGCGGACCGAGGTCACCCAGTCCCAAAATTGCCGTGCCATTAGAAATTACCGCGACCAAATTACCCTTGCTGGTGTACTTATAGGCATTGATAGGGTCCCTTGCGATTTCACGAACAGGCTCCGCTACCCCTGGGCTGTATGCCAGCGACAGGTCGTACTGGGTTTCAGCCGGCTTGGTCAACATAATGCCAATTTTGCCCGGCGTGGGGAGAGAGTGGTAATCCAGAGCCGCTTGCTTCACATCTTTGGACATTCTTTATTTCCCGATTTTCGCTTTTTCACAGAAGGGTGCAAAAGCGGTTGTAAAAGTATCGTCACTTACCATAGCAGGAGTGTGACAACGCTGCATTACAGCTGAATAAGAAGATTCAAGTGTTCAGACAACACTTAGCCGCGCGATAAAAAGCGCAGATACAGAGTCATGCCTTGCTCTAGCGATCCCATAGCGCGACATATTACCCGCCACTATCGCGACATCTAATCTAGATGCTAAAAACCAAAAGCTGTAGACAAAAATGCCCGGTCAAATTCTTAACCGGGCACTTCCTTAGCGTGGCTGCAATCGCAGACCACCAAGCACTAAGGCGATATTACGCTTTAGCGGTACCGCGGCTGCCGAAACGTTTGCGGAACTTGTCAACACGGCCGCCGGTATCTAGCATTTTCTGCTTACCAGTGTAGAACGGGTGACACGATGCACATACGTCAACGTGAAGTGCTTGACCGAGGGTAGAACGCGTTTCAAAGGCGTTACCGCAGCTGCACGTTACGTTGATAGCAACATAATTAGGATGGATATCTGCTTTCATGGGTCTTTCCTCAATGGTCGCCGCCACCCGATCTTTTGCCGGGCACCGCGCAGGGCTGACAAGCCTCAAAAATAGCTTGAATTTCAGGCGGCGAATATTAACAGAAATTGCTCAAGAAGCAAGCACGCCGCGACCTAGGAAAAAATCACTACTCTTACCCGCGCATTATTTCTTATACACTGTGGCTCTTTACTGCATTGAAACCGCTCTACCATGCCAAGATTTGTGACCGTTGCCGTCCCCTGCCCCCTGCGCCGAGGCTTCGACTATCTGTGGGCAGACAGCTTAGGAAAGGAGCCCGCGATCGGTATGAGGGTGAGCATACCCTTCGGCCCACGACGCTTAGTGGGGGTGATTATTGCCACCGATTCCAGCAACGATATTCCCAGTAATAAGATGAAAGCCGTACTCAGGGTGCTGGACGAAAAACCGACACTGCCCTTAGACCTTGTTCAGCTTGGGCAGTGGGCGGCCGACTACTATCACCACCCTGTTGGCGACTGCATTCAACAGATGCTGCCCGTGACCCTGCGCAAAGCCGAGCAAGCGAAAGAAAAACCAGCACAGTATTGGCAGTGCAGCCAGGACATTAAGCAATTACCGCCGCTTTCGGCACGCGCGCACCAGCAGCGCAGCCTACTTGCAGTCATTCAGCAGTCGGGGCAACTGTCCCGGCGTCAGATTAAAGATTTGGGCTATAGCAATAATATTCTCAACCCCCTAATTAACGGCGGCTACCTGAGCAAGGCGAATGCGCCAGTTGCCGATGGCAGTTATATGCACGTGGATAAGCCGGTTTTAAATAGTGAGCAAGATGCAGCTGTTACTGCCATTTCCGCACGACTTGGCCACTTTGATCGTTTTTTACTCGATGGCGTAACCGGCAGCGGCAAAACTGAAGTTTACCTGCGAGCCATCGAGTACTGCCTCGCGCGGGGCGAGCAGGCACTGGTGCTTATTCCTGAAATTGGCCTCACACCGCAAACGCTACAGCGCTTTGAACAACGTTTCCCAGGCTGCGTCAGCACCCTGCATTCAGGGCTAAGTGACGGCGAGCGGTTTCAAAATTGGCGCAAAATTGAATCAGCCGAGCATCAAATTTTGCTCGGCACCCGCTCGGCAGTTTTTACCCCTTTTAATAATTTGGGGCTAATCGTTGTCGATGAAGAGCACGATGCCTCTTACAAACAACAAGACGGCTGGCGCTATTCCGCCAGAGACATTGCCGTAAAACGCGGCTCCGATCATAACTGCCCCGTCGTCCTGGGCAGCGCAACCCCCAGCTTGGACAGCCTTCATAACGTCGCCCAAAATCGCTATCAATTATTGGAATTGAGAGAACGCGCCGGCGGTGCCAGCGCGCCGGCAATTCGCCTACTCGATATTCGCAATGAGTCATTAGATGAAGGCCTTAGCAAATCATTGCTAGACGCCACCACTCGCACAATAGCAGCCGGCAACCAAGCGCTTATCTTTTTAAATCGCCGTGGATTTTCGCCCCAGCTGCAATGCCATAGCTGCGGCTGGTTGGCAAATTGCAAAGCCTGCGATGCCAAAATGACGGTCCATTTTGGCCGCCGCGAACTTCGCTGCCACCATTGCGATGCCAGCGACACCCTGCCGACTATTTGCCCTCAGTGCCACCATCATCAACTTATCTACCAAGGCCCCGGCACCGAACGTCTGGAGCTTAGCTTGAAGCGGCATTTTCCAGAGGTGCCGGTTATTCGCATAGACCGCGACACCACCTCAGCCAAAGGCAGTATGCAATCACTGGTAGATGACATTCGCACCGGCAAGCCCTGCATCTTGGTGGGCACGCAGATGCTAGCCAAAGGCCACCATTTCCCCGATGTCACTTTGGTTGGCATTGTAGATATTGATGGCGGCTTATTTAGCGCCGATTTCCGCGGCCCAGAGCGGAGCGGCCAGCTACTCGTGCAAGTCGCCGGACGCGCCGGACGCGCTGACAAACTCGGCACCGTCTACATTCAAACCCACTGCCCTGAACATCCGGCGCTACAAGCTCTAGTCAACGATGGCTATCAACCTTTTGCCCGCCAATTACTGGCGGAGCGCCAACTATTTTCACTGCCACCCATTAGCTTCAGTGCCGTGATCCGCGCAGATGCGACTTCACTGGAGGGCGCCGAAGCGTTTTTGGAACGCCTTAGAGCTTCGCTAGCTCCTGGCGACACCAGCTGGAGTATCGTCGGCCCATTGCCTGCGCCGATGACCCGAAAAGCGGGTCGGTTTAGAGCCGCACTCATTTTGCAGGCCGAACGCCGCAGCGTGCTGCACAGGCAGCTGCATACCGCCTGTCATATTGGCGACCAATTAAGCAAACCGCAAAATCTGCGCTGGTCGGTCGACGTAGACCCTATCGATCTCTTTTAAAGCGCAATCAAGACCACTGCCAGCGCCCCCAGCACTGGCGGCGAGCTTCGTAAACGGTGATAATACGCGGCCTTGTTTTGACCAAAGAGCTGCTGCCACACCATGAAAGAGAAAGTCGCCCAATATATTGAACAGGCCCTGCAGACCTTGCGTGCGGCTCAGTCTTGGCCAGACGACTTGGTGGCATCCATTCAAATAGAGCACACCCGCGATAAAGCCCATGGCGATTTCGCCTGCAATGTCGCGATGACGCTGGCAAAACCATTAAAATCCAACCCCCGCGTGATCGCCCAGCAAATTGTTGAGGCACTGCCCGACAATAGCGATATCGTCAAAGTCGAAATCGCCGGCCCCGGATTTATTAATTTCTTCGTCACTGAAGAGAGTAACTTCCACGTTCTGCACGATATTTTCGAGCAGGGCGATAACTTTGGCCGCCAAGCATCGCGCGGCAAATCAGTACAAGTAGAATTTGTTTCGGCCAACCCCACCGGCCCACTCCACGTCGGTCACGGTCGCGGCGCGGCCTACGGCGCGAGTGTTGCCAATATGCTCGAAGCTGCAGGCTATGACGTCTGCCGCGAATACTATATCAATGATGCCGGTCGCCAAATGGACATTCTGGGCACCAGCGTATGGCTGCGTTACTTACAGGCCTGCGGTGAAGACATCACCTTCCCAAGCAATGGCTACCAAGGCGACTACATTGCCGATTACGGCCGCGACCTATTAGCCGAACATGGCAAAATTTTGCACCACAGCGCCGGCGATGCTCTTGCCAATGTCTGCGCCGACGGCCCCGACGGTGATAAAGAGAAGCACATTGACGGTTTTATCAAAAACGCCAAAGCCCTGCTCGGTGACAATTACAGCATTGTCTTTAACAAAGGCTTAAACGCTATTATCGGCGATATCCGCAGTGATCTCGCGGAGTTTGGCATTGAATTTCAAGAGTGGTTCTCTGAGCGCAGTCTTACTCAAGCGCCGGATCAAGTTGAACGCGCTATTAGCAAACTACAAGAAAACGGTTTTGTTGAAGAACGCAATGGCGCCCTGTGGTTTATGTCCACCCGCTTTGGCGACGACAAAGACCGCGTGGTAAAACGCGACAACGGCCAAACCACCTACTTCGCCTCTGACATCGCCTACCATCTGAATAAATTTGAGCGCGGCTTTGACACCGTGGTCAATATTTGGGGCGCGGATCATCACGGCTATATCGCCCGTGTAAAAGCTGCCTTGCAGGCCTTGAATATAGACCCCGACAGATTAGTCGTGCGGCTGGTTCAGTTTGTGTCGCTGTATCGTGGTGACCAGCAACTGCAAATGTCTACGCGTTCGGGTTCGTTTGTCACCCTGCGGGAATTGCGTGAAGACGTTGGTAATGACGCGGCGCGCTTCTTCTACATCATGCGTAAAGCCGACCAAGCAACCGACTTCGATCTAGAGCTGGCCAAGTCAGAAAGCAAAGACAATCCGGTTTACTATATTCAATATGCCCATGCGCGGGTTGCCAGTATTTTACGCAAGCTGGACGATCAGGGTGAAACCTGGACCGCTGAAACTGGCCTTAAGCAATTAGCAGAACTCAGTCACGATGTTGAAAAAGATTTGCTGGTTAAATTATCTCGCTACCCAGAAATACTAAAAAGTGCGGCTGAGCAATTTGAGCCCCACGCTCTCGCGCACTATCTGCGAGAATTAGCGGGTGACTTCCACACCTATTACAACGCCCACAAGATGCTGGGTGGGGAAACCGCCGTACGAGATGCCAGGATTACTCTGGCTTGCGCCGTACAGCAGGTATTACGCAATGGACTGACGCTGCTGGGGGTATCCGCCCCAGAGGAAATGTAAGGCATGGCAACACAAAAAAAGACCACCCGAGGCGCAACTCGCAGCCCCGGCCGGCAGGGGCTTCCCGCCTCCGCCCTACTAGGTACTGGCTTTATCGCCGGCATTATATGCTCGGTGCTGGTGTATTCCACCATCATCAGTAAACACCCCGAGCGCGAGGCTAAGTTGGCCGAGAGCAAAGCTGCTGCTGCAAAAGAAAAGGCCCAGCAAGACCGCAAGAATGTGACCTCTAACACCAAATTTGATTTTTTCACTGTGCTGCCCGAACGCGAAGTGATTGTGACCGACGAAGCACGCTCTGCGCCTAGGCCTAAAAGCACAGTAAAGCAAGCCGATAAGCCCCCAGTAGATCAGCCCGACATCAGCGGCGAACGCTACATCCTGCAGGCAGGTTCGTTTCGACAAGGCGCCGATGCAGATCGCCGCAGAGCACAAATCCTGCTACTTGGCCTAGACGCTAAGGTGGAATCTGTTGAAGCCAACGGTGATCGCTGGCACCGGGTGTATGTCGGCCCCTTTCAATCCCACAACACTCTCACCGATGCACGCAGCAAACTCATCAACGAAAGCATTGATACCTTGGTTATTCGCCAGAAAAAATAGCGACCCCAATCCACGCAAGGCGCCCTTGAAATCGTCAGGGGTGCCCCCACATCCCTGTAGGGATGAAATGTCATCTTCCACTAAAAAATCCACCTTTTATTAATGATAAGGAGTCCCGCGTGGAACAGTTTCGCGGCACCACAATTCTCTCCGTTCGCCGTAACAATCACGTTGTCATCGGCGGCGACGGCCAAGTCACCATGGGCAATACGGTTATGAAGGGCAACGCCCGCAAAGTCCGCCGCCTTTATAAAGATCAAGTTCTGGCAGGGTTTGCCGGCGGCACTGCTGACGCCTTTACGCTCTTTGAATTATTTGAAGCCCAGCTTGAAAAGCACTCTGGTAAATTAGTGCGAGCAGCCGTAGAACTAGCCAAAGCCTGGCGTAGTGAGCGCTCATTGCGGCAATTGGAAGCGCTGTTAATTGTCGCGGACAAAGAAACCACCCTAGTAATCAGTGGTAATGGTGACGTTATCGAACCAGAAGACAACCTTATTGCGATTGGCTCTGGCGGCTCATTTGCCACTGCGGCGGCCCGCGCGCTAATGGACAACACCGAATTAAGTGCGGGTGACATTGTAGAAAAAGGCCTGACTATTGCCGGCGACATCTGCATTTATACCAACCACAGCCGCACTATCGAATCACTGGAATACTAGCGCCACGGCGCCCTCGGAGTATCTGATGTCAAATATGACACCCCGTGAAATTGTTCACGAACTAGACAAACACATTATCGGCCAAAACAACGCCAAACGGGCCGTCGCTATTGCCCTGCGCAACCGCTGGCGCCGCATGCAGCTGGAAGAATCGCTGCGCGAGGAAATCACCCCAAAAAACATTTTGATGATTGGCCCCACTGGCGTCGGTAAAACTGAAATCGCTCGCCGCTTGGCCAAGCTATCCAATGCGCCTTTTATTAAAGTAGAGGCCACCAAGTTTACCGAGGTTGGCTATGTTGGCCGCGACGTCGAATCCATTATTCGCGACCTCGTTGACGTATCAATAAAGCTATACCGTGAACAAGCCATGGAGCAGGTTGCCCACCGCGCCGCCGATGCTGCGGAAGAACGCATACTCGACATTCTGCTCCCCCCTGCTAGAGGCGACAGCAGTGGCGAAGACCGCAGCGACAATACCCGCCAAGTTTTCCGTAAAAAGCTGCGTCAAGGTGAGCTAGATGATCGTGAGATCGACATTGAGCTAAACGCGACACCGCTTGGCGTAGAAATCATGGCTCCACCGGGTATGGAAGAAATGACCAGCCAATTGCAGGGCATGTTTTCTAAGCTCGGCAGTGAGAAAAAGAAAACCCGACGCATGACGGTAAAGTCAGCGTTTAAGCAGGCCCAAGATGAAGAGGCCGCTAAATTAGTGAATGAAGAAGACCTAAAAACACGCGCCCTAGAAGCCGCTGAGCAAACCGGCATTGTCTTTATTGACGAAATTGATAAAGTGGCCAAACGCCAAGAAGCGAGTGGCGGCGATGTTTCACGCGAAGGTGTGCAACGAGATTTACTGCCATTGATAGAGGGGTGTACCGTTAGCACCAAGCACGGCGTCATTCGCACTGACCATATTTTGTTTGTGGCTTCCGGCGCATTTCACCTGAGCAAACCCTCAGACTTAATACCCGAGTTACAGGGCCGCCTGCCTATTCGAGTCGAGCTATCCGCACTCACGCCTGAAGATTTTGAGCGTATTCTGACCGAACCACACGCCTCACTAACGGAGCAATACCAAGCGCTACTCGCCACTGAAGGCTTAAAAATAGACTTTACTGAAGATGGCATACGGCGTATTGCGGAAACCGCATGGGAAGTAAATGAGCGCACCGAGAATATTGGTGCCCGCCGCCTACACACGATTATGGAACGCTTACTAGAAAGCATTTCCTTTGATGCCGGTGATAAACAAGCGGTAACAATAGACGCTGAATATGTCTCTGAACAACTCGGCGAATTAGCAAAAGACGAAGACTTGAGTCGCTTTATTCTTTAAATAGCGGCTTTAAACTTGGCGATGCTGCACCCCAAGCCTATGAGGTGCGCATCGCTCTTTACACCTCACTCTTGTCGACACCGGTAAATCGATATGACTGCCCTGCCACAAACTAATCCGACGAATATAAAATTTCGAAAGCAATCTCAACAGCTAGAAATCAGCTACGCCAATGGAGAGGAGTTTTCACTGAACAGCGAATTTCTTCGCGTACACTCACCATCGGCGGAAGTGCGCGGCCACGGCGCGGGTCAAGAAACGCTACAAACCGGCAAGCTCAAAGTAGAAATCACCGAACTCATTCCAGTCGGTAATTACGCCCTGCAATTAGTATTTAGTGATGGGCATGACAGCGGGATTTTCTCGTGGACGTATTTGCGGGAATTGTGTGATCAGCAAGAGAGTCTATGGAAGGCGTATCTGCAAAAGCTCGAGAAAAATAATGCCAGTCGCGATCCCGATGAGCAGGTTGTCAAATTTTTCAATTAAGCTTAATCGCGCAAAATAATCCTCGGACTGAGGTTCACACCGCCGTCCTCTTCTAATACGCCGATATTCACGCCCGTTGAGTTCTCGACCACCACTAGCGGCGGCTCAAAACTCGGCTGACGGATAAATTTAAGCGTCCACCCAAAGTTTTCGATACGACGCAAGGATGCTTTTTGCATGTCTGTTAGCAACTCAAGCGCATTGTCAGGAATCGCCGGACGCGCTTCACGCTGCTCCTGAATAAGTGTCATAGTCTCACCAACGCCACCACGGTTCTAAAAACTACGAACATACGCCACGACCATGATTAGGAACAGGCGCATATCACCGTATTGACAGGCGGAAAAAAATGCGATTACGCAGCGAGAGCGCGAAGCGCCTTGCCATCACTATTTGCAGATCTCAAAACCGACTTACAAATTCTCCTCTGCAAACGCAGCTAAACGCGAACGCTCTATACCGTTTACATGCATCACCCCCGCGTGCTCAAAGTTCTTACTCTTTTCAACAAGATAGGTAAGACCCGAGGTTAATGGCGATATATATTGGTTATCAATCTGGGCTAGGTTACCCAAGACCACAATTTTAGAATTCACCCCGACCCGGGTAATAATAGATTTAAGCTGAAATTGGGTCAGTCCCTGGGCTTCGTCAATAACGATATAGGCGTTATTGAAGGAGCGACCGCGCATAAAATTCAAGGACTTAAACTGAATATTGGCCTTGTCTTTTACATACTCGATACTGCTATAGGGTGACTCATCAGTGCCGTGTAAGACTTCAAGATTGTCTTCAAACGCAGCCAACCAAGGCGCCATTTTTTCCTCTTCCGTGCCGGGCAGGAAGCCGATATCTTCGGCCATAGGCGGCGTAGACCGCGCCACAATCATTTTATCGAAGCGCTTTTCCTCTAAAATCGCGTGCAGTCCATAGGCGAGTGCAATTAGGGTTTTACCAGAGCCCGCAGGCCCAGTTAGCACGGTCATATCTATGTGCGGTCGAGAAATCAAAAAGAAAGCCATGGCCTGCTCAAAGTTACGCGGGCTGAGCCCCCACATACGTTGATTCATCAGCTGGTCTCGACTTAAGTCCAACAGTTCTAGCTTTTCTTCATCCAGCGACCGCACCATGCTAACGAAGCCGCTATCATCGTAGAGAAACTCGTTGATGTGGACCTTGGGGAGCACCTCCCGGTTCAATACATGCAAGGTCTGCCCCCCATCTCTGAGAGTGTCCACCTTGTCCACTTGACTCCAAAAACTGCCGGGCAAATGCTCGTAACCCTTTGCCATGTATTGAATATCTTCAAGTACGCGGTCTTTGCGGTAATCCTCTACATTTTCCAGCCCCGAACCCTTGGCTTTCAATCGCATATTGATGTCTTTAGTTACCAAACACACATAGGCATTCGGGTTTTTCACTTGTAAATTCAGTGCGACATTGATGATACGGTTATCATTTGCTTGATGCTGACTGCCATCAAGATAGGGTGCGGGTACATCGTGGTTAATTAATTGATCAGGAAAAATGGCCAAACTACCGGTCTCTTCGCCACCGAGCGCACTGGGAATTGGCACTCCCTCCTGAATCGCCTTGGGGCTGGCATTAAATAGAATTTTATCGATAGCATTGATTGCTATCCTCGCCTCGCGACTGACGTCTTTGTCGCGCCGGTCTTTAATGTGATCTAACTCCTCCAGCACGGTCATCGGAATCACCACCCGATGCTCATGAAAGGCATTTATCGCCATTGGATCATGCAATAAAACATTGGTATCAAGCACATAGACTTTTTCCATAGGGCACTCTCTGTTAACAACATAAAAGAAAGCTGGCGCCAGCGACTGCCGTAAAAAAGCCAGTTTACGAAACCAGACAAGGGGGGTATCAGGGGAAAGAGGCCGCCATGTCGCGGAGCGCAGGGCGATGGTCGCGAGCTTGAGTGGATACAGCGCGCAAAAGTATGGTGACTGTATGCCCGGAGGCATTGAACGTGTGACGGCAATATAGCGATCCATACAACACAGCGTAGCCTGATTATTAAAAGCGATGGCCATCCTTGTCAACCGTTATCGCGCTTATATCGGAAGACTCAGCCCCACATTTCCGCTACCCTGTACCCCTTTTTCGCGCCCCGAATACAGGTAACATTGATTCATGTTCGACAAAAATGCCCTGCAGCAGCTAAATCAGCTGAAATCCAAAATTATAGAATCTAAAGACCAAGGTGAAGGCGAAGTTCGCGGTAGCCAGCGACGTTTTGGATTTGTCCGCCTCGATGATGGCCGCGATGTATTTCTCGCCCCAGATGATATGCAGCGGGTTTTCCCCGGTGACCGCGTTAAAATCACGGTTATTACCGATGACAAAGGTAAGTTTAAGGCTGAGCTAGAAAAGCTACTAGAAAGCCCCTTAGACTGCTTTACTGGTCGCTACGTCGTTCGCGGCCAAGGTCACTTTATCGAGCCGGACTTACCCCGTTTCAATAAGCTGCTTTTTATTCCGCCCTCACAGCGCAAAAAATGCAGCGAAGGTGACTTCCTTTACTGCCAAGTTGCCCAACACCCATTCAAAGATGGCAAGTCTCAGGTCAAAGTATTAGAGAACATCGGCAGCCCCGATACCGTCGGCATTGAAGGCAAGTACATTCAACGCAAGTTCAAATTACCCAGAGACTGGCCTAAAGACTGCAGTATTGGCGACGATATTCGCGCCGACACCCGCAAAGACTTACTCGATATCCCCTTCGTCACCATCGACGCCGCAGAAACCCGTGATATCGATGACGCCCTCTGGGCACAAGCCAACGATAATGGCTGGGCTTTACATATCGCGGTTGCTGATCCCGGCGCCTTCATCACCCCAGGCAGCCCGCTAGATATTGCCGCCAGACAACGTGCCAACACCGTCTATTTACCCGGCTTCACCCAAACCATGCTGCCAAATCCCGTGTCGCAGGGAAGCTGCTCATTAATGGCCAATGAAGAGCGCGCTGCGATTGTATGTAGCGTTCAAGTAAGTGCCGATGGCGAGATCAGCGACATTCAGTTCAGCGAAGCGCGTGTTCGCTCGCGGGCCAAATTGACCTACAACGATGTACACGCCCACCTTCACGGGGAGATGGATTTAAATCAAGACTGTCTAAAAGATTTATACGCGGCGAGCTTAGCACTGAGGAAATATCGCAGCGAACACCAAATCATCATGCCGGAGCAGCCGGACTTTCATTTCCAGCTCAACGAGCAACGCAAAATTGAGAGTATTACTAAGGTCGAGCGCAATGACGCGCATCGCCTAGTTGAAGAGTGTATGTTGGCCGCCAATCGCAGCGCCGCGATATGGCTAGCAGATTCGCCGGCGGTGTATATCTGTCATGCCGGCCTGCGCGAAGATCGCTACGACAATATACGCGCGGTCATCAACAAAGAAATACCCAGCTTGGCTGGCTGTGACTTAAGCGCACTGCCGGGCTATAAAGCGCTTATTAAGGCCAGCGATAGCAACGAATCTACGCTGCCTCTGCGCAGTATCTTTGCACGCATGCTCCAACCGGGGGATATTAGCCTAACGCCGAAACCGCATTTTGGACTTGGCTTGGAACGCTACACCACATTTACGTCGCCGCTGCGTAAATATAGTGACTTGCTAGTTCAGCGCAGTATTCGCGCCAAACTCGATAAAGAAAACCCAAGCCTGCCCAGCGATACCGAACTCGCTGTGCTGCAAGAGACTATTCGCAACGGTCGCCAAGCCAGCAAGCAAATGGAGCAGTGGCTGCAGTATCAATATCTGGCAGGCAATACCTCAGATACAGTCTACGATGCTCGCATCGCACACGTTAATGGCGGCGGCTTTACTGTTGAATTGCTTGATACTGGGATTAGCGGCTTCGTTGAAGCTCGCACTATTCCAGAAAAATTAAGCTTCGACGCGGACGCGCTGCGGCTGTTCAACGATAAAAGTTCATTCCAACTCGACCAACTGGTTAAAGTTAAAACATCTGAGTTAGATGACTTCCAACGTAAACTTATGTTCTTACTGGTTCCGTAGTTACCACGCTAAGCCGTGTTTCAAAGAAGTCAGAACGACTCCCCTACGAGCTACTTCGGCCGAAAGGGGGGGTCGTTCTTGTTCACTGCACACCAGCCGCAGGGACCAGAAAGCAGCAACACTAAAGGTCCTGAGGGCTAATAATCAGCACAACTAGAAGTCAAACACACTAGCGATTTAAAATATCCTCTCGGACACTTTCTGCTATTTTTGCAACCTCACCAATATCATCACCACTCACACCAAGCTCGGCCAGAGTAGCAGCTAGGTTTTCTACCACCGCATTAAAATGGCTATCATCAATACCCATTCCCGCGTGCGCCGCACGCATATCTCGACCGGTGTAGTCACTGGGACCGCCAAACACCATCGTTAGGAACGCCTTCTGTTTGCGAGCCTGGGCAAACATATCGATATTTTCAAAAAATGACTTAATTCGATCATCGGCCATAATTTTGTCATAGAAAATGTCTACTGCCTTATCTACCGCTGGCTCACCACCAATCCGCTCATACAGTGTTGTCATGTTAATGCTCCTAAAATTTAAACATGCATATTAAATGCATGTTCTAAAGAGGTATAATATCCGCATCTTTAAGCAAAGCACAAGCCCTAACGATGAAATTAAGCAGCAAAACAGATTTTGCCTTTAGGTCCCTGATCTACCTAGGGCATTGCCCGGCGAACGAACTAAGCACAATTCAAGATATCTGCGATTTCTACAGCATCTCGTCAAACCACATATCCAAAGTAGTCATGGAGCTCGTGCGCCTAGGGTACGTAGAAGCAATAAGAGGAAAAGGCGGCGGCATTCGACTAGGCAAGCCCGCGGAAGAGATCGCCCTGATTGATATTGTTAGGCATTTTGAATCAACCCTAAACCCCATTAACTGCAATGAACAACCCTGCCGGATTATCAAAGGCTGCAAACTAAAGGGCTTACTGGCTAACGCGATGCAGGCTTTTCTCACCGCCTTAACCGGCTATACATTGGCCGATTTACTTGACGATGAAACCCAGGCCATTCTTTTTTTAGAAAATTAGGCGCCTAAACACAGGCGCACTAACGCTGATATATCAGCCCATCAGCCATTAATAGTCGGCATGTTTTGGCGTGCGGGGAAAGGGAATAGCATCGCGAATATTGTCCATGCCGGTGATGTAATTCAACAGGCGCTCGAATCCTAAACCAAAACCTGCATGGGCCACCGTGCCATAGCGGCGCAAATCCCGGTACCACTCCAAGCCATCTAGGCCTTGCTCCGCCATGCGTCTCTCAAGCACATCTAAACGTTCCTCACGCTGACTGCCACCGATAATCTCACCGATGCCTGGCGCTAGCACATCCATCGCCGCAACAGTTTTCTCGTCGTCGTTCATGCGCATGTAAAATGCTTTTATATCTTTGGGGTAATTGGTCACTATCAGCGGGCCGCCAACGTGCTCTTCACAGAGATAGCGCTCATGCTCAGACTGCATATCTACCCCCCAGCGCACGGGAAATTCAAACTTCTTGCCAGACTTCTCCAGTATTTTAATCGCTTCGCTATAGTCCATGCGCTCAAAGCTGGTGCCAGCCACTTTTTGGAGACGAGCTAAGACGCCCTGATCCACAAACTCATTAAAGAAGGCGAGGTCGTCTTCGCAATGCTCTAACACCTCCGACAGCAGGTAGCGCAAAAAATCTTCAGCCAGCGCAGCATCATCGTCGAGATTGGCAAAGGCGATTTCAGGTTCCACCATCCAGAACTCGGCAAGGTGGCGACTAGTATTTGAGTTCTCCGCCCTAAAGGTCGGACCAAAGGTATATACCTTAGACATGGCCAAACAGTAGGCCTCGGCATTTAGCTGCCCAGACACAGTGAGAAAGGCTTCGCGGCCAAAGAAATCTTCGCTGAAATCGATGCCGCCGCTTTCGGTGCGAGGTAAGTTCATTAAATCTAAGGTGCTGACACGAAACATCTCGCCGGCGCCCTCACAGTCACTCGCCGTAATCAGCGGAGAATTAATCCACTGAAAACCCCGCTCATAAAAATAGCGATGCACCGCATTCGCGAGCACGGTCCTCACCCGTGTAACTGCGCCAAAGGTATTGGTGCGCGGCCGAAGATGGGCCACAGTGCGCAAATACTCGAAGCTATGACGCTTTTTGGCGATAGGGTAAGTATCTGGATCATCTACCCAGCCGCAGACCTCAATATGCTTAGCCTGAATTTCGACACTCTGACCCTTGCCCTGCGAGGCGACCAAATCGCCGCTGACAATAACCGAACAGCCCGCCGTTAACTTTAAAATCTCCGCCTCGTAATTCTCCAGCTCACCTGGCGCGACAACCTGTATTGCTGCCTGCGCCGATCCGTCGTGGACGGCCAAAAACGAAAAGCCACCCTTGGAATCTCGACGGCTCCGAATCCAGCCCTTTACTGTTACCTCGCATCCCGGCTCACACTGCCCCGCCAACAAGGCCTTTATCGATACCGCAGACATTATGTTCTCCAAAAAAATTAGGCTAAGGCCGCATTATATGCGTGCAGCGCCAATAGCAATAGTCATAGCCGGCGCTGTCTTTTAATCAGACTAGGCCTGCCTCGCTTTATTCTGACCAGAATTAATCGGATACTACTGCAAACTTCCATTTGCGACGAAACCGCTATGCGAGCAGAAAACTTTGTGGCCCACCGCGGCTGGCGTCAACACTACCCTGAAAACACCCTCATCGCGTTTGCAAAGGCGATTGAAGCTGGCGCCGTTAATATCGAACTCGACATTCAACTCAGCGCAGATCAGGTGCCGTTTGTTTTCCACGACGCCAACTTGATGCGTATGTGTCAGCGCAAAGGCTTAATCTGGGAATATACCGCCGCCGAGCTCGATACATTCTCCGCCGCCGAAAGCTATCGCCTAGGCGCGGCATTTCAAGACAATCCCATGTGCCGGCTCAGCGACATTGTGGCTTTACTTCAGGCCCAGCCCAAGATAAACGCCTACGTTGAAATCAAGGAAGAGAGCCTGACCCATTTTGGCGAACAGATAGTCGTCGATGCCATCATTAACACCCTGCGCCCAGTCGCCTCGCAATGCATTCTCATTAGCTTTGAATTGAATGCGCTACACCTTGCTCTTCACGAGGGCTGGCAACGCTTTGGCGCCGTTTTTGACGCATGGCCTGACTGGCAGTCTGCGGCACTGACTGAACTCAAACCCGAAGTTGTATTCTGTGACCGCAACTGTGTACCTAACAGCGCTGACTTCACCGCAGTGCCTTGGCCGATCCTAATTTACGAGGTGGGCACTAAAGCCGAGGCCGAGGATTGGTTTGCACGTGGCGCGGTCGCCGTAGAAAGCTTTTTGATTGGTGAACTGCTCAAAGAATTCTCATTAAATACCGTGTAAGACCTACAAAAATATCGCCACGACCTAGTAAGCTTTCTAGTTATTACAACAATTTAACCCACACGCCATCATTACCGCCACTTAACCGCTGCTTAAATATTTGTTAATAGATACGCTAAGTCCTTGTTTTTACTCCCCACCCAATCTGTCCAAAAGATTAAAAAAATGGCGGCAAACCGTATTTAGCAACTGCTATCACACGGCCTATGTAACCCAAATATTTCTTGCTTGTTTGTATACTGGTTTCGTCATCAAGACACCTACGAAACTTTATAAACGGAGCAACACCATGACTCAATTACAACAAGCAGTACAAAACCACGACGCTAGCGCAGTTGCCGAATTAGCAGCTCAATATAGCCTTATCGCCATTATTGCAGTGGGCATCGCATCTTGCTTTGCAGGCCTACTTTAAGCAGCACTCACCAGGAGGATATGAAAATGACACCGCACACCAGTACGACGTGCAACATAAGCGATCTTGCTCAACAGAGCGCGAAATTTAGCCTGATTTCCATCGTCTTTACAGGCTTGTATTATTGTATCGCGACACTCGTCTGAGTTACCCAACTATCCATTACCACGCTCAGACATGAAGTAAAATTTGCCGCCAACCATCGGCGGCAATTCCCCTTTCCTAAGCTTACAGTCAACTTCCAAAATACCCCGAGTCTTCGCTAAAACATCACATCATTCTGCAGGCAGAATTATTGCAAGACGCCCACGCACCAAGCACACTATGCAATATTAAATATCCTGCGGACTTACCAACATGACAGCACTACACCAATCCAGCTATATCTTATTTAGCACCAAGAAACGCGACGGCAGTTTTGTCGCAACACCAGTTTGGTGTGCCGGCGACGACAAAACACTGTATGTTTTTTCAGCGGGGAACGCCGGTAAGGTTAAGCGCCTGCGCAATTTCAGCGAGTGTAAAATTGGGCCCTGCACGGTAATCGGCAAACCGCTTGGCGATGCCAGTAATGGCAATGCCTATTTAATTGACTCAGCGGAAAGCAAGATCGCGCACAGCCTGCTCGTGAAAAAATACGGCTTTCAAATGCGCCTACTAGATATTAGCTCTGCTCTCAGCGGCCGCAAAAATAAACGCGCTTTTATTCGCATAGATCTGACTTAAATTGCGTCTTTGTTATGTCGCTGCGGTCATTGACCCACATTGACACTTAACCTAACGTAGCTGTTTTTTGATTTAGCAACGGAGATTGCCTGTGCGCACCCTAAACCAATGGCTAGACGAATATAATGCCTCCCACCAGAATCCGCGCAATAAGCGCATTCATTATTGGTGCGTACCGGCAATTGCGGTTTGCACCGTTGCCTTGCTGTGGCTGGTACAAATACCTGCGACACCCGTCAATCTAGGCCAAGTGATTTTGATCGGCAGCATGTTCTTCTATGGTTATTTGTCGGGGCGACTCGCGCTGGGCATGATGCCTTTTGTGATCTTGTTGGCCGCCGGTATTATGGCCTACCAAAGTTATGTGGCATTTCCGCTGTGGATTCCCGCGGCTGCCATTTGGATTATCGCCTGGATTTTTCAATTTGTTGGCCACAAAGAAGAAGCCCAAAAGCCCTCATTCTTTACTGATGTCTTGTTTTTATTGATTGGTCCACTTTGGATTTTAGGCGCGCTATACGACAAGCTAGGTATTCGCTTCCGCAACGCCTAGCCGCCCGCTAGGCCTTCACTCCGGCAAACGACAGAGCAAATGCACATAACGCCCCAATGACCAAAAAGGCTCATCGGCGCCGTACTGCCACTCAAGGGCTTGCACATCAGCGATACTTCGCTCTGCTCGCACCGCCCTTGGCATCAAATCATAGACCAAGCGAATACCACGCTTAGCGACAATTTCAAGGCCGGCTTGCTGTAATAATTCAATAATCCGCTGCGGCTCACAGGGCCCCGGTGGTGTAAGGCCACCCGGGTGCCCGGCAAAATCTCTATCGCGCAATTTGTAGAGATTACCCTTGGCCATATTGCTCAAAATAAGCGCATTGCGGTTATAAAACATCAACGACAAATGGCAGCCGGGACGCATTCCAGCTACTAGTGCCGAAATGATATCTTCCTGATCAGCTACCCACTCAAGCACCGCATGGCAAAGCACCAAATCGAAAGATTGTTTCTGCCCAGCACTGATTGCTTGGATGGATGCCTTGCGGATATCAAGCTGAGGAGTTAAACCCGCGGCGGCAATATCTTTAGCCGCTAATTCCAACATGTCGGCGGAAATATCATTGAGCAACACCGAGTGCCCCAGCTCTGCTAGACGGATACTCATTTGCCCCAAGCCGCCACCGGCGTCCCATACCGACATCGAGCGAACATCGCTAAGCGCTGGCAACTTATCGAGCAGCTCGCGCCAACACAGGGCGAGCCGCAACTCCCCCTTGGCATTGCCATAGATATTCTTTTTAAAGCGTTCGGCGATACCGTCAAAGTTACGATCTGTCATCAATCAACCATGCGACCATAGAATGGACATCATCAGAGGGTGGGGCTAAAGACGAGCAGCTTAAGCAAGCAGAGGCAAAAGCTCAATGCAAAAAAAAGCCGGAGCATCCGCTCCGGCTTTTAGAATTTCGACATCCAATGTCGCACCCAATCCTTTGAATGCTCATGTCTTCCTGACAGTGCCTATTATGACGCGCTGCCAAAGTAGTGAAAGAAGACAACAGCAGCACACCTTGTGAGATATGTCTCACAAGGTGTGCTGCTCTAGCCGGTTCACGCATCTAGATCAGGAATAAGCTCGTCTTTTAACCACTGTATCTCGTCTTTTATACGTAACTTCTCTTTCTTTAGGCGCTGCAACAACAGCTGATTTTGGTAGGGATTCAAGGCCAGCTCAGTGATTTCCGTGTCCAGCGCGCGATGACGAATTTGCAAAAGTAGAATACGGGCGCTTATAGAGGGCATTCTTTCCATTTTTAAGCGAAATTCCTATAAGGGGGGAGTACGAGAATGTAATCACACTTTTTACTCTGCACCGCCCGAACACACAAGTTCAAAAGCAAGTAAGAGCTTAAATTTAGTGCTTATTAGCCTCAAGATTGTCGACACTATCAAAATTATCAGGCCCTGAGGCAGAGAATACTGATCTTTTTAGTCAATGGCGATTGATTACTTACGCCATTGTCGGCGTCGAGGGCGTCCGCAATACTAATCAGGTCAACTCATGGCGCCGTGTACTCCGCGCCAAAATAAGTCAGAGGCCAAAAATGTATACCGAAATATGTAAGAAGCTCGGCATTGAATACCCTATTTTCGCGTTCACCCACTGCCGTGACGTTGTGGTTGCCGTCAGTAAAGCAGGCGGTATTGGTGTATTAGGCGCGGTTGGGTTTTCTCCGGAAGAACTAAAGGCCGAATTAGACTGGATTGATGAACATATCGGCGATCTTCCCTACGGCGTTGATATTGTCATTCCGCAAAAATACGAAGGCATGGGCGACATGAGCCCAGAAGATCTTGAAAAAGAACTTTGGAAAATGGTCCCACAGGGTCATATCGACTTTGCGCAAAAATTATTAGCCGATGCCGGTGTACCCGAATGGCCGGACGGCACCAGTAATATGGGCCTGCTTGGCTGGACTGAAGCCACTGCTACCCCGCTGCTTATGGAGGCGCTCACTCGCCCCAAATGCAAATTAATCGCCAATGCATTGGGCACCCCGCCTGCCGATAAAGTGAAGTTAATTCAAGACAGTGGCCGGCTGGTCGGCGCACTTTGTGGCCGCGTTAAGCAAGCCAAAGCACACAAAGAAGCTGGCCTAGACTTTATTGTCGCGCAAGGTGGTGAAGGCGGCGGTCACGCTGGTGACGTTGGCTCGGTAGTATTATGGCCGCAAGCGGTTGCTGCTGCAGCACCCGTACCAGTGCTAGCCGCTGGCGGTATCGGCAACGGTCAGCAAATGCTGGCAGCAATGAGCATGGGCTGTGAGGGCGTGTGGACCGGCTCATTATGGTTGACGGTTGAAGAAGCGCATGCCGAACCTGCGCAAAAAGAATCTCTACTCGCCGCCTCTAGCGAAGACACTGTGCGCTCACGTGCGTGGACAGGGAAAACCTGCCGTATGCTGAAAAACGAGTGGACCGAAGCGTGGGAGCGCGCAGACACGCCAGACGCTCTCGGCATGCCCCTGCAGGGTTTGGTGAGTGGCGACGGCATTCGCCGCACCGCTCGCTATGCCTCAGTCGGCGATTGCCAGAAAGTGGCTTTTAACCCAGTCGGCCAAGTAGTTGGCCAGATCAACCATGTTGAATCAACTCGCTCCGTGATTTTCCGCTTAGTCACCGAGTACGTCGACGCATTGGAGCGAATCAATAGCCTCATGCCAGACGAAGCATAATAATCGCCTCCTCCGCCAGTAAGCCTTACTGGCGGAGACCCTTATGCTATTCCCTCTCAGCCAATACCCGCTCGACAGTATCGACAATGACCTGAGTTTGGCGATCCACCTCGATATTCACCCAATCACCCACGCGTTTCTGCGCAAAGGTAGTCACCCGCAGCGTCTCTGGAATTAACCACACCGTGAACTCGGCTTCATCACGCTTGTAATCAGCCACTGTCAAACTGCAACCACTAATCCCGATAAAACCCTTTTTAAACACATACTTACTTAAAGCATGAGGCAGACGAAAGCGCAGCGTACAATTATTTTCAGACTCTTCAACTGCAACAAGCTCCGCGCAACCATCGACATGGCCAGAAATATTATGACCGCCGATTTCCGCTCCCTGTTTGGCCGAGCGCTCAACATTAACGCTATCGCCGCTATTAAGCTGACCCAAGGTCGTCAATGACAGGGTTTCCTGCATGGCATCAAACGACACCCGCGCGCCGTCGATACTTGTCACGGTCATGCACACGCCATCCAGGCCAACACTCGCGCCAATGACTAAGTCTTCAAGTAGTACCGGCGGCAAGTCGATAAATAGCTGATGCAAACCCGGCTTACGTATTACCGCCGCCAGTGGGTAAGCACCATGCACAATTCCCGTATACATAAATTAACTGTCTCTATTTAAATGGAGTTTTAAGTGACAAGATTGTAACAAAACTTGAAGCTCTGAAATCAATACTGCATTATGCAGCCACTTAGAAAAATAACGAAGGATTCACACTTTATGATGACGATTTTAAAAATTGGCCAACTCGGTTTTTGGGTCGCCTTTCTAGTAAATTTCGTGTTCCCACTGCTGGGTGAGAATAGCGTCTGGCTCATGTGGGGTGGTTTCGCCATACTTGCCGCACACATCCTTGAGTGCCTAGTATTTAGAAAGGATATTCACCGTGATTACAGTAATCCAATAGAAGGTTATATTGTGGTATTGCTGTTTGGCGTTCTGCGCACCGGTGAATGGATGCGCAAAAAGTCTACATCAACGTCCTGAGTAGCCCCGCCAAGACACCTCGCAAATTGCGACCGTAGCGCCTTGGCACTAGAGCTGCTAGGATTACTTTTTCCCAGCAACACTTTGTCAGGGTAGAACAATGAAGCGGGTAATATTTAATCAAAAAGGCGGTGTCGGCAAAACCAGCATAAGCTGTAATTTGGCGGCAATTAGTGCATGGAAAGGCTATAAAACGCTGCTTATCGATCTTGATATTCAAGGCAATAGCAGCGAGTACTTAATTGGCCCCCAATTTCGCGACCTTGAAGACAATGCAGCAGACTTCTTTAAGCAAAAGCTCTCGCTCTTCGGCAAAAGCAAAGAAGCTAGTGACTGCATTTACGAAACCGAATTCGACAATCTCTATTTAATGCCTTCTCACCCTGAACTCGCGGTGATCGAGCGCGAACTAGAAACTCGCCACAAAATTTATAAACTCCGCGATGCCCTGAACAAGCTACAGGCAGAGTACGAGCATATCTACATCGACACCCCACCGGCCCTAAACTTTTATAGCCGCTCAGCCCTTATCGCCGCCGACTCGCTAATAATTCCCTTTGATTGCGACAGCTTTTCCAAGGGCGCATTGATTGGTTTAATGGAAACGGTTGAGGAAATTCGCGAAGACCACAACCCAGAGCTGAAGCTCGAAGGCATCATCGTTAACCAGTTTCAAGCCCAAGCCAGCTTGCCGACCCAGCTTATCGAAAGTATGAAAGCTGACGGCCTGCCAATCTTTGATCAATATCTAAGCAGCTCGGTCAAGATGAAAGAGTCTCGCAGCAGGCAAATACCACTGATTCACTACGCGCCGTCGCATAAACTCACCCAGCAGCTAGTCAGTCTTCATGACACACTAGACAGCGGTAAAAAAAACAAATCCGCTAAAAGCGCTTAAGCTAATATCTCGCCGCGGCAGCCATCCTGCCGCGGACTATCAACCCATCCCGTTTAGGGTGCAGTAGTCCCAATTCCAACCTTACCCACCTTATCGATTGTAATATCGCCAAGGCCAAAATTGCTAACCGCCGCCGTCAGGCTGAGTTTGTAATCAAGGTCAGATTGCATACCGCCTAAGATCTTACTCAACACACCTATACCGCTGAGTAAATTCACCTCTACCGGAACCACCAGTTGAGTCTGACCATTTGCCGGTAAGCTGATCGCTTCATTTAAACTACCGCCCGCCAGAGACTGTCCCTGTAATTCCAAGGTATATCGCAATCTAGCAAGGTTAATAGTGAAGCCATTGGGGTTATCGAGCTGCAAACCGACTAATAACTTCTGCTGGAAACCAATGACCGGTGCCATTTGGATATTTGTAATAGATACCTTTGGCTTCTCAATAGGATTAAATGCCGCACAGGCTGCGAGCGCCAATACCGCAAGGAAAACTATTCCAGATCTATAGAGTGTCTTTATCATTTTTAAGGCCCCAAGCCAGTGAACATAATAGCCAGACAAAAAAAGGGCGTCACTGATGACGCCCCTTTGTGAGTATGTCGCTGCTTATTGAGTTGGCAACATCTCAATTTCCACACGGCGATTCTGCTCACGACCCGATGCAGTGCTGTTATCTGCAATAGGATCGCGCGGACCATAGCCTGAAGTCCGAATGCGGCTTGATGCCACACCTTGATTCATGAAATAGCGACCAACGCTACCTGCGCGTTGCTCAGACAATGACTGGTTAGTTTGGAAACTACCAGTAGAGTCTGTGTAACCATTAATTTGCATCAGCGTTTTATCAAACTCTTTAGCAACTAACACAACGCTGTCCAAAACGTCGGTAAAACCACCTTTGATGGCAGAACTGCCAGTATCGAAAGTCACGTTACCCGGCATAATTAGCTTAATGGTATCGCCAACACGCTGCACACCCACACCAGTGCCTTCAAGGCGGGCGCGCAATTTTGCTTCTTGGCGATCCATATAATAACCGTAGCCACCACCGGCGGCTGCGCCTACCACTGCGCCCTGTAGCGCACCTTTTTTGCGATCGTCCTTACTTGATACTGCGGCCCCTAATACGGCACCACCCAAAGCACCCCAGCCAGCACCTTTGGCAGTATTACTGGTCTTCTCTTCTCCAGTATACGGATCGATACTACACGCTGTTGCAAAAACCACTGCGGTCAGCAATGTCGCCCAACGGCTAATATTAATAGACATTTTCATTGGTGAATCCCCTTATCCATTATCTTTCTAAGTGCCCTGAAACTATCATGACACAGCTATTATCAAAAAAAACATGCCAATATTCACAGCATTAGTTCATCCGCATCAGTGAACTCTTCACACTTACCCCATGCGGACTACGACAGCCCAACCCCAAGGCTAGTTCATTATCTTAGGCGCTTGCCACTCCCCGTTGCCATCTGCGTCGATATATATAGGATTACTCAAGGCCAGCGGTGCCAAGTCGGGCATCAGCGCGCGATACACTGCACCAGGGTCGCCACTGACTTCAACCACTATATAGGAGTCAGTGTCGACGATAAGCTCAATGACCTTGTGATCACCAACCGCCACCTTCAACTGCCGATAAACTTCCCCGTTAACCCAAATCGTCATGGTATTAACCGACACCCACGGCGCCGCATCTATCTGAATATGCAGCTCACCACGCCGTCCCGAAAACGTATCGCCCATGCCGGCTTCTGAATAGTCATCGCGAAGTGTTACCGCCAGAAACGGCCCGGTGGTCATAAAGCTGTGCCCATCTCGCACAGCGCCTACAAAGGCACTCTCATCGAGTGGTAGCTGATTATCCGAAGCCGCAACATAGACATAAGTGCGCGGCGCGGCGACCACGCTGCGAATCCCGTGGGAATCACTATTCCCCGTCGCGGCGCGGCGCGCGCCTTGATTCAGAATCGAAAACCAGTCATCACGAATTTGCGAGTACACCGAAAACTCGGCCCCATTGAGTACTTCTAAGACGTCAAAATCGATATCACGAAAACCCGAGACCGGGTCTGGAAGCAGTAAACTGCCATTATTTACGCTGTCTAAAGCCTGTGCTGGATCGTAACTTTTACCAATCGACAGGTGATCAAAAAAGGCTAAATCGGCGTCAATCGGATTGGCCGCCCGTGGATGATTCAGCTGGAATAGCGCGTTTGGCGCTTGCTCGCGAACACCGGCAATCACCTCACGCAGGGCGCGGTTTTCTACCGCCGGAGTGCCGCCGGCAAACTCCATTGGCCGGGCCTTTAGTGGAAAGGCATTACTGTGGCCTACGGTAGTCGGTGCATTGGCTGTGCGCGACATACCGGTGAGTTCACTGCCGGTTATAACCTGCACCCTACCCTCCAAGCCCAGCGCTGCAACCAGCCCACTTTGATCAATCAAGCGATTGTGCTCGCTGGCCACCAAGACCTCGGCGCCCTGCGCGACAAAACTTCGCAAGCGCTCATCAAAGGGTAAGACCGAGTCAAAACTTGCCCCGCTGTGGACGTGTAAGTCGGCTGAATGCCAATCACCGCCGTACCAAATTCGCTTTAGAGGGATGATAGGAAGCTGGCTTGTTTTGCCCGCAACAACAGTAAGCAAATACTCCTTTACATCGAATTCCAAGCCCCGCGCAGCCAGAACTCGATACTGGCCAGGCGGCAAGTTAACTTGCTCTAAATCTGAGTCAACACCGGCCAAATCAATACGGTTGCGGCGCATCATGCCAGGCAGCGACAGCCCCTGCTCGGTAAAGCCCAGTAAGTCATTACCAAACTCCGGCGTATCAGTATTCCCAAAACCAAAGAAATACAGGCTCATTGGCATATCTCGCGGCAAGCGCAGCGCACCATTTTTCCGAAAGACCCATCGACCGCTATCGTTGCGCGCGTCGGCAAGCGATAATTCGCGACTAATTTTCTGCCCCCACGGCGCGGTGGCCTGCATTTTTATCCACTGCACATGTTTCGGCAGACGAATATTAAAACTGCCATCGGCGGCGACTCGACCCTGGGTTACAGGTCGATCATCCTGGTCCCAGACTGCCACCGACACGTCAAAATTATTGGCGTAACCTCGTATTCGCGGGCCGCTGTAGATTTGATCAGTGACCGATGCCACATCCGCACGATCGCCCAACAAAACCTTAAACTTAGCAAGCATCTGCTCGCCCTTCTCTAAATCCATAAACTGGTTTTGCAGCAGTGACAGCCAAGTCAGGCGCTCGCTTTGAAACCATAAAGGGCGGGTCATCCAGCCGTGCAGGCTATAATCAGGAAATACGGCCAGAAACCGCGGCAATGGCTGGCGGCTGCCATTCGCTTTAATCAACTCGGCAGACCCCAGCTGCACCCCATAACTCACCTTGCTGTCATAGGTATCAGCGCCTACCAATATATTCCAGTCGCTGGGCATCATGCCGCCTAGTAGCGACGACACTTTATTGCGGTCGATGGCCGGGTGCTGAAAACCTAGGGTGGCATCTGGAATATAACTAGACAGACTGAAGGGCGTTAATGCGCGCTGCGAATACAGGGTAAACAAGCCGCTCATTTGTACCGGGCGACCTTCGCCAATGCGCTCTATCTGCACATTGATTTCGAGTTCCTCACCATTCTCTCGCAAACGGTAGGTCACTGTTTGACGAATACCATCGCCCTCGCCCACGGTAATAATATCGGCGTGATCGCCCTCTATTAGCGTAGTGATTTTTGAAACCGGAATAGCAGTTTCCTTTGCCAGCCCCGTTAAAATATTCGCGTAAGTCCACTGGTCATTACCGCGGTCGCAATGGGCCACATCGATAAGCGTGCCACCACCGGCAACAATCCCCGCGTGATGATTAACATCGCTAACAGCCACACAAATTTTGCCGTTAGACAGCCACCAATCACCCAGCCCAGCAATACTGTCTGGGCCACCGCGGGGGAAACTATCGAAGGTTTCCAACTTAATTTGTTCGGCGCGAAGCAGGGATGGCGGTGGCGGTGGCGCCTCCGCTACTGGCAAAAACTCTTCCATAGTGGCAAGACCAGTATCATCGTCAGTCTGGGCCGAGGCATAGCCAGTGAGACAAATAGCTAGGCCCACAGACAAGCACAATACCCTCAGCCACTTTTGCATTACTGCAATCATTGGTTTTACGCCGCCATGACAAATAGAGCGATGCAAGCACCCAGACCAATAAGAAACGCCAATGAGCGAAGCACATCCTTATTGGCGATGTAAAAAATGGGATACAAAACCCGCGCAACAATAAACACCTGAGCGGCAAGCGCCGACTTGGCTGGATCAACTCCCGCCAAATGTGCAATGATCACCGCTGCCGCAAATACTGGCAGCGCTTCCCAAGCATTTTGCTGCGCGGCGTAGGCGCGCGCACCCGGGCCTTCAAGCTGGGCATATTGCAGGCGGGGATGTTTGTTATCGACTTTACCAAACTGTTTGGCACGAAAATATCCACACACCCACGCCATTACTATGGGAAGCAAACACGCAATAAACACACACCAGAACGCAACTGTCATATTCTATTTTTTCCTAGTATTTTATTATTAGTACTTCTCGATTTTATATTGTCAAAGCCGTCACATTCGAATGCTGACGACCGTGCCGACATTATAAGCTGACACCCCGCGCTGCGGTAGCCAAAACCCTGGGACTTCGGCATTGGCATCGCAAGTCCTTACTTTATTGCGCGCGCAACGCTCACTTCAGGAATTTCGCTAGCAAAAGTACTGAACAAATAATCACGAGCCTCTTGGCGACGCAACTCACTCAAGGCAAATTGTGACTCAAAGAACGGGAACACCGCCAGCGTAGTTAACCATTGCTGACGCACAGGGTTCATTGCCGGCGGCAGCGGATCGGTAGTACACAGCGCCGTCTGCGGCACTAACAAAATACCTTCTTCAGCCTCACCCAACTCGCTGGCCCAGTTTTCGTCAGCGGTTTTTTCTAGACCACGCGTCAACATGCCACAGCCCAATGAATCCGCATTCTCAAACCATCTCAAATACCGACCCGGCGCGGCAAAGCCGGTATGAGAGGCGTTATTCATAGTCACTACAACAGCGCCTTTCACGTTGGGGAGAATAGTTGCCGCATTAGTTTGATAGTCAATCATGGCGTCTATAGGCGACGCAATCATCATGAAAGGAACATCTCTAGAATCATAGAAGGCCGGTCCAAACATAAAGGCCGGACCCGCAATCGATACCGCTGCAGATATGCGCAAATCAGCGCCGCGAGGATGGAAGGTCGCCAAGGTCGACGTCATACCACCCAAAGATAAACCCATCACTCCAATATGCCTGTCATCGATACGCTCATAAAACTGATTGCCCGAATCCGCATTCCATGACACAAACTGATCGATTAAAAAGCTAACATCGCCGGGCTGACTAACAACATCTTTTACCAATGGCCCACCAGGCGCGCTCATCGTAGTAAGCGGGTAATCCATCGCCGCAACAATATAACCGTGACTGGCAAAGTGCTCAGCGAGATAGCTGCCCCCGGTGCGCGACGACATAAAACCATGGCTATAAATAAGCAACGGCGCCGCAGCAAGCAAGTCCTCGGGATACCAAATTCGTGTTTGCAACTGACGCTCACTACTCCCGAGGTACTCGCCGTTTTTCTGGGTGGGGCGAGTATCATCGACCAGCTCTACATCGAAATAGCTGACGTCGTAAATGCCTTTTTCTAGCCAACGACTACCCTGGGTATCCGCCGACAAGGGCTGGGGCAAATTGCCAAACTGAAGGTATGCACCGGAAGCAAGCAGCAACAACAGCAGGGATAATAAGATTTTTTTAAACATAGCGCTCTCGTAACCAGATCAATTCCAAGCCCTAAGTTATCAAGCCTGCCAACAGGACTCCACAATAAAGCCCTAATCAACTTATAAATAGTGAAATTAATACCTTAGGGCCAACAACAGTGTATTTAGCGTCGCCAATACTGAGGAAGCAGCAGGATAGTGAGTCGTGTCAATGGACGTATCACACAAAAAAGAATAAGGGCCGATTACTTCAAGCAGCTCGACCAAATCTCATCCCGCCCACATAGAACAAAGCCCCTATCAAGGGGCTTAAGAAGGGCCTTAAAATACCGTACAAAGGGAACTAGTGTTCTACAAAAGCACGTTCAATCACAAAATGCCCATACTGACCGCCACGTGTTTCTTGAAAGCCAACCGCATTAAGCAGACCGCAAGTATCTTTGAGCATGCTAGGGCTGCCGCAAATCATAAACCGATCATCGTCGATATTTAGCGCCGGCAAACCTACATCTCGCATCAACTTACCGCTGCGAATTAAATCGGTCAAACGCCCCTGATTTTCGGACTTCTCACGTGTGACCGTGGGGTAGTAGACCAGCTTGTCGCGAACTATATCGCCAAAATATTCATGTTGCGGCAAGTGATTGCGAATGAAATCTTGGTAAGCCAACTCACTCTCATAACGGACCCCGTGTACCAGCACTATTTTCTCAAACTTTTCATACACTTCTGGGTCTTTAATAATACTCATAAAAGGCGCCAAACCGGTGCCAGTGCTGAGAAGGTATAAATTCTTACCAGGCAATAAATTGTCTGCCACCAAGGTGCCAGTCGGCTTACGACTGATTAAAATCTCATCACCCACCTTGATCTGCTGTAACTTGGACGTCAGCGGACCATTGGCTACTTTAATGCTGAAGAACTCAAGCTCCTCCTCATAATTTGCACTCACAATACTATAGGCCCGCATCAAGGGACGATCGCCCTGCTTTAAGCCAATCATGGTGAAATGGCCGTTTTCAAACCGGAACGATGGATCACGGCTAGTCTTAAAGCTAAATAAAGTGTCATTCCAGTGATGTACGCTGGTCACTCGCTCAGAAACTATATTACTCATTGCAAACCTCTCCTCAGTATTAGCGCCATGTCCAGGCGCTATCCCCTCTTGCTTGCCAACACTGTAAGGGAAAGCTATGCTATCGGCAAAACGACTTATAATGATTTTTAATATCGGTTTTGCAAATATGCACTATACACTACGCCAACTCGAAGTTTTTCTAGCCGCAGCCCACACCGAGAACATAACCCGGGCGGCAGAACAGCTCTCTATGTCCCAGTCGGCAGCCTCTAGCGCCCTCAAAGATCTTGAGCAGCAATTTTCAATACAGCTGTTTGACCGCATTGGTAAACGTCTACAAATTAATGAATTAGGGCGCGCGCTGCGCCCCCAGGCAGAGGCGCTCCTAGATCAAGCACTCGCGCTGGAACAGGGTTTCCGCCGCCACGATCAGGTGGGGGAGCTCAAGGTGGGCGCCACGCTGACCATTGGCAATTATCTGGCGGTCGATATCATGGCCGAATTTATAAACCGCTACCCCGCAGCCAAAGTAAAACTCAATGTCGCCAACACCGCGGTCATCAGTCAACAGGTTTTAAACTTTGACTTGGATATCGGTCTGATCGAAGGCGAATTGCACCACCCAGATTTAGAAGTGACACGCTGGCGAGAAGATGAGCTGCAAATCTTCTGCAGCCCCCGCCACCCTCTGGCCAGCAAACAAAATCTCACTGATGCAGATTTACTCTCCGCCCAGTGGATTTTACGAGAGGGAGGCTCCGGCACCCGTCAAGCCTTTGACCGCGCCATTCATGAGCTATTGCCAGAACTGAATATTCGCCTCGAGTTGCAACACACCGAAGCAATTAAACGCGCGGTCGAAACCGGACTAGGTATCGGCTGCCTGTCGACCTTGTCGCTGCAGACTGCCTTCGACAGCGGACGCTTAGTGCCGCTCACCGCTGCCAATCGCGATTTCAAACGCCACTTTTACTTTATTTTGCACCGTCAAAAATACCGCAGCGAAGGAATCCTGCGCTGGCTAGAACTGTGCAAAAACAGCTAAGCACCAACAAGCTCAATGCGCATGCAAAGTAGCTGCATCCGGAGAAGACATAGAGTGACGCAAGACACTCTGATTTAGCGTCCGCACATCGGGGCTGAACACCATTTGTCGCGACGGTCCGGCTAAAGCGGCGACCTCACCATCAGACAGTGCGCGCCCCGAAAAAAGAAGCGCATTAAGATAGCCAGGCTCCGTTTCAAAGCTATTATCCGAAAACAATATTGCGAACTCATCTAGCGCCCAGCGCTGCCCTATATCGCCGTCAGTTTTTTGGCCAACCAGCTCACCATCAATAAACACCTTAAAGGTGCCACCCGCACCTTCACCGCTTGGCGCCGCATAAAATACCAAGGCCAGGCGATGCCAGCTATCGGCAGGCAAGCTACCAAAATATCCCGAATCAGATGTCGCCACCCCCACACCACCGGCAATAGCCCGCTCAACAAAAATATCGGCGTCATCGCTATTATTTAACGAGGTCTGCAATAGCGCGCGCCACCGGTTGTCGCTGGCCTGCGGCCAATACAAATCCATGACTACCGTATAGTCAGAAACCAAACCAAGTTCAGCAAACGCCCCATTGGCGGCGCCATTGTGGCGCAACACTAAGCCCTCATCTGGGCGGTAATCACCAAACGCCAAAACCCCTGAGGCGCCATCTGGAAGATCGCCAACACCAACATCCGTCGTGCTAAGGAATCGAGTCACTGCGGCACTGCCACCGCTTGCACCAGGGTCATAAAAAGATAATTGCGCCGGCCCAAAATCCGCGGCAAATGGCTGCGTCGAATCATCAAACTGCCACACCGTGGTTTGCGTTTTCGGAATACAGGCAATGAGGGCCTTGTCAGTATCCAGATGTAAGCATTGACTCGTTCGATATCGCGCATACTGATCTAATGCAAACCAACTCTCAGACAATAGTGCCGCGCTGACATTAGACTGCTCATTAAACGTCTGCGGGAAAAACAGGGGTAAATTAAGCGCCGGGCCTTTTTGCAACACCACGGTATAGGTTTTACCAGCCAGGAGTGGACTCGGTAATTTTGCAAACCACGCCGGCTGCTCTACTGCCATTCCCTCTAACTGCACGCCACTCACCGCAACACCATACATGGCATTAAATCCCGGTGTATTCGAAGGCTGACGTTCAACTTGGTAACTATTGATAAAATCTTCCTGACTCAAGCTGCCCGGCAACCATAGCGCCGTAACCTGAGCGGGATCTAATAATGCAGCATTGACGCCGTGAACATGCATCGCTGCTTCTGCAGCAATTCGCGCAATACCCAGTTGATCAGGATAATTTTCAGACACTGCTATTTCAGTCTCAGCATCCGGTGCATAAAGCCCCATGATCTCGTCAATGGTCGCCGCAGTATTCGCATCGACGCTTAAAACATCGGCAGTGGCGTATGTCTTGTAATCGACATCTGTAACGACCTTATCGCTAAGTCGAAATACTAACTTTAGGTCTGTATAGCCTTTGCCATAAAACTCCGGCTGAATAACTAGGGTTCCATTATCAAGTGTTTCGAAATTCTCACCGCCATGAGTATGGCCACCCAGGACCAAGTCTACGCCACTGACTTTTGCGGCGAGATCTTCATCCGGCCCGCGCCCCATATGGCTCAACATAACCATGTAGTCCACATCGCCGCGATATTGATCAACAATAGATTGAGCTACCGCCTGCCAAGACCAGTTCATAGAGAAGTCGGCAATAAAATCGGGGATTGGCGCCGCCTCTATCGGCTCATCCAATTCATTCCAGGGCACTGACGTCATGCCGAACACACCAATCGTGATACAACCAACATTCAGCGTCGCAAACTCAACTGCCGCAAATTCGCCACTGCTGCCGGTGTACCAAGTATTACTCGCCAACACCACCGCGCTGTCATCCTGCGAGTATTCGAGCAACTGCTCGGGCCCCCAGGCATAGTCATGATTACCCACCACACGGACGTCAAAGCCCATCGCCCTAGTCGCGGCAATAGTGGCCGAACCCGAAGAGAGCAGCTCAGCAACGGTGCCCTTTTCAAAATCATCGCCGCCATTGGTAAATACGGTATAGGGCTCTTCCCCTGCGGCTTGGAGATGCGCCGCTTTAAGTCGACTGTAAAGCTGCTCCCGATAGCCAAAACGGGAGTGTAAATCGGCGACATGAATAAATCGCACCGATTGCTCTACCTTATTCGCGACACATTCAGGACCAATGGTTTTATCTGCCACGCGCGATTCACGGCGCAAAACCGCATACTGACCAAATTCACTTATTGATGCGCTTACTGCGCGGCCGACACGCGAAGAAGATGCATTAGCCTGCCACTGCTGACCGACCAACTTAGCTATATAAAATGAATCGCTGGCCGCAATCGCGCCTGAAATAGGCAGGGTTATGGTTGCCAGTTTAGAAAACCTTAAATCGCTTGGAGAAAACTCAAACACCAAGGAAGCGAGTTTATCCGCATTAGGAAAGCCCGTGCTTTCAGAGACAGATATGCTGTATGGCGTGTCTTCGCTAACGGCGTCGCTGGGAACACTCAAGCGGCCGCTCTGCTCAGCAAAGCTCACCTCTAGGCCAGTCACCGCTGATATAAACTCGCCACCGGCGAGCGGGTCATCTGGCAAGCCGCCAGAACTACTATGGCCGCAGCCGGCCAGTCCGAGTAAAACAGTAAGCAGGACGAATAAAATGATTTTCACTCGTTTGAATCTCCCTGTGGTAGCAAGCATCTTTGCTGTCGCTCACGATTAGCTTAGCTGTGCTCACAAATAATCCCTATTGCTCAAGGAATTTACACTGACACCTTACTAGCGCTAGGTTTTGGCACGATCCACCATGCGGCAGCGGCGGCGACAAACATCGTAACTGTCATTGGCCACATTTTGTCACTTAAAAATAAAGTAGACACACCGCTGATAAGCCCACCAATGAGATACTGCGCACTGCCGAGCAAGGCCGACGCAATACCACTGTGTTTGGGGAAAAATTGCAGTGCACTAGCCTGCGAGTTACCCATCACACCGCCGAGAGCACCAATACTCAGCATGATCAACGGCACAACTACCCACAAGGCGGGCGTAAAGTCGCTGATCAATAATAATCCCGCCGTGCCCGCGCATTGCAACATCATCGCCTTAGGCAAAATTCGCGGCGCCGGAATGGTATTTAATAAATAATTGTTGATCCTGTTTGCGACACCCAATGTCACCACATTGGCAGCGAACAACATCGCAAATTGGGTTTCAGTGGCACCATATTGGTGAATATATACCAGCGCCGCATTCGCTAAAAAGGTCACCATAACGCTGAAAGCTAAAGCCTGAGAAAATAAGTAGCGCATCGCCGTCGTATTACTCAAAACAAAGCGGTAGCGCGTCAACAAGCCATCTTTAGCCAGCGTATCATCCACCGCTGATAACTTAGGCGCGCCGCGTATAAAAATGGCGCCCATAAGGCACACCAACGCCGCGTACGCTGCCAGCACTACAAATATCATACGCCAGCCGCTCACGCTGTATAGAAATGTACCTATGCTTGGGGCGATGGCCGGCGCGATAATAGTAATCAGCATGATTTGTGAGAATAGCTTGGCGGTAGCCTGACCTTCGGTATGATCGCGAATAATCGCCGGTACCACTACGGCAGCAAAACCACCCCCTAAAGCCTGCACAAAGCGTGCGACCCAAAACACCTCAAGGGAATCTGTATACGCTATCAGCAAACTCGCCAGCGCAAAAATAACCAGACCAATGAACAGCACCGGCCGCCGCCCAATATAGTCGCTGATTGGGCCACCAAAGAACTGACCGAAGCTTAAGCCCAAAATATACAAACTGACCGTGATTGCGACGTCTTGCACAGGCACCGCCAATTCTCCCGCTATCGCGGGGATCGTCGGCAGGTACATATCGATAGCCAATGGCGATAGCGCAAAAATAAGCGCCAAGGAAATTATTAGTCGCATCGGCGGCAGAGAGGGTGTCATAAAGTTTCCATATTAATATTATTAGAAAGACAAAATTTCAATGTTAGATCGCATCTGCCTATCCACTAAAACCAACATCTGTGATTCGCTCACAGGCATAGACTCATTGAGAGGCGATCCATGAACAACAACGGCAGCAGTGTTCAAACTGCACAGCCAGCACCGAGCTTGGCCGCCGTGTATTAGTGAGGCTCTGCACGGAAAGGAAATAATGAATTGAACACATCGTCGGCGCGATAGCCTAATGACACCCTGCTCGGCGGCGCTATTTAAGCGCCATACAGCAGAGACCATTAGACCACGGTTTGAAAATAAATACGTTTACATAAATATCAGTAACGGCCTTGATAAGCTAAGAGCGGCTTAGAAGGTCCAGCGTAAGCGCCAAAAAAAATCAGCTTCTAAAGCATCAAGACGCGCTTTATCGACCACATCATCCAGCAGTGGCGTCGCCGCCACGAACTCGGTTTCAAAGCCATAAGCCAGTGTGGCACTCAAACGCACACCGACATCCGCCAAGGCCTGCGCCGACGCCAATTCACCAGACACGGCATTAAAGCTGGTCGCACCGTACTCGGCGAAAAGGGATGCTTCCAAGGGCATTCCCCAAACCCGGTGTTTTGCGGTTATGCTCGTTTGCACAAAATAGCCATTATCACCAATCAATACCCCCGGCAAATACGCGCTAAGACTGTTCATACCCCCCAAGACATATTGCTGTTGCTGCGGCAGCTGGGTGTCATCTGCAAACTGACCATCTAGATTGACGGCTAATTCGTAATGCGGGGCCAAGGCAAATTTATAGCCCAGCTTTGGGCGCAGCATGAAAAATTCTGCCGATCGCTGGCCTACCCCAACCCCATCGCTGCTATCACTTTCTAAGCTACCGCCATCACCAAAACCTGCCCTGACTGATAACTGTGCTTTAAAGTAAGAGGGCGCATCTGCCAGTGCACCCCGAACTGAATACTTAGCGCCTAACTCGATGGTTTGATATGACTCATCTAGCAAGGGCTGGGATTGCACGTCAGATTGAATCTCGGAATTAACATACTCAAGACGCTCAAACACCGACCAGCGCCGAACGGGATTGCTATACAACACCTGCTCACCAGACAGGGTGACAATGTCGATTTCAGCATCAAGATTTACCACCGTCCCGCCGGCAGCAGGCGTGCAAGCAATTAATGGTGGCAAGCAAAAGCCAAGCCCACCACCCCCGGTAGTCGCTACCCTTGGCTGACGTTGGTATTGAATACGTGTGGCATCTACACCATACAAACCAAAGGTGAACGGGTGCTCAATACTAATATCAAGCTGTTCATAGCCTTCGCCGTCACCCGCCTCACCCAAATCTTCGAATATAGTTTTATAAGCTAAGCTCGCTTCGGTGCCGCTATCAAAGCGATGCCGCAGGCCAGCCAAACCAAAGTAACGGCCAAGAAAACGGCTGCCCTTATTGTTCATTTCCAGCACCACATCAGTGGCGTCGACATCCTCAACTGGCACTTCACGAAAATCGAGAATGACCTGATTATCGTAGTGCTGCTCATACGCAATGCTATACGCTAGGCCAGCTCGCTGCGCCTGTAAATCTGCCAGAACGCGAGCGCGATCAAATTCGGCCAAACTTAAATCGGGGTCGCCAATAAGCCCGTCGAAGTGCGCTGTAATCGCCGCATTGCCGCGCATCCCTTTTACCGTGGACTGGTTCACTAAAACGGTAACGGTGTCATCAACACGAAAGTAACTGACACTCACCAGCAAATAACCCGCATTGTAATAACGTCGCGTTAATGCCGTGATCGCCGCAGAGGGCGTTTCTGCCGCCGCTAATATCGCTGTAATCTGAGTCGGAGATAAATATTTATTACCCACAACGCGCATTGTAATGCCGGCCACAACTGCGGTGATCGCTTCGGCATTAGTCTGGGCTGCGGCCTCAATCTGAGTATGGGTCGCCAATTGCGGCGGCATGACGGGAGGCAGATCAATTGCCATTCATATTCTCCTAATACATTTAGACTGCGACGCGACAGAACGCGCCACATCATGATTCGCTATTATTGGTCGCGCTCTACTATTTTTAATTCTACTCGGCGATTCTTAGCACGCCCTTCTGCGCTGGTGTTTTCGGCTCTTGGCGAGTTTTCACCGTAGCCTTTGACCTGCAGGCGCGATCGCTCAATGCCGAGACTGTATAAATAATCACGGACAGCCATTGCCCGCGCCGCCGATAAACGCAAATTATAATCTGCGTTACCGACATTATCGGTAAAGCCGCCGACCTCAATAAGATTCGCCGACGACTGTCGAATCACCTCGGCAACATTGCGAAGAACTTGCTGCGCCATCACACTCAACTCTTGGCTGTCGTTGGCAAAATAAACCCCCTCTAGCGCCACTCCGCGGGGACCGTCGAGATAACATCCGTTGCCGAGCACTTTGATCCCTGCCGGGGTTTTTAAACACTGGTCATCTTGATCACAAACACCATCGCCATCGCCATCACTGCAGCGATATGCTTTGGTCTGAATTTGTCCCACCACAAATACTGGGTCTAGGTTAACAAGGGGAACTAAAGCCGGCTGATCGTCCGCAGGTGCAGGCGCAAAGATCACTGCCACAACATTACTCACCACGGACAGAACCGGCGCATCCATGGCCAATAAGTTACTGCTTTCCTGTGCCGACATGCTCAAGTCCGTTGCGGCGCCATCACCGCCAAGGACGCCGTCAACCACACCGTCTAAGGTCGTAATCGTATCGTCCAGCTCAATTCCCACCGCTGTCGTCACCGGTGTCACAATGGCAAGAATACCGGTTTGAGTCAGTACGTCTCGCAACAAACCAGCGTGAGCCGGCCCGCCAAAAAGCAGCACGGCTAAGAATAATGCGGTTATATATGAGTAATTTGTTTTATGTTCCATCATCTAGACAACTCGACCCCTGAACGCCGCCTCACCTCCGTGATACAGCGTGTAAATTAACGAGGGCCCGATCACACTATTTGATATTAGTATGAGCAGGCCCCGCACAGATTAAATCGTATTTATTACAGCAGCGCATGATGTTTATTCGCGATGACGCCCCTTTTCACGCTAGGGCGTCTTTCAGGAAGGTGTTTTGTGACCATAATCACAAAATAACCCGCTATGCCAACTCATGTTTTGCAATCACCGACGCTTTCGCCTGCTCAAATTCCATATCGCTCAGGGCACCAGACTTATGCATAGTGTCCAGTCCCTGAAGCGCATCCACCAGCGACTGACTTGATGACGCTGCTGTCGACTCTGGGTGCAGCGCCGCGCCCTTAAGCGCAGAAGGATCTTCTATTGCCTCGCGGGTCTCATCCGTCAAGCCCAGCCACTGGCCAATCTTGCGAAAAATTCGCGCAATCCCCCGCCACAGTTTTGGCAATAGCCAAATAAGCAAAAATAGGAATGCAATAAAACCGATCAAGAACAACACCGGGTGATTTAGCGCCAACCATAGGCCACCAAAAACCGCGACGTCTTCAGAGATGGACGCCAGCCAATTACTAACCGGCTCCGGAGAAGTATTAATTAGCACTCGCGTACTGGCCTTGGCCGCATGCGTTACCGATGTGACCGAGCCACCAACGATACCTGCCGCAAGCTGCAGTGCGGGGGTAACATCACCGACCGTATTGGCAGCGAGCAAGGCGCCAGCCGGAATCCGGATAAAGGTATGCAAGGCATCCCAACCGGTATCGACGCCAGGTATTTTGTCGGCGAAAAATTCCACCGCGTACATCAATCCTGCAGCCAACATCACCGCCGGGTCCTGCACAATCTGCAAATTTTCCGGAAGTTCAATACCGCCGGTAGAGCCAGCAAAACCTAACACCAGAATGGCAGCATAGAGATTAAGACCACTCGCCCATGCCACCCCCATCGTTAGGGAGATAACCCCAATTAGCTGCTGATATTCTTCCACTGTCTTATTCTCCGCTTCGCTGCAATCCACGAGCTAGGAGCAAGCATATCGCCACCGCGCTCAACTCAAAGGTCAACACTGCTAAGGTATATACCGATATATTACCGTCCAGGGCAACTCCCACCAAGCGACCAGCAGCAATACCGCCGAGAATAACGCCATTTAAAAACAAAACATGGCAGCGCCAGTAGGGACGCAACAAAGCCAGTAAAGTCGCGCTACCGATGGCTAATTCCATACCGCCGTACATCGCCCGCAATTCTGTTAGGCCAGTCGGGGTTAATGCTGCCACCCCCGCATAAGCTTCTAGGGCAGCGGGATCGAATAGCAGCCATGCGCCTATGCCCCACCAAGACAACATCAAATAGATTAAAAATATCGCCATGAAAGCCACTACCTCACTTTGTAATGTTATTTAACGATATCGAGATGACCGAAACCGTCACTGAAATAGACCGCAACGGTCACTCTCTTTAGTCACTAAGACGCTAATATCGTATCTTATTGTGGAGGACACGTATGCCAGCGGCAACAGACTACCCCGAAAACCCGAATTACGGTCAAGGTCGCTATCGACGCCGTATCCGTTTATCGACCACCGGCAACTCCGTTTTTAGCGAGCTTGAGGATACCAATCACGCATTTCGCTGCACAATCACCCACGATGGCGCACACGTCACCGACATTCAAAGCGAGGTCATCCGCATCCCCTTTGACACCTGCCCCGGCGCTGTAAAGCCTATTCGCAAGCTTATCGGCCTAGCACTGTGTGACGATATCCAAGAACTTATTCCACAGGTCGACACCGGCGGTAATTGCACCCACCTGCTAGATTTAGCACTTATGGCTATTCGTCATGCCAGCCGGAAAGAAACAGAGTGGCTATACGACATTTGCATCGAGGACCAGCCCACTGACGAAGCCGTATGTGCGGAGATATTTGCCAACGGCGAGTTAATTCATAGCTGGCAAACCCTAAACTGGGGGATCCAAGAGCCCGCAGCCCTGGCGGGCAAGGTGCTATACAAAGGTTTTAGCAAATGGGCGAACGAGGCCTTTAGTGGAGATGCCAAAGAGGCAGCATTTGCGCTGCAAAAAGGCTACTTTGTATCCAGTGCCCGGCGCTATAACATTGACGCCCAAGCTGGCGATTCTGCCCTTGAACACAGCGATGTGATGCTGGGCGTCTGCTTTAGCTACAGCTCACCGCAAATCGAGGTCGCCAGACGCACCGCCGGCAGCACTCGCGACTTTAGTGACACCCCAGCGCAACTGCTTACTTTCGCTGAGCCAACATTGAGATGAGCCACTTCGCAAGAAGTCACATGCGTACGCATAATTACGAATATTTTCGCGGCGCTATTACGAGTAGTCTAACTTCACTGTCAATGACTAACCCCCTCACCAAGGGTCTCCATAGTAGCACCCCCGCTTGGCACCCATTTTATGGGTGCTTTTTTTATGGACGGCCTTTAAACAATTCAAGGCCGACCGCCGGTTCAGCATTACTTCAGCAAGAACACCACGTTCAAAGTCGCGCTCACGGTTTCTTTACCCAGCAACATCGGCGCCGCGCTCATTTTGGCGTCCATCATAAGCATGCGCTCTTGACGAATCGGCCCCGCCGTCGCCTCATCAATGTGATAAACACCGGCAACTCGACGTCCAAAGCCTGCTGCCAAGACCGCCGCCTTGGTATTGGCATCAGCCATCGCCGCCTGCAAAGCCTCTGCCATCAGGGCATCGCGATTGGACAAATCAAAACTGACGTTACCCAACTCAGTGATTCCCGCCCGAACCAAACCATCAAGCACCGCGCCGTAGCGACTCAAATCATTCAAAGTCAGGTCAACACTGCGCTCCACTCGCTGACCACGCAGCAAACGCTTGCCATCTTGCCATTCGTAGTCGGGATAAATGCGAATCTGCGAGGCGCGAATATCAGTGTCCTGCACTCCCTGCTCGCGCACTGCGGCCAATACTCTGGCAGTACGTTCATCCACCGTGTTCTTGGCATCTACCGCGCTAGCGCGGGTTTCAGAAATCTGCAGCTGCAGGCGCGCAATATCTGGCAAAGCCTCTACTTCACCGCGCGCAGCAACCACCACATGGGGCTCGTTCGGCAAGGTGGCAGCTGTGGCAAACACCGGCAGCAAAGTACACATGACAAGCGCAATATTGCGCATAAAATTAATACCCATCCGACTTTTCATTCGCAAATTCCTTATTTGTTTTTTCAGGCTTGGCCGATAACGGCTACAGCACTTACCCTTAACACCACAGCAATAACATTAACGAGTACGACAGGGAGAATACAATGACTAACCTCAACGAAAACTCAGTGATTTCAGCCATGCGCGCCACTCTCGACAGCCAGCGAGCACTCAGCATCAAAGAGGGCGCTGTCAGTGCCGAAGTCCGTATCGACCGGCTATCACGCGCCGTTGATCTGGTTTTTGATAATCGCGAGGCGATTGTCGAAACCTTGGCACTGGACTTTGGCCACCGCAGCAGCCATCAGTCACTGATGTCTGACATCTATGCAACCATTGAGTGCCTGAAACACAGTAAAAAGCATCTTAAAAAATGGATGAAAACTGAGCGACGTAAAGCGCCAGTCCCCATGAACTTAATGGGCGGCAAGGCCTCAGTCGAGTATCAACCCAAAGGCGTCATCGGGATTATTGGTACCTGGAACTTCCCACTCAACACCGTATTCGCGCCACTGGCCGGCGTACTCGCCGCCGGTAACCGCGCCATGATCAAGTGTTCAGAAGTGACGCCGCAAACTGGCGCACTCCTAGAAACCCTTGCCGCCAAATACTTTTCCAGCGACGAGGTCGCCGTCTTCAATGGCGGACCAGACGTCGGTGCTAGCTTTTCGGCACTGCCCTTCGACCATCTTATTTTTACCGGCGCAACCAGTATCGCTCGTCATATTCTAAGGGCCGCAGCGGACAACTTAACCCCAGTCACCCTGGAATTGGGTGGTAAATCGCCGGTGATTATTAGCAAAAGCTACCCCCTGCAAGACGCCGTAGAACGCATTTTTGCCGGTAAAATTCTCAATGTTGGCCAGGTCTGCTTATCTCCGGACTATGTTTTTGTACCAGAAGATCAATTGGAAGAATTTACTACCGCGGCGAGCACCTATATCTGCAATTTATTCCCCAATCTGCTGGATAACCCTGACTACAGCTCCGTCGTCAATGAGCGCCATTACCGACGCCTGCTGAGCTACATAGAGGATGCCCGCCAGAAAGGTGGTGACATTCGCGAGATAAACCCTGCCAATGAAGATTTCAGTCTGCAGAAGGGCACTCACAAACTCCCGCTCACCTTGGTCATAAACCCCAGCGATGACATGCTGGTTATGCAAGAAGAGCTCTTTGGCCCCATCATCTGTGTCAAAACTTACACCACTGTGGATGACTGCATCGCCTACGTTAACGCCAATCCCCGGCCTCTGGCGCTCTACTATTTCGGCAAAGACAGCGCGGAACAGCGCCACATTCTGGACTCCACGGTCTCCGGCGCCGTGACCATTAACGATGTAATCTTCCACGTTAGCTGCGAAGACTTACCCTTTGGCGGGATTGGCCCCAGCGGCATGGGCAGCTACCACGGCTTCGACGGCTTCAAAACCTTTAGTCATGCCAAAGCTGTATATAAACAAAGCAGCATCAACTTGCAAAAACTAGGTGGCATGCTGCCCCCCTATGGCGAAAAATGCGATAAGACCCTAAAGACCATGATCAAAAAATAAGTCCCTCGCCTCATAAGCAGTGCTGGCGGCCCGCTCACGCTAGCACTGCTCTGCAAAAATACCATTTCTAAACGCTATTCCCAGACATTCTAAGTCGCTATGCTTGCCGCTTGAGATGTCTCTAACAGGGGTATGGCTTGGCACAGAAAATATTGGGATGGCGCGAATGGGTCAGCCTACCTGACCTAGGAATCACGGGTATCAAGGCAAAGATCGATACCGGTGCCCGCAGCTCCTCACTTCACGCTTTCAATATTGAAAAATTCGATGTAGATGGCGAGCCGTGGGTGGCGTTCAAGGTCCACCCCTTACAGCACGAAGACAGCACTACCGTGTCATGCAAAGCGCGCATAAAAGACTACCGCCAAGTCACTGATTCTGGCGGTCACCGCAGCATGCGCTATGTTATAGAAACCACTATTTGTATCGGCGAAGAACAATTCACTGCAGAAATGACCTTGGCAGGCCGCTCTGAAATGATGTTCCGCATGTTGGTGGGTCGCACTGCAATGAGAAATCGCTACACGGTAGATCCCAGTAGGTCCTACTGTGTTAGCCAGAACCCCCCAAAAAATATCGGGAACTAAATACGCCTTCGGCGAATCACAGCACGCCACAGCCAATATATCCGCAATAAGATCAAGATGAGCTCATTATGAAAATAGCAATACTGTCACGTAATCGACGCCTATATTCCACCCGTCGCCTAGTTGAAGCGGGCACCGAACGAGGCCACGAAGTGCGCGTCCTAGACACTCTAAAGTGCTATATGGAACTCAGCTCTCGCGAACCTATCGTGTGGTATAAGGGCGAGCAATTAGAGCATTTTGACGCCATTATTCCCCGTATTGGCGCCTCGATAACGCCCTATGGTCTGGCCGTTATCCGCCAATTTGAAATGCTAGGTACTTACAGCCTCACCGAGTCAGTCGCACTTGGCCGGTCGCGGGATAAACTCCGCGCGCTGCAACTGTTATCTCGCAAGAACGTGGGCATGCCAATATCAAGTTTCGCCCACGACGTTCACAACACCAAAGAACTGATCAAGTTGGTGGGCGGCGCACCGGTAGTCGTTAAGCTACTGGAAGGAACCCAGGGGCGCGGAGTTGTACTGGCAGAAACCGCCAAAGCGGCCGAAAGCGTTATCGACGCATTTCGCGAGCTAAAGGCCGACTTCCTTGTGCAGGAATTTATTAAAGAAGCTGGCGGCGCCGATGTGCGCTGCCTAGTGATAGGCAAAAAAGTGGTTGCCGCCATGCAGCGCACCGCCGCGAGTGGCGAATTTCGCTCTAATCTACACCGGGGCGGCACCGCCGAGTTAACCCGCCTAACTCCTGCTGAGCGCGCCACGGCCGTTAAAGCCGCCCAAATTATGGGACTGAATGTTGCCGGCGTAGATATTTTACGTTCCTCACGCGGGCCTTTAGTCATGGAGGTTAATTCTTCGCCAGGTCTAGAGGGTATAGAAACCGCCAGTAAGAAAAATGTTGCCGCTGAAATCATAAAATTCATAGAAGAAAATGCTGCCCCAAATAAAAACAAAACCCGAGGAACAGGCTGAGAAAGCCAGTATGAAAAAATTAACTATAGCCGGCGTCGAGATTCTCGCCGGTACTCGCCAGCAGATCGAATTGCCGGTCGCCAAGCTCTACACTCACACCGAGCTATCCATGACGGTGAAGTCGATACGCGGCCACCGAGAAGGCCCAACGCTATTTGTTAGCGCGGCAATTCATGGCGACGAAATAAACGGTGTAGAGATCGTTAGGCGCTTATTGCAACACAAGGCGCTGCGCTCAATACGCGGAACACTGCTCGCCATTCCCATCGTTAATGTTCACGGCTTTTTAAACAACAGCCGCTACCTACCCGACGGCCGCGATCTTAACCGCTCATTTCCGGGCTCACCAAAAAGCTCATTGGCCGGTCGCATGGCGCACACCTTTCTCAATGACGTGGTATTGCAGTGCACCCACGGCATCGACTTACACACCGGCGCCAGACACCGCAGCAACCTACCCCAAATTCGCGCCGACATTAAAGATAAAAGCACCCTCGCCATGGCCGAAAGTTTTGGTGCACCGGTGATTTTACACTCGGCAACACGGGACGGTTCGCTGCGAGAAATCGCCAGCGCAAATAATATCCAAGTCTTACTTTACGAGGCCGGCGAAGCGCTGCGCTTCGACGAAGTTGCCATCCGCGCCGGCGTCAGCGGCATTCTTAATGTCATGCGGCATATCGGCATGCTACCCGCCTCGCGAAGCAAAAAACCAAAACGCAGCAGTATGATTACCGGCCAGTCGGCATGGCTGCGGGCCACTAGCAGCGGAACCTTAAGCGCGCTGGTTCCACTGGGCGCGTTTGTCGCCAAAGGCTCGGTACTCGCTATTATTTCAGACCCCCTTGGCGACAGTAGCTCTGATGTGGAAATACTCGCCAGTGAAGACGGCATTGTGATCGGCAGAACCTTTTTACCGCTGGTTTACGAAGGCGACGCGCTCTTTCATATTGCCAAATACAAGGCCGATATCGAAGAAGCGCTGGAACAGGTTAATGCCTTTAGAGAAGCCTTTGAGCCGGAAATCTACCCCATCGCAGATGACTACGACGACCACCCACCCATTGCGGGCTAAGTGAAAAAATGGGGCCAAGCTGGCTTTTTCACCAGGGCCCCATCTGTTTCTATGACTTAGTATTCCAACTAAGGGACTACCGCTACTGCCAACCAGGCGTCCAAGTCTTACTAAAGGCTGGGCTAGCCCAGCCAGCGGGGAAATCTGCCGGCGCCATTTGCTCACCGCCAGTAATTACATCGCCGCTATCATCTTGATACTTCAGCCAGGTAATCGTCCGCTGCCATTCTAGGGGCCGTTTCGACCAGTCGCACACACCGGTGGCGAAAGTTTGCTCTAGCAGCTGCCAGTCCGCTTCCTGCCATACGACATTGCCTAAACCGTAATCATCAGCGCGGCTAAACGGTTTTAACTGGCACTGCACCTGATCACCATACTTGTCGGCGCCCGCCTGAGTGCGCGGCGTACCAAACACCAGCATAAGCTCTTCTGGACACATTTGACCGGGTACACCACTACACTGGTCCTGCACACTGGCAGGCTTGTTACTAACGACTTTCTCCGCCAGAGGCGCATTGCTAGTATCGGCCTCAATAGCATCTAACCAAGACGCCATGGCGACCAGAGATTCACTCATATAGCGAATATCTCCTATCAAAGGCGTTGCGCCACCCCAGTGAACGAAGTTATCGCGGTTGCCGAATTCGCGCTCAAGACGCCAGCGCACCCAATAGCCATGCACACTGTCGTGGGCAGCGCCAGGATCAGGCCCGGTCATATTAATAATCGGCACCGTATCCATATTAACGACAGTATTCAGAATGCCTGTGCGGTAAGCATTCGGCAGCGCTGGATAGTCCGGTTTTAAACGCTCAGCGGTCACATTCAAGCTGGGATCAAGTCCGCCAATATTGGCGTTCAGCTTTAAAAACTGATCAGGGAGGAGAATGCCTTGCTGCAGGGGAATTAGGCCATATTGCACGCCCTCATTGCCCAGTGGAAAACCAGCAAAACCATAGCCGAGATCTTTTTCAATTTGCGACCAATGATCACGCAGCTGATCCTCGGCCGGGAAGCGCTCACGCTCACCAATCATATTCTGCATAAACGTCAGCACATCACAGCGCACGCCATCCGGATTGGTGTCTTGATCAAAACGCTCTTCGTCGCTGATACCACCACAACTAGACGCGGGGTCAACCGCCTCGGCAAACAGCGCCGAGTCAGCAATTGACGCATTCACAATACCATTGAGATGACCGTAGACCTCGTTCTGTTGAAGTACCGTAAATAGCGTACCGTCGCGTGCCAAAAGCGCCGGATCATTCTGATTGGTTTTAAAATAGCGCAGCAAAATATGGTAGTCCGCAAACTGGGTAGCAGTACTCATCACATCTGGATAGGTGCAGGTGGTTAGCAAACCCTGATAAAGACCGGGGTAGGCATTGGCAATCATATTTTGAGTGATCGCACCGCCGGAACAACCTGTACCCACGGTGTAACGAAGCTCACCGTATTGCTCTATAAAGCGCTCTTTCGCCATCATCAGCGATTCCGCCTGATAGCTGAGATTGCAATTATGGCCAAGATTCAACTGCGCGGTAGACAACACCGACCAGCCCGAGCCCAGCGCCGTAATATAAGACTGATCGATCAGCGGGTTACCTGGAATCGTGCCGGAATAATCGTCCGTTTTCGGCGAAGCTGTATCGCGATCACCACGGCAATTGCCGCCGTGGGTAACTAACAGACGACCATTCCACTGAGACTGAGGCTGCAGCGGTGTCCAACCTTCACCTACCTTCTGTAGAGTAAAAATCGTGTACTGATCCCGCGCTTGATAGCCAATTTCCTGACGCACAATAAACGGCAGAGTTTCGCCAGTATCGGTAGTCGTCATTGCCACATCGTCCGGCGGGCTTTCCGGGTCGTAGGGCTGCAAACCACCGTTTAGCGGATTGGTAGATTTATACAACCATTTGTACTCCACCGGCTGATTACAATCCTCATCGGCGGCGGTATCTTGGCAGTTCCAAGGTTGAATATGAGGGCCTGTAAACACCGGCCCACCCGAGGGATGATTTACCACGGTAAGGTCATTGCCAATATTGGTACTGAGGGTATTGTCGCCCACGGCCAAGCCGTCAACCACACCCAATAAGCGCAGCGGGTTGTCTGCCGTCGCTTGCAAGACACTGGTGACATCGCTGCCATTGCGCAGCAATACCAACTCATCCGCCGCCGCGGCGTTATCTAAAACCACTTCCACCAACACGTCACCCGCCGACACCAAGTCAGGCCGGTTCGACAACACCCTAAGCTGCGCCGTGTCTTCCGCCGTGTCTCCGGGGCCAGCTCCTGACCCACTAGAACTACTAGAGCTGCCGCCGCATCCGGCCAAGGCCAAGGCAACAAGAACCGTTATTATTTTTCTATTCACTGCTAATACCCTCTGCTCGCACGCAGGCGAGCTGTTCTACTAAACAAAATCGCTACGATACTTTATAGCGAAAATGTGCAGTGTCAACTTACATAGTGTTAAGGGAGTATAGACGGCAACAGAAAAACAGTTGGGATTAGCGGCGATAAGCGGGAAGCGCTGACTATTTAAGCGGGTTAAGGGAATGAGATGTTTTTAAGGCCGCGCTTGATGCAGCAACATCTAAACAAGGCAACGAAGGGTTTTGGAAGAGGGCTAGAAATGATTATAAGATCAGCCCTGTAGTATCTACGCAGCAATATTCTTTGTTCCCGATGACGCCCAAGCTGCGAGCCAGTCATTGCGTCGATACACAATGTACGTCGCCACAGCCAAATCAAAGGTTGCACAGAATGCGCCATAGGCGAGTGGTACCTGCGTGGATTGCCTACCGCCGAACACGTCTGCTCCGCTGTGCTGATGAACCTCATGAAGAAGATCCCACGCGCCATGCAGTGCATAGCCGGCGACCAGCAATATTGGAAACTTTATGCCGAGGCAAGCCAAAATAGCAAAGGCAGCAATCGCTGTTGTTTCGAGACGCCATGCCGACTCGTCGCCAAAATAGGAAGTGAATGCAATATAGAACGCAGCGATAAAAATGAGAAACACGCCATACAAAGCAGCCTCGAACCGAACCGGCACAAAACGGTAGGAGAGATACATCGAACCAACCGCAGCCAAAACGCCAACGCTGACATACAAGATCATGATGATTGCTAGTGCCATAGTTTTCTCAATCGATCGCGTTAAAATAAATGGTATTTACACGGCCCAAAGCCTGCTTATGGAAAGACAGAAAAGCATATTTCTGTCGGGCTCTCACTTTTACCAAATTCTAATCTACCTTCGTGGCCACCTTAGTAGACTTAGAAATGCTTCAGGCAATCATTACGTTCAGCCAGTTGCATACTCGATCGCTTGTCAGCTTCCTGATTGCTCTTTTTTACCAGGTCAGGAAACGGCCCAACATATTACACATATCTAGAATACGTCTAGATATTTCTCCCGAAGAAAACAACTCATAAGCCATCGCCATTGCCTAAAAGCACCTCTTCAACAGATCGAAACTCCTCCAGCGCTGCCGCCAACTGTTCAACTATCTCAGCGGCCAATACTTCAGGCGCAGGCAGGTTTTCGGTATCTTCTAGCGAATCATCTCTCAACCAGAAGATATCGAGGTTAGTTTTGTCTCTGGCTATGATTTCTTCATAGCTGTAGCTTCTCCATCTGCCCTGTCCTTTTGCGCCATCCCAAGTAGCTTTGCGTTTGCTAATGTCATCGGGTTTGTAGAGTTTGATGAATTCCTCGAAGTCGGTCTTTTTGAGGCGATTGGTTTTTAGGGTCATATGGATATTAGTGCGAAAGTCATAGATCCAGAGCTTTTTAGTCCAGGGGTTTTTTGAGGCAGGTTTATTGTCAAAGAAAATAACATTCGCCTTTACGCCCTGTGCATAAAAGATACCCGTGGGTAGGCGCAGAATGGTGTGGAGGTTGGTGCGCTCTAATAAATTTTTGCGGATGGTTTCGCCGGCGCCGCCTTCGAAGAGGACGTTATCGGGTACAACGACGGCAGCTTTGCCGTCGATTTTTAGCATGTTATAGATATGCTGAACGAAGTTAAGTTGTTTGTTGGAGGTGGTGGCCCAGAAGTCCTCGCGCTCGTAAGTGAGTTTTTCAGATTCGGCTTTACCGGTTTTTTCGCTAATAATGGTAATGGAGCTTTTTTTACCGAAGGGTGGATTGGCTAAGACGATATCCACCAAATCTTTTTCATTCACTTCTTTGGCTAAGGCATCCTGACTAATAACAGGGCATTCGCCGTCGGCGCTGCCTATGCCATGTAAGTAGAGGTTCATGGCGCATAAGCGGGTGACGCTATCGACGATGTCATTACCGCGCAGAGCGCTTTCACGTAAATGCTTTTGTTCTTTTTTTGAGGTGGCTTGTGGGGCCATATAATCATAAGCCGCCAACAAAAAGCCGCCGGTGCCGGTTGCAGGGTCGGCGACGGTGTCCATTACCTTGGGCTGCATTACGTCGACCATGGCCTGAATTAAGGCGCGCGGGGTAAAGTATTGGCCGGCGCCGCCTTTTACATCCTGAGCGTTGCGCTCTAGCAGGCCTTCATAGATCTCACCTTTAACGTCCACCGGCAAAGTTGACCAGGCTTCTTTTTCGATGAGCTTGATCAGGCGTTCGAGCTTGGCCGGGTCTTGGATTTTGTTTTGCGCCTTGCGGAAGATAGTGCCTAACATACCGTTTTGCTTGCCCAGCTCTTCGAGGGTATGGCGGTACTGAATTTCCAGCGCATCACCGTCGAGCTTGACCAGTTTTGACCAGCTGTATTTTTCAGGAACGGCGACTTGTTGGCCGGACTCTTCGCGTTCATCGGCCATTTTCAGGAAAATGAGAAATGTTATCTGCTCTACATAGTCGCCATAACCTACGCCGTCATCGCGTAAGACGTGGGCGTAGTTCCAGACTTTGTTTACGATCTCAGACGCACTCATAGATAACTTTTCTCAATCATATTAACAGTAATTTTTTCGACGGGAGCCTTCAGCCATACAAAAAGACCGCAGCATACGCCATCGTCACGCAATACGTGAGCGTAGTTCCAGACTTTGTTGACTATTTCTGATGCGCTCATTTAGCAACTCTACATAGGGAAAAGACCAAACCTGCCTTCTTGAGGATTTTTAGTGAAAATATGTAATTTCATATTTTCTTCAAATTGCTCTGGTGGGTGCTCGTTCTCGACAATAATAATCTGGCTATCGGAGTGATTATTAATAAGGTAAGAATAGAATTTATCTTTCAAATTAGACCCAACCAAATTATCGTCATCACCCTCAGGCTTGTAATATGCCAGCAAGGGTGAATCCAAAACAACAAAACCCGGATGTGGCAAAGAGTTCTCCTTGCAATATTCCATTAAACCAATAGTAACTGCCGCATGCGTTATTGCCCTAAGCCCCTTCCCACGACTACCTCTTGGCTTACCCGCTATGACAAAATCTTTTTCAGACTCATCAAAATAGATATTTGAAGATTCAGGAAAATCCCACTCCGTCAGAATATTTTCAACCACCTTAGAGAATTTGTTTAGTGTCGCCTTGGATAACTTTGTAGGCTTTATCTCCTCTACATCTTCAGTATCCACATTTGCTAACTCAACCCTTTTTTTCTCTAGCTTCGCCAAACGTAAAAACACATCTAGCCCGAGTATCACTTCATTCCTTTTTTCCATTAAGGCGCTATATTCTCGCTGGCTATTTTGAAAATCAGGTGAAACTGCATCACGTATTTTCTCATCTACGACCTTGTACTCCTCCTCAAATCCTCTCAACATCGGGAAAAGATTCACTTTTTCTACTTCCAGCTCGCCTACAGTTCCATCTAGATCTAAAACTAAAATGTTTATTTTTTCTATCTCCATTTTTGCTGCCAATACAACGCCTTCCACGTTACCGTCACAATCCTCATCATGTTGCTTCTCATCTACTAAAGTCCCACATAAAGGACAAGGTGACTTGTCATAATGAACAAAGAGAGATCCAGTTTCCTCCACGCCTTTCAGTCTTTCAATATCACTTTTATAATGCTGCTTGAGCAAACCGAATCTCTCTAACATTTCATCAATTTCGGAGTTTCGACTTCTAATTGCCTCCTTTGAGTCGAGAAAATTTCGCCGCTGCTCTATCAATGTATTTAAACTCGATTGAAAGCTCGCCATCTCTTCCTTCTTTTGATCGATAGAGGAAAATAGCTTTTCCAATTGTTCATTAAGCTCATCTTCATCGATGTTTCTACTTTCTATCTCATCGCTTTGGTCTGCGATCATTTGATCAAGCAACTCAACCTTTGCGGCTTGGCCAACAATCCTAGTCTCGTCTCTCTCTGCCGGAACAATCGCGCTATCGTCTGCACCAGTTAACAAAAGTTTTAAAGCCGAATATTCTGCTGTTTTAGATACTGGATTACCTGTTAAAAAAGGTGATGTGTTTTTTATTATTTCACTCTCATCCACCACAACCAATCTAGCTAGGTGCCTAAAACTAAGACTTACAGTATCGCCGTGAGCGTTCTTTCTAAGCCTTTTCTCAAACAACTCAATTCTTTTTAACAACCAACCAGATAGGTTATCAGTCGCACCATGACCATGCTTTTGTTTTATAGGTACACCTCCATCAAACTGAAGTTCGTCCCCAATAATATCCTTATATAAATTGAAATTACCGCCTTCCGAGCTTCTTTCGAAGGTAAACTTTTCTTCATTGGCCAGTTCCACAGCTAATCTAATTCGATCATAGCCAACACGCTCAGGTATATCTCTTAGATCCTTATTACCACCTAACATAAAGTCAATTGCCTCAATTAAGAATGACTTTCCTGTATCTGAAGCGCCACACACAACATTCAATCCAGCATCAAAGCCTAATACAGCAGGCTCCTTACTATCACCCAAGAAAGCTAGCTTTCTCAATTGAACAAATTCATTACTCATGCATCTCTCCCGACCTTGCATTTACAGGCTGAAATTGACTAGTCCAGTGATCAAAAAAACCTTTAACCATTACCTTGATTTCAACTTCAGATTTTTCACCAAAATTTTCAGCTACCCAATCCGCTCTTTCAATCAATTTAACTAAATATGGTGACGCCAGGTTTGATACAAATGAATAAGACTTATCACTAGCCATGTACTCGATACCAGTATCTGTAGCAATACGAGTTAACAAACCTCTACTCATCATTAACAGAAGTCCTTTTTCGACAATCTCTCTTCGCACGAGCAACTCACCTGCCCTCATTGGCAAAGGTGCATGCAAACTCTCAGGGCCATTTACATCACCTGAATGAACAGTTAAATAATCAAAGTCAACCAACCTATGCAAATCAACACTATTTGGGAAAAGCGAATGAAGAATAATCACTGACCTAACACCAGACTCAAGAGAGCTATTAAAAGGCGATCTTTCAATTTTATTCATCATCAATTTTCACCCATTTCAACCTTTTTTGGTTTACTAGTTGATGACAAATACCCTGCTTATCCTTTAACCCTGTTACTGAACGAAGAGGACTCGAATCAAAAGACAATTTTGATGAATGATTCACCGTAGCTGTCATTCGTTCAAATCCATCGAGATAACTCATTTCACATATATCAACAACGCCTTGAAAGACATCTTCTTGCAAATTTTCATATGTACCAGGAGGCACATTGTCTCTAGAAAAGTTTCTCAAAGACTCAGCCGAATAAAACCTTTCACGCTGCCTTTGCAGGTTCTTTTGATACGAACCATTTGCATCAATCCATCTATCATCCACCTCCACTTTTTCCTTGTCTCCAACAGCCAATAGAATTTGTTGGATATAAATCTGCTCCTTGCTATGAGCTAAGTCTGGAGGAGACTCACTCTCTGGTCTTGGTGGCAACCCACCTCCAAATCTCACTGCGTGAAATGGTGTTTTAGCATGACTCGCGACCATATCTAAAACTGAAATAGAATCAAATATACCGAAATCAAAGGTTTCAAAGTGATCTAAAAGCTCATCAGTTAGGGGCGCACTAAAAGTTGTTGATATTTTAGACTCAATTTTATCAGCCCAGTTTTTTCTAATTTCTTCTTTTAGTTTATTAGGTTTTGCAATTAACATTGCTAACGAAGTGCCTAAACCCTGTGGCGCAACAAAGTAATACTTATTCGGAGTGGGATAATCCCCTCTATGCGAATATACGATGACCTTCCCAAATTCTAGCCAGACATCGCCTGGGTATAAAGAATGATCATAAAATTTGCACTGATAGTTAACCCACCCACCCTCAAAAGTATGGTCTTTAATGAAACAAGCTACATCTAAACCTTTATCACCAGCACCGCCAAACCTTTGAACCTTATGATAAGAACCTTTAAGTGAATATGCATATTCTTCGGAAAACTCCTCCCACTCACTGTCAGAAAACTTTTCAATCCTCGACTGTTTTGGCATTGGAATACCAGCGATAACATGCTCATCGCTGTAAAGACCATGCGGAGGATTCGGCTTTATTTCCCTTAAATCACTCTCACTCACTGTAGCGCTCCACTGAATGCCGAAGCCAAAATCGACTGTTTGTTTTTCTCTGCTTTCAAGAGGTGGATATCAACCTCAACATCTAGTCGTTTCATAGCTTCAAGTTTTCCAGAAACGATATTTGCTATCTCTACTTGCTCGTCATAAGGCGGCAATACAGTTGGACATTTTTTCACATCACGTCCGGCCACTCCGGATTGCCCTGCTGTCGTTTTCGTTACTGAACGAATAAAATCTTTGGAAATCCCACAATTAAGAGATAATTCCAAATAATCAGTGCAGAGTTTTTTTGTGCTCACAGGTCTAGCTCTCATCAACTTATCTGGATAAACCGTTTTATTTTCCAGTCCTTTTACCTTTCCGCACACCCCAACAAACTCAGGGTTTCCGTTATAACGAGTAAGCAACAAGTCACCATCTTCTATTTCAAAGTCCTTTGAATCAAAATTTTCAGGTAAGAAACGGACATCATCTTTGTATACAACCATAGGCCTAACGGCACTGATTCGAAGTATTGCTAAGCCTTTAGCTTCGGACGGTTTTTTTGAAATACCATTTTTTAATTCCAAAATTAGCTGCTCAAACTGGCAAACAATCCACTCTTCAGGGACTTCAAACTCAGAATCAAAAGCTTCAGGGTCTTTATACTTCCCCTTCCACCCATCATCCTTCGGCACTTTACCTTTCGCTTTAAACTGCTCAAGCTGCTGCGCTTCCCATTTTTGGCGGCGCTCTAGCAGGATGCGTTCTAGCAGTTGGCTGGCGGGTTCAAACCTTCGATTATTTTTATCACGTATTTCGTTTATCCATTCACGACCGGAACCCGACTTAAAATACTTTTCGCGCTCAACGGCTTCTTTTTCGGTTTCAAATTCTTCGAAATGGATAATCGAAACAGGCTTGTGCTCTTTAGTCCATTTTGCGCCTTGTCCAGATAAATGCTGATCTATTCGCATGTAAAGGTTCTTGGAAAACCCCTTATAAAGAGAACCATTCTCGCACTCCAAAACATAAGCAAAGTATTTATCGCTATTTTTGGGCACGAGCTTCCCGCACTTATTTCTAAACAGAGGATCACGCCATCCTGCCTGCCGGCCAGGCAGGTGTTTGGTGAGCTCACCGGTAACGGCGGCCTTAAGGACGGATTGGCGGTATTGTTTGAGCAGTTGTTTGGCTTTGTTGAGGGCGGCTATGCCGGCGTCGATATGGGAGAAAAGTTCTTCGATTTTGGCGACGATGCGTTTTTGTTGTTCGGGCGGGGCGACCGGTATTAATAGCGGCTCAATATCCCCATGATTTATTTGTGGCACTATCGCTCCGTCCGCTATAGCGCCCAGATCAACTGTTTGAAACCAATACCAAAAGTACTTCTTGTCAACTCCAACGGGGAAAACACCCATCGTATTTAAGTCATAACCACTAGGCTGAAAAAGAACCCTTTTCTTATTAGTAGCAATTGCACCGCCTCTTTTAGGGAAAATCACCGTACCCTCTGGCTGTACATGTAATTTTAATGAGTTCAGCTGGCCCACAGTAAGATAGGTGTTTGCTTTATGGATGAACAGCTCATTCCCCTCTGTGTTCATGTCCCCAACTTTGAACCAAGGTATACCAGCTTCACCCTCGACATCAGCAACGCCCTTAGGAGTCTGTCCACTGATTACAAATCCAACTTGGGCAACTGATGCCCAATACCAATACTCAGGGAGGGCACCAACGCCATCAATATCTGCGCTTCGCGGTTCTTTATATTTTGCTTTCCAAGCATCTGATTTAGGGAGCATGCCGCGCCTATCCATACGTTCAAGCTCAAGCTCCTCCCAAGTAGCGCGCCGGATTTTTAAAATCTCGTTAATCGGGTTACTTTCAACAACACTCATGCAATGAGGTATCCATTAAGCTCCTGCACTATCACAGGTAATTCACTCAGCACATCCATGTGCTTCGCCCTACGGGCAACGTTCGTTGTGCAAAACGGCTGTGCTGGCGTTTTGTCTTTACACGCCGGCATCATGCGATTAAGTACCCGTTTAATTCTTGGACGATTGTATTGAGCTCTTCACCAAAAAGTTGTTGTGCTTTTAATAGCCCACCTTCGCCTTTGCATTCGGGTATTAATTCAAAATCATCCATTTCAAATTCGGCGTTATTGGCGATTTGGTCTTTGATGCGTTGCAACCACACTCTCTTTTCATCGCTGAAGGCTCCTTGCTCTGCTTCTTGCTGAGCCAACCAAGTCTCAAAACGCAGATTGACCAACTCAGGAAATGGCTCCAGCACATCACTTAAACCGGTAGAAAACCTAATTAAGCTAACAATATTTGTAAGTAGCTCTTTGGCGGGTACGCCTTTGACTTTGGCCTTTTCCAGTTGCTCGTAGGCCTTCCACACCTCTAATGGTGCGATATTGTAAGGGGGCTGTTTTATTTCTTCTGCCAGCTCTTCAATTTGTTGGTAGCTTAAATGGCGCTGGGTATAGGGTTTGGCGTAGATCAGCTGGATGGCATCGAGTTCGTCTTTGTGTTCTTTAATAAAACTTTCGTAGCGGCTGATGATGCCCTGGGCTTTTTCGGCATCGTAGCCGGCCTCTAGCAATTCATCGGCGCTGTCGTCGACCAGTTGATCGGTGTCGCGGCGCAGGGTTTCTAATAGCTCACGCAAATCGGGGTTATGAAAGGGTGTAATGGCCGCGTCGGCCAGTGGTTCATAGACGGCTTTGCGTTGTTCGTCGCTGACTTCATCGCTGCCGTATTGGGCTTTGAGTTGTTCAGCGAGAAAATCGGTATTGCCTGCGTGGACTAATTTGGCCGCGACGAGGGTTAGGTTGGCCTCTTCTGTACCCTTTATACCCTCTCCTCGGTCCTCTCCCTTAGGGAGAGGATGGCCCATTATCTTTTCTAATAATTTATTGATTTGCTTACGCTGGCCGTCGCTGAGTTTCATATCTAAACGGATTAAGCGATTGCCCAGGGTTTGCAGGCTTTCGGGGCTTCTATCGCCCATGGCGATTTGCTGCATGAGTTTTTCGGTAGTGACTGAGGGTTTGCTCTCAAGACTTTTTGTTTCGGTTTTGTCGGTTTCGGTGACGCCGACGGCATCGACCAGCACAAAGCGGGTTTTGGTGGGGGCATCGGGTGTGACTTTAAGCAGTACGTCATCAGCGATGACGCGGGTGCCACGGCCTTTCATTTGTTCGTAATAGGCTTGGCTGCGAACATCGCGCATAAACACCAGGCACTCCAGCGGTTTGATGTCGGTGCCGGTGGCGATCATATCGACAGTGACGGCGATGCGCAGGCGTGGGCTGGTGCGGAATTCTTGGATGGTTTGTTCTGCGCCTTTTTTGCCAACACGGTAGGTGACTTTTTTACAGAAGTCGTTGCCTTCACCGAAGGCCTCACGGATAGCATCGACGATGCGATCGGCGTGGTCGTCGTCTTTAGCGAAGAATAGGGTTTTGGGTACCCAACTGCGGCCGGGGAAGCATTCGGGCAGGCAGCGGTCTTTAAAGGTTTGAATCACGGTGCGTATTTGGTTGGGGGCGATCACGCTGCGGTCGAGCTGGGTTCTTTGGTATTGCTCGTCTTCGTCGAGTAGCTCCCAGCGTTTTTGTTTGGTGAGGCGGTCGCGCACTTCGATATTGGTACCGGCCTCCATTAAACCGCCCTGCTCGGACTTTTCGGTTTTAATGCGGTAGATGTCGTAACCGACGTTAACGCGGTCGATGACGGCATCTTCGTGGGTGTATTCCGAAACCACGTTTTGGTGAAAGTAGCCGATGGTTTTTTTGGTGGGCGTGGCGGTAAGGCCGATTAAGAAGGCATCAAAGTAATCGAGCACCTGGCTCCACAGGTTGTAGATGGAGCGGTGACATTCATCGATGATGATGACGTCGAAGGTTTCTATCGGAATATGGGGATTGTAGACCACTTCCTGCGCGGCGATGGTGCTGGCGCCCATCTCAAAAGTGGAATGCTCTTCTATCTCTTCATCCATTTCTTTGCCGCACAATTGTGAGTACATGCGCTGGATGGTGGAGATGGTGACTTTTATTTCATCGCCAATGCCACCGGGGCCAAGGATGTGGGCGTTGTAGAGCTCGGTGAATTTGCGGCCATCGTCGGGCGTGGTGTATTGCTGGAATTCTTTGTGGGCTTGGCGGCCTAAGTTGCCTCTATCAACCAGAAACAATACGCGCTTGGCTTTAGCGAATTTGGCCAGGCGATAGACTTGGGTGCAGGCGGTAAAGGTCTTTCCGGCACCGGTGGCCATTTGTAATAAGGCGCGCTGCTTACCTTGTTTGAGTGAGGCTTCGATACCGTGGACGGCGTCGATTTGGCAATCACGCAGACCCATGGTGTTCAGTGCGGGCAGCTGTTGTAAGCGAGCACGAAAGGTGTCGTTTTGTTCTAACCAGTCTTTTAGGGTTTCTGGCCGGTGAAAATGGAAAATGTTGCGCGAACGTGGCGCTGGGTCGCGTTCGTCGCGAAAGCGAATGACGTGATTGGTGGCCTCATACAAGAATGGTAGAGCTTCATCATTGGCCGCCCAGCGGTGGATATGCTTGGTTTTAGAGGTGGCGTAACGGCCGGATTGCTCGGCGACGTGGCCGAGACTGGCGCCTTCGCGCTTGGCTTCAATGATGCCACAGGCTTTACCGGCTATGAACAGCATGTAGTCGGCAGGGCCAGTGTCAGTATCGAATTCACGAACGGCAACACCAAGGCTTTCATGTAAATTGATGCGTTTTTTGTCTTGGATCACCCAACCAGCGACAGTGAGTTTTTCATCGATTTCTTGGCGAGTTTGCGTTTCTAGCTTGTCTGTGGGTGCTGTCATCGTCACTTATGCCGAGCACGGCTCTCCCTGTGAAGACCGAGATAAACTTGGTAGCCAGAATCTGCAATGACCATCATGTTTAAGTTTGCGCCTAGGATCAAAATATTTTGTAATTATTCTGGGATGCGTTGAGCAAATCCTCTCTGCCCAAAATTTCCGTTAGGAAACGAAAATCAAGTATGGACTAGACCACACAATACCCATATGTGCAATCATGCTTAACCTATAAAAGCGCATCGAATCAATCGGATACAAATTAGCAATCGTTTATTACCGTATTCGTGGCTAGTACCGCTCTGCCATTAGCCGACCAACGCCTTTAATACGCCGGACGTTTTCCCAGTGGCCTTAAGTTCCAGCAGACCTTCGTAACTATCGCCCAACCCTTCTTTCTTGGCGCTGCTCCATTCGAGCTTATCTATTTTGGTAAGCAGTTTATTTTTAAACATCCTAAAAAGGTAAGCTTGTTGATGTACTCGTGATACTCACGCCGTCGCCGCGCAGGCAGGCTACAGAGACTCTATAACTTGGCGACAAGATCTTGTGTGCTCATTAGGTATTATTTATTTGGGTGACGTTTGCTGTAAGGGAAATGGCCAATGCATAACGGGTACTGCGGCCGCCACCGGATAATTTCGCTAAACAATTTTTTTGTACAAGGTCAGCCAGCTCACGGGTGGCGGTGGCTTTACTGACCTTGGCCACTGCCTGATATTTACTGGCGCTGATACCTTGGATAAATTCTTCGCCTTGCGTATCTAACAGACGGTTAAGTACCTTGATCTGGCGCTCGCTTAATACGGTTTGCGCGTGCTGTTGCCAAAAGCGGGTTTTATTGAGTACCCGTTCAAAGCGTTGCAGGCCCTTGGCAATGGCATCTTCTAATACCGATAAAAACCACTGTAGCCATGGAGTGATTTCCAGGTCGCCTTTTTGCGCCTGCTCCAGTTGCTCGTAGTATTCCTTGCGGCGGGCCATGATGGCGGCGCTTAGGGAATAATAACGAATGCTGTTGGATTCGGCTTGGGCCAGCGCGCGGTCGGTGACGGCGCGGGTAACACGGCCATTGCCATCATCGAAGGGGTGTAATGTAATCAACCACAGATGGGCAATGGCAGCACGCAGCAAGGCGTCGACATCCGCAGATGGTTTGTTAAACCACTGGGTAAAACGCTGTAGCTCATCTTCCAAGCCTTGCCGAGGCGGCGCCTCAAAATGCACAGTGGGTTTATCCATACGACCAGAGATGACTTGCATAGGCGCATCGCTGCGCAACTGGCCTTTTAAAACAGGCGTATACAGGGTTTGCAGTTCTGGCGCTTCAGGGAATAAGGCTGCCTGCCATTGGCACAGTGTATTTTGACTAAGGGCTTGATGAATATTACTGGAGGCGTCGATCAGCAGTTTAACCAGTGCTTCGGTTTTCGGGGTGCCGACAAAAGCTGCCTGCTCTAGCCCCAGGTGCCGAACGACCGAGGAGCGCACGGAGGCGGCATCCAACTTTTCGCCCTCTATTTCACTGGTGCGCAGGGCGGTTTGTACTAGCGCATCCAAGTGCGCGGCCTGGTTTTCTGTGCTTAGGGATTCTGACTGGCCGAGCAGCCGCCCCTGTTGCAGGCGCACTCGCTCTAGCTGCGGGCGCAAGGTTTCTTCCCGCCAGCGAAATGCTGGGGCGGTGCCCTGCTGCCAAGCCGGAAGTTGCCAGATGTATTGCATAGTTGCGTACACTGCGCGTGGTTATGACAAATTGCTGTAATGGCCTTGAGCCAAATAAAGCCTGCATTTGGATCACAATATGAGCCGAATAATAAGCGCTATTCGGCTCAAAAGCCAGAAGCCTGGCTGATTTTCCTTATATTAGCGCCATTTTCACTGACGATTAAACTGCTCTAGTAGTTCACTGACAAGCTGCCTAAACAGCTTATTCGCTCGATAAATACCACATTGGTGCCGAAATATGCCCCAGACCGCCCTTATGTCAAATTAGGGGTGCATTGTCGACATAGTGTTTTGCTTATGCCCGAAACTCGCTTAGCTTGATATGCAGCTTTGTTAGCAGATAGTCGTATTAATGGCAGAGAGCTAATGCCAGTGAGCTACCTCCTCTCAGTGAAAAGGCAAGAGGAAATGGACTTTCCATTGATCAATATCCAGACAAAAAAAGCCCCTCAAATGAGGGGCAAAGAGGTGTATAACATTTACTGTGGCTAGGCCGCCTGCCCCTCCTCAGTTTTTACTGACGCCACCTGCTCATCAACCACTTGCCGAATAAGGTAGTCAAAGGCACCCAGCGCTGCCGTTGCGCCGCTGCCTACTGCCACAACAATTTGTTTGAAAGGCACGGTGGTCACATCACCCGCCGCAAACACACCGGGTATGGATGTTTCGCCGCGCGCGTTAATTTCAATTTCGCCACGGGGTGTTAATGCCACACTGCCTTTCAAAAACTCGGTGTTGGGTATCAAACCGATCTGCACAAATATACCCGCTAGAGTGACGCTCTTCGCGTCGCCGGTTTTGCGATCTGTGTACTGCAAACCGGTAACACGTTGGCCATCGCCGAGCACTTCTGTGGTTTGGGCGCTGGTAATAATTTCAATATTTTTCATCGACCGCGCTTTGCGCTGCAGCACTTCATCTGCGCGTAATTTGCTGTCGAATTCCAGCACCGTGACGTGCGCGGTTATTCCGGCAAGGTCGATTGCGGCCTCTATACCTGAATTACCACCGCCGATTACTGCAACGGATTTACCTTTAAACAAGGGGCCGTCGCAATGTGGGCAGTAGGCCACACCTTTACCACGGTATTCCTGCTCGCCGGGTACATTCATTTCTCTCCAGCGCGCGCCGGTGGCTAGCAGTACCGAACGGCTGCGTAATACTGCTCCGCCTTCAACACTAATTTCTATGCTTCCGTCTGCTGCAACGTTCAACGCAGATGCCTTGTGGCCGCGCATAATATCGACATCGTAGGCGCCAACGTGGGCTTCTAGATTGGCGACTAATTTAGGGCCTTCCGTTTCGCTTACTGAAATAAAGTTTTCAATGCTGACGGTATCTAGTAATTGGCCGCCGAACTTATCGGCTAGCACGCCGGTATGAATACCTTTACGCGCTGCGTAAATAGCAGCCGATGCGCCAGCTGGGCCGCCGCCGACAATAAGCATGTCAAACACGCCCTTCTCATCCAGTTTCTTAAGGCTGCGTGCACCGGCATTTTTGTCGATTTTCTTCAAAATATCGGCCAAGCCAATTCGGCCTTGAGAGAACTGCTTGCCATTCATAAAGACGGTGGGAACCGCCATAACCTTGCGATCATCTACCTCTTGCTGGAACAGCGATCCGTCGATCATTTCGTTGCTGATTTGCGGGTTGATTGCCGCCATCATATTCAGCGCCTGAACAACTTCTGGGCAGGTCTGGCAGCTCAATGAAATATAGGTCTCAAAGCGGTATTCGCCGTCGAGCTTGCGCACTTGTTCTATCAAGTCTTTATCGACTTTCATTGGGTGCCCGCCGCTGTGTAAAACGGCTAATACCAATGAGGTAAATTCGTGGCCAAGCGGTACACCAGCAAATCGCATTTCTGTGCCTTTGGCTACTGAGCGCACGCCCATTGCCGGACGGCGCGCCGCAGTATCTTCGCCCTGAACAACCGACACCAGGGCAGACAGCGCTGACACGTCGTTCATTAGGGTTTCAAGCTCCCGGGATTTGGCTTGGCCATCGAGATACGCGACCAGCTCTACCGGAGTTTTAAGATTTTGGAGGTAGGCCTCCAACTGGCTTTTCATTTTCGCGTCTAACATGGTGACTACCTCATCCCGTAAATTGGTTTTTTCTTTCAAGGATATAAACTTTAAAAAGGCCCCGTTGCCGAGGCCAAGAGGTGTATTAAATTTTACCGACCAAGTCTAGTGAAGGAGACAATGTCGCCTCGCCGGGCTGCCATGCAGCTGGGCATACTTCGCCATCATGTTCAGCAACATATTGAGCAGCTTGTACTTTACGAAGTAGCTCTTTGGCTGAGCGGCCAATGCCGAGGTCATGTAGTTCAGCAACTTTGATTTCGCCCTCTGGGTTAATCACGAAGGTGCCGCGCAATGCCAAACCGTCTTCTTCAATCATCACGCCGAAGTTGCGTGAGATCTTGCCTGTTGGGTCGCCAATCATTGGGTACTGAATTTTGCCAATAGTGTCGGATGTGTCGTGCCACGCTTTGTGGGTAAAGTGGGTATCGGTTGATACTGAATACACTTCCACGCCCATTTCTTGCAGCTGTGCGTAATGGTCTGCCATGTCGCCCAACTCGGTGGGACAGACAAAGGTAAAGTCAGCAGGGTAGAACATAATGACTGACCACTTACCCAGCAGGTCGGTATCGCTTACGTCGATAAAGTCGCCATTGTGGTAGGCAGTTGCTTTGAAGGGCTGTACTTTTGTGTTGATAATAGTTGGAAACATAATGTCACTCCTGACGTTTTGATAAAGGAAAAATCGTTTGCCTTAAGCTCAGGAGACATACTACGGAAGGGCAATATTCATATCTAATCGATCGTTATTATGATATTGATAGCTTTAGCCAATACAATGCGAGCAAGCCCGTGATTAAAATCCGTGATCTTCAATACTTCGATGCCGTAGCCGAGCACGGTCACTTTGGCCGAGCCGCCGAAGCCTGCTTTGTTAGCCAACCCACCCTCAGCGGGCAGATCATGAAGCTAGAAGATCAGCTCGGCTTAGCGCTGTTTGAGCGTCACCGCAAAAAAGTCATGCTCACCCCCGCTGGCGAAGCGCTGTTGATACGCGCGCGGCAAGTATTACGCTCGGCTGAAGATTTTGAAGACAAGGCTAGGACCTTGTCCGACCCGCTAAGCGGCGATATGCATCTTGGTTTAATACCTACGGTCGCGCCGTATTTGCTGCCACACATTATGGCGAAGCTCAGCGCCGCAATGCCCAATATCAATTTCTTTCTGCACGAGAACCAAACCGATGTGCTGCTAAAGCAATTAGATGAAGGCAAGCTCGATGTGTTGATTCTGAGCTGGCTGGACAATATGGAAAATGTGGAGCGCTATACCCTGTTTGATGAGCCCTTGGTATTGGCCTCGACCGTTAACCATCCTTTGGCGCAACATGACGCTCTGACTTTAAAAGACTTAAACGGACAGTGGGTACTCACACTTGAAGACGGGCACTGCTTACGTGACGAGGCCCTGGGCTATTGTTTCTCTGCTGGCGCGAAGGAAGATTCGCGATTTCAGGCGACGAGCTTAGAAACTTTGCGCTATATGGTCGCCAGCGGCATGGGTATCACCCTGATACCAGAATTGGCAATAAAAGAAGGGGAACACGGGCTGCGATACACTCACTTTGAGGCGCCCGTGCCAAGCAGGGAGATTTGCTTACTGGTGCGACCCAATTACTCTCGCATGGAATGCGTGCGAGCTATGGTGTCTTCCATCAGAAGCTCAATGGCCGACTATATAAAATAGCACGGCCCCTCTAACTAGCTGTGCTATGGCCATTTAATCTAGGAAAGGAATGCTGCCCAGATAATCCAGCTTACCGATGTCTACCCCGTTGTGGCGAAGTATTGAAAAGGCGGTAGTGACGTGAAAGTAGAGATTGGGAATGACAAAATTAATGGCAAAGGCACTGCCCAGCATTTTCTTGCCATCTAACCAAGGCAAACTAATTTCACGACTTGCGGTATCGGCAAAGTCGGCCTCTTTATAGCTAGCCAAATACTCCTGCACCGCCGCAATACGAACATACAGTTCATCTAGGGTAGTCTCGGTGTCTTCATGCTTTGGTGCGCTTTCTGCCTTTCCTGCGAGTCTTGCCGCACCGAGCTTGGCGGTGTCGCAGCAAATTTGTACTTGGCGAATCAAGGAAAATTGATCGGGCGCCAAGCGCGAGGTTAAGAGTACCTCAGGATTGATTGTTTTGGCCTCGGCAAATAACGCCGCTTTCTCTAGCATCGTTTTTAAATTGCCCAGCATTTTACTGGCTTGTACAACAGTAAGATCGTAAAACATGGTTGATCACCTCAGGGAATGAATTTAGCTATTATTCTCTAGCGCCAACCGAGAGTTGGGGGGACGCGCGGCGCAATTCAATAGCCCAAAATGCTTTATTTCTACAAGACGAAAGCGACGGGGCTATCGGCAGTGATATTGCCGGCCTATAGAAGCAGAATCACAGCCTAATACCAAGCATTTCACATTTTAACTAGCCGCATCTACCTTATCGCAGCGACGTAGCCAGCAGTAGCCATAAGGCTCAAGGGCAAGGCTTGCCTGGCTTCGTAAATCCGCGTCATCATTTAATATGTCTAGCCAGTGCGCCGACTCATCTAAATTTAAGTCTGCCAGCAAGATCTCTTGGGGCTCAGCGCTGATGTTGTAAACCGCCACAATCGCTGCGCCACTGGCATGACTTTCGCGGCGAATACCAAACACCTTGTCACCCAGGTGCAGAGGATACTGTGCAGCATTGGGGTGAAATGCCGCTTGTGCGGAGCGCAGTGCAATAAGCTCCTTTAACACCTTGAACACCCGCGCGTGATGACTGTTTGTCCCCAGCTGCGATTCAAGGTCATCGGCTACCCATTGATGGCGGTTTATCGAGCGGTTATGACTGGTGTGAAGCACTCGATTTTCGTCATTCTCCGTTGCCAATAAGCTATGAATATAAAATGCGGGTACGCCTTGAACTGCCAACATCAGGGCATGGGCACAGATAAAACGCTGCTCCTGAAAACCGTCTTCGCCATCATTTTCGTTTTCAGCGTGCAGGTGACGGCGCATTGCATCAAAGAGACTAATATTAATTTCGTAGGGGCGGTTCTCCCCACTGGCCAGAGCGCGCCAAGACACTCGACCGCCGCTCTTTTGCATAAGTGTGACTAGCTGGTTAATTTCAGTGTCATCCAATAAACCTTCTGCCGGGCGCAGGCCAATTCCATCGTGGGAGGCAATAAAATTAAAATAGGTGGTGCCGTCCTGTGCGGCAGGCATTCCCATCATCCAGGTTTTTAAAGCCTTACAACTGCCGCTAACCATTGTGTTAATTAACAGCGGCGGCAGGGAAAAGTTATAAACTAAGTGCGCCTCGTTGGCGTTACCGAAGTAGGCCAAATTTTCCCGCAGTGGAATGTTAGTTTCAGTAATAATAATGGCTTCAGGCACCGCATGCTCTATCAAGGTTCTCAGCAGCCGCACCGCCTCGTGGGTTTCTTCTAAATTCAGGCTTGTTGTGCCCGGCACTTTCCATAAAAAGGCCACGGCGTCGAGCCTGAAAATTTTGACACCCATATCGAGGTAATAACGAATTATTTTTACGAATTCTAATAGTACTGTCGGGTTTTGAAAATTAAGATCAACTTGGTCATGACTAAACGTACACCAAACATGACGTTTACCGTCTAAGGTTTGCACCTCGTTTAGAAGCGGACTGGTACGCGGCCTAACCACTTCACTCAAATCTGTAGCGGGATCAATTTCAACAAAATAATCCATACCTGGATCGCGGCGTTGCTTAAAGTTTTCAAACCACACACTGCGACTTGAGCAATGGTTGATCACTAGATCTGCCATTAAATCGAAATCGCGGGCAATCGCATTAATGTCTTTCCAATCGCCCAGTGATGGATTGACTTCGACATAGTTAATTACCGAAAAACCATCGTCCGAGCTATAAGGGTAGAATGGCAAAATATGAACGCCACTAATTAAACCGCGCAACTCTTTGCGCAGAAAATCATGCAAGGTATGCAGAGGCCACTCGCCATCTCGCATGATCGAGTCGCCATAAGTAATCACTAGAGCGTCACTTTCAGTCCACAGATTTTTATGCGCCTCGGGCATAAAACACCGGTGATCCAAGGCCATGAGAGAAATCATATCGTCCAGCAGCGACACCTTGTCGAGGTTGGGATATAAAACCTCTAGATGGGCGCTAAGCCGTTCACGCAAATGCTGCTGTGGCGATAAATCTGTCATTCAAGAAAATTCCTCATTGTCGGCAACGACGGCCGCCATCATGTCGTCCAGCAGCGTTGGTTCGGCGCTGCATATTCGATTCCAGCTCGGAATAAACGGGGTTTCCATGGGATTTTCTAAAAACATATTGCCGGCTTTAACAATATTTTGAGCAAATAATTCGACCGCCTGCTCTTCGCGATGTAAATCTAAATTCAAGCCGTTCATCACTGCATCGTTGCGATAACTGTCTACAAAATCTAAGGCCACACGATAGTAGGTTGCCTTAATAGTACGGAAGGTTTCGCTACTAAATACCACGCCATTGGTTGCCAACTTTCGAAACACCGCCTTGGCAATATCGATAGACATTTTAGATAAGCCACCGGCATCATCTTCCTCAGATAGTTCTTGGTGCTTGTGGTCATAAGCATCAGCGATATCAACCTGACACAAACGGTTGGTCGAATAATTCCGATACATTTCTGACAAAACACCAATTTCCAAGCCCCAATCACTGGGTATTCTTAGATCATTCAAAACATCTTTGCGCATAGAAAACTCACCCGATAAAGGGTAGCGATAACTGTCGAGATAATCTAAATAATCTAAGGAACCAAATATTTTTTTGAGTGAACGAATCAAGGGGGTAACTAATAAACGACTTACCCTGCCATTTATTTTTCCATCGGCAACACGGGCATAGTAGCCTTTGCAGAATTCATAGTTAAAACCGGGGTTGGCGACCGGATAAAATAATTTCGCCAGCATGCGTCGGTCATAGGTTAAAATATCGCAGTCGTGCAAGGCGACTGCCTCGGCCCGCCCAGAAGCCTGTATATAGCCAATACAAAACCATACATTACGGCCCTTGCCTGGCTCTGCGGGTGACAGACTCCGACCCTTAAGGCGCTGATCAATTGCCTGTAAACGCGGGCCGTCATTCCACAATACGCGGTGGCGCTGAGGTAGCCGGCTAAAGAATTTTAGTGCGTGGCGATACTGCTCCTCGTTCGCCTGATCGAGGCCGATAATAATTTCATCGATATAATCTACTTTGGCAATTTCATCGATGATGGCGGGCAATGCCGAACCTTCTAATTCGGAAAACAATGACGGCAAAATTAACGCCATAGGCCGCCGCTTGGAAAAACCTAGTAACTCGGCTTCTAAGTCTTCAATCGGCCTATCAACTAAATTATGAAGGGTAGTAATAATGCCATTCTGATAAAAATCGGCCATAACAATCTCGTTTATTTTTTATCGTTTCAATACCAATTACTAAGCATAGCTCGCAATACGTATCACTTTAATAATTCTAGCAAGGTCTCATTCCATCCTGCAGGGCCACACTGCTCGGTAAGCAAAATGCTGCCATGCGGGTCATTTATCTTTGGTGGCGCGTGATGATCAGATCTCACCACCACACCAACATCCGCAGCGGCCAACATGGCCACGTCATTGCCACTATCACCCAGGGCAATCACCCGTGGTTGGGCACCTGTGGGGTATAAGCAAGAAACCAGCCACGACATCGCCAAGCCTTTGTTTGCCGGCCCCATAATATGGTGGAAGCGCCCCCCTTTCAGAGCCTGCAAACCGGCTGCGCGGAGGTCGGCGCTAAACCGCTGCCATTGCTCCTCAGTGTCCTGCCAGCAAATTGGCTCGGAGTAATCCCGCTGCAGGGCCAGCTCGGCATCGGCGATGCTCAGTCCGGTGATGTCCTGTAGGGCGGGAGCATCAAAATCGCTAAAGCCTGAAAAACGGTAAGCCTTGTCTTCTCGCCAACCGTGGATAAGCGCGACAATGTCGCGGCGATGGGGAGCAAAGCGCTTATGACGCGCTCCGTCTATCTCTTCCATTTTGACATCAGCCAGAAAGTCGCATCCCGGGGGAACAACCACTGCGGCGCCGTTTTCGATTATAAAGGGATAGGGATTGCCAAGACGACGCGAGAGCGGGAGTAATTCTGCGCAGGTTTTACTGGTGTTTAACACCCAGATAATCGATTGCTCTGCGATGACCGCCAATGCTGGTGCCGCGGCATCAAAGGAGTAACTATCATGATCTAGGAGCGTGCCATCAAGGTCAGTAAAAATGATATTTTTTGCTAAACCCACTGTCATTTTTCCTCTCGATATTCCACAGCCAAAATCTCTCGCTGGGTTCCCAAAGACATCACGCAGTCTGCGCTGGCTGGCAGGGTATTTAAGCAATGTGTTGTTAAGCGCTGGTAGTGCTGGATGAAGCGCTGTATCGCGGCACTATCCATCAAGCCTGGCGTTGACGCACCATCCTGTTGACGCTGGGCTAACTTTTCCTCCTGCTCACCCCGCCAATCTGCAACACAATGAAAACTTGGCGCGCGCAACATGAGCAAATAATCTAATTCCGAAAACAAGGTTTGATAATCATCGGCTAAGCAAGTGTTCACATATTGCCGCCATCTGCCATCAGCATCTTCCCGCTGTTCCAAGTCATTCATTGCCGACGCCAGTTCATCGGGCATTTGCGGGCTAGCGCCCACACACCACCCTTCAAACACAATTAAATCTATTGGCCCACGTACCTCTGGCCAACTGGATTCGGGTGCCCGATCATCGCGAGCCTTATCAAACCGTGGTAGTCGCAATACTTGGCCTGAGCCCAGTGCGCGAAGCTTGGCAATGGTCTCCAAAGCTAAAGATACGTCATGGGTGCCGGGCACCCCACGGGTGCGCAAAAGCGGATGAATGCTGCTGGCTAGCTGCTGGCGCTGCGCCAAAGTGAGATAGAAATCATCTAGGGACAGCTGCGCAATATTGAGCCCGTCGCCCTCATGTAAATACCAATAAATAAATTCTGCGAGGGTAGATTTACCACTGCCCTGGGAGCCGTGAATTCCCAAGACCGGAACATGCTTCTTGACTCCCAACAGGGGACGAAGCGATTCGATAAAGGGGATAAAACTGTTTTGCGCCTGCTCCCGATAGCTATCGGGCAATCGCTCTCTTTCGAGGAATATATTCAGATTATCTGTGACGCTAGCCAAAACATCCCTCCTAAGCGAGCGTATTTATCTTTACCTTAGACCATATTGCCCGCCAAGTCCCACAAGCAAATTGAGTCTCTGGCACTATTCTTCCTTTGCTGCGGCACTAGGCCTAAGCCCGGCTATTGCTGGCAACAAGCGCGCTCTAGCGGCGCTGAACAGGGATGAGCCCCCTGACTCCCTGCGCACTTTTCGCGGCAGAGATCAAAATTCTGGCTCGAGGAAATACCCCTAATAAGCAGGTTTCTTGCCAAATTTTAAATATTAGAGAGATTACGAGCGCCGGAGCGACGCTCGCATATAGCATCAGAAGAAATTAATGAACGTGGCCGTGGGCCAATTCTTCTTCGCTTGCAGCGCGCACTGATTCAATGCTGACATCAAAGTTCAGTACTTGGCCTGCCAAGGGGTGGTTGGCATCAACAGTGACATTCTCGTCATCCACTTCTTTGACTACCACTGTTTGCATTTGACCACCGGCACCCTCAGCCTGAAATTGCATACCAACTTCAATCTGATCAACGCCCTGGAACGCAGCGCGGGGCACTGGCTGAATCAATTCAGCATTTTGCTCACCGTAGCCATCTGCTGGCTGTACCGTTACTTTCATCGCATCACCGATGGTTTTACCCGTCAATTCGCGCTCAAGCCCCGGAATGATGCCGCCGTGGCCGTGTAGATATGCCAATGGCTCCTGACCTTTTGATGTATCAATTTCAACACCGCTTTCATCAGTCAGGGTGTAGTGAAATGCCACTACGCAATCATTCGCTATAATCATGGGAGCCTCCCGTTAAAGTAAGCCGTTAAGCATGACAGTTTTGCCCGACGAGGTCACGCAAGAGCCATAAATTATTAGAAATTGGCCGATATTAACGCCGTATTCACCGTTATCGACGAGCCATACCGAAATTAGCCCAGACTAAGACTGAGGGCACGCCTAGACAGAACAGACACGGCTCACAAGGTTTTCCACCGCGTCGACGGGCAAACTCTTGAACTAACTCAGTCTGGATTAGTGATTTCTTGGCCAACTTCAACAATGCGACGGCGCAGCCAAATATGGCCGGGGTCGTGCTGTAGCAGCGGACTCCATGCCAGTTTCAACTCAATGGGAATAATCATAAATGGCGGCTTGCGGGTCGCCAAGCGCGGGTCTTCGTCATACAGGCGAGCGACCTGGGTCGGCAGCGTAGCGATCAAGTCTGGATGCTTAGCCAGCAGTGCCGCCACTTGATAATGGCGGGTAAACACGCGAATTTGGCGCTCGTGGCCACACTCAGCCAAGGCCTCATCGACCCAGCCCAGCCGCTGGCTATCGCGTTGGCTCATCCCTCGACCCACCCCCATACCCGTCTTACTTACCCAGATGTGCGGTGCCGCCAAAAATGCATCCATATCGAAATTAGCGAGAGCCTTATTATTACTACTCATTAAGCACGAAAAGCTATCTCGCCAAACGGTGGCTTGATGGAAAGACTGCGGCAGACGATCAAAGCGGTTAATCGCCATATCGATCTTGCCCTGCTCCAAATCTTGAAAGGTAACATCACTGGGGGTAAGAACATCTAAGGTGATATTCGGCGCCTCGTCCCGCAGCTTGAACAATAGCGGTGCCAACAAGGTCGATTCTGCATAGTCACTGGCCATAATCCGAAACACACGGGTGCTTTCTGTCACTTCAAAATCAGATACCGGCAACACTGCCTGCTCAACCGATGACAGAATATTCCGCACCTGCGGCTGCAATTCTAGGGCGCGCTCGGTCGGAGTCATGCCTTCGCTGGTTCTTACCAGCAGAGGGTCATTGAACAAGTCACGCAGGCGTCGCAGACCATTACTCAATGCCGGCTGAGTAATCCCCAATTGCTCGGCGGCCCGGGTGACATTTTTTTCCCGCAGCAATACATCGAGATAAACAAGCAGGTTTAGGTCAATACGCGACAGATTCATAACAAAAATAACTCCGCTTAATTTTATAATTAGCAGTGATTATGAGGTTTTTTTCTAGACTCTGCCAGTTAGCCCCGCAAACACGCGCCAGCGCACCACAACTTAGCGCGGAGTGAAAAAGTGCGAAGCCGAAAATAAAAAAGGCCCGGAAAATCCGGGCCAAACCTCACTGACAGGAACTGTTGCAGCAAACGGTAGCTAAGCTATTTAGCCCGCTTGTTTTGCCTTGTACTCTATACGACGGCGATGCAAAACCGGCTCGGTGTAACCGCTGGGCTGCTCGCATCCTTTTAGAACCAATTCTAAGGCCGCCTGAAACGCCACGCTGCCGTCAAAATTAGCCGCCATGGGGGTGTATTCGGCATCACTCGCGTTCTGACCATCAACAACGGCCGCCATACGCTTCAAAGTTTCAAGCACCTGTGCTTCGGTGCAAATACCATGACGCAACCAGTTAGCGATATGCTGACTAGAGATACGCAGCGTGGCACGGTCTTCCATTAACCCAACATCATTAATGTCTGGCACCTTGGAACAACCTACACCGTTATCAATCCAGCGCACCACGTAACCCAGCAAGCCCTGCGCATTGTTATCCAGCTCTTGCTGAATATCTTCCGCACTCCAGCTTGGGTTTTGGGCAACGGGTATGGACAAAATATCATCCAGCGCCGCACGCTGACGGCTGGCCAATTGCTCCTGCACCGACAGCACATTTACTTGGTGATAATGCATCACGTGCAAGGTCGCCGCGGTGGGTGAAGGTACCCAAGCGCAGTTTGCGCCGGCTTTCGGGTGACCAATTTTGGCATCCATCATCGCCGCCATTTCATCGGGCATTGCCCACATACCTTTACCAATCTGAGCGTGACCACTTAAGCCGCAAGCCAAACCGATATCAACATTCCAATCTTCGTAGGCATTGATCCACGCCTGCTTCTTCATATCTGCTTTGCGAACAAAGGGGCCCGCTTCCATGCTGGTGTGAATTTCATCACCAGTGCGATCCAAGAAGCCTGTGTTTATAAAGATAACGCGCTCAGGTACTGCTGCAATACAGGCCTTTAGATTCACCGTAGTGCGGCGCTCTTCATCCATGATGCCGATTTTCAAGGTATTGCGAGCTAGACCAAAGGCATCTTCAACGCGAGAGAATAATTCTGCGGCGAAGGCAACTTCTTCAGGACCATGCATTTTGGGCTTAACGATATACACACTGCCAGCGCGAGAATTACGCAATGCGCCGGTTTGCTTCAGGTCGTGCATAGCCGCAAGCACGGTCACCATGGCATCCATAATGCCTTCTGGCACCTCAAAACCATCGGCGTCAATAATCGCGCCATTGGTCATTAAATGGCCGACATTACGCACTAACAATAAGCTGCGTCCGTGCAATACGGTTTCGCCACCACCGGCCGCGGTGAATACACGGTCGGAGGCCAGGGTACGAGTAAGCTCCTTGCCACCTTTCATAAAGGCTTCTTGAAGATCGCCCTTCATCAGACCCACCCAGTTGCGGTAGACCTCAACTTTGTCGTCTGCATCGACCGCAGCAACAGAATCTTCACAATCCTGAATCGTAGTGAGGGCAGACTCGAGTACAACATCCTTCACGCGTGCCGCGTCATCTTTTCCGATCGGGTGTTGGTCATCAATCTGAATATCAATGTGAAGACCATTATTGATCAGCAAAATATTGGTCGGCGCTGTCGCGTCACCCAAATAGCCGACAAACTGCGAAGGATCTTCTAAGCCCGTCACGCTGCCATCGGCCAAGGTAACGGCCAAAGCACCGTCAACGACGCTATATAAAGTAGCGTCCACGTGGCTGCCAGCACTCAAGCTGGTGTGCTGATCGAGAAACTGGCGTGCATAGGCGATAACTTTAGCGCCGCGCACCGGGTTGTAACCCTTGCCCTTATCGGCGCCGTCAGCCTCTGAGATCACGTTGGTGCCGTAAAGTGCGTCGTACAAGCTGCCCCAACGCGCATTCGCTGCATTAAGTGCATAGCGTGCATTCATTACCGGCACAACCAGCTGAGGACCAGCAAGAGTCGCTATCTCTTCATCTACGTTTTCGGTAGCAACGCTAAAGTCTGCTGGCTCTGGCAGCAGGTAGTTAATGTCTTGCAAGAAAGCCTTATAAGCCGCAGCATCGAATTTGCCAGCGTGGGCACGGTGCCAGTCGTCAATCTGAGCTTGGATTTGCTCGCGTTTTTGCAGCAATTCGCGATTTTTAGGCGCTAAATCCTTTAATATATCCGCCATCGCGGCCCAAAACGTATCTGGGCTGATCCCAGTACCCGGAGCAACTTCATCATTAACCAAACGATAAAGTACATCGGCAATTTGAAGACCGCTGTGCTGTACTCTGGAAATGGCCGAAGACATAAACACTCCTTTTTGAAACAGAATTTAACGATAATTAGACAGCTATCCTAGCAGCTAGGGATAATTCTGCAAATTTATCCATATTATCACTGCTATTTCTTTTGTGAATGCAAAAGTGAAATCAAAGGACTTTTTGAGCCCAGGCGCCACCTTATTTACCCTGTAGCACTTAGTATTCGGTCGTCACATAAACCCTAAAAAAACATTAAACACGCGACATTCTCAATATGAATACTCGACATAATAACTATAAATTAGAAAAATTTAACCGCCGCGCGTAGACTAGCCAGCGTTCACCACCCAACTCGCAACAAAATAGGGACCACATATGTCAACTCTACAAGCAGACATCCAAGCAGTTGCCGCACTTAAGCAAGAAGGCGGAAGCAGCTGGGACGCCATCAACCCTGAATCTGCAGCACGTATGCGTGCACAGAACAAATTCAAAACTGGCCTAGACATTGCCAAGTACACTGCCGACATCATGCGCGCAGACATGGCAGCGTTTGACAAAGACAAGACCAAATACACTCAGTCTCTGGGTTGCTGGCACGGCTTTATCGGTCAGCAGAAGATGATTTCTATCAAGAAACACTTCAACGGCAAAACCGATCGCCGCTACTTATACCTGTCTGGTTGGATGGTTGCTGCACTGCGCTCTGCATTCGGTCCCCTGCCTGACCAGTCAATGCACGAAAAAACAGTTGTTGCCGACCTAGTACGCGAGCTGTACACCTTCCTGCGCCAAGCCGATGCACGTGAACTGGGCGGTCTGTTCCGCGCCCTAGATGCTGCTCGCGAAGCTGGCGACACTGCTGAAGAAGCCAAGATCCAAGATCAAATCGACAACCATGTTACTCACGTAGTACCTATCGTTGCTGACATCGACGCTGGTTTCGGTAACGCCGAAGCGACTTACCTGATGGCCAAGCAAATGATCGAAGCTGGCGCTTGCTGCCTGCAGATCGAAAACCAAGTTGCTGACGAAAAGCAGTGCGGTCACCAGGACGGCAAAGTAACCGTACCCCACGCCGACTTCCACAATAAGCTGCGCGCACTGCGTTACGCTTTCTTGGAGCTGGGTGTCGACAACGGCGTTATCGTTGCACGTACCGACTCTGAAGGCGCTGGCCTGACCAAAGAAATCGCTGTTGTTAAAGAGCCAGGCGATCAGGGCGACGTATACAACTCTTTCCTTGATGTTGAAGAAATCAACGTAGCTGACATGGCTGAAGGCGACGTATGCTTCAACCGTAACGGCAAGCTAGTTCGTCCTAAGCGCTTGCCTTCTGGCTTGTACCAATTCCGCGAAGGCACTGGCCACGAGCGTTGCGTATTCGACTGTATCGAAGCTATCAATGCTGGCGCTGACCTGCTGTGGATTGAAACAGCCGTTCCGACCGTTCACGAAATCAAAGGCATGATGGACGATGTTCGTAAAGTTCACCCAGATGCGAAGTTGGTTTACAACAACTCTCCTTCTTTCAACTGGACTCTGAACTTCCGTCAGCAAACTTTCGATACTTGGACTGCTGAAGGCAAAGACGTATCTGCTTACGATCGTGCGAGCCTGATGTCAGCTGAATACGACGAAACTGAATTGGCTGCAGTCGCTGATGCTCGCATCAAGACTTTCCAAGCAGATACTGCTCGTGAAGCGAACGTATTCCACCACCTGATCACTCTGCCGACTTACCACACTGCTGCGTTGTCTACTGACAACCTTGCTAAAGAGTACTTCGGTGAGCAAGGTATGCTGGGTTATGTTGCTGGCGTACAGCGTAAAGAAATCCGTCAAGGTATTGCCTGTGTTAAGCACCAAAACATGTCTGGCTCAGACATGGGTGACGACCACAAAGAATACTATGCTGGTGAACTTGCACTGAAAGCTGGCGGCGCGAAAAACACGTCTAACCAGTTCGGCTAAGCTCAATTAGCGTTTAGCACACCCCATCGCTGGTCACTCCAGCGATGAAAGAAAGGCGGCCCCTTGCAAAAGGTGTCGCCTTTTTTACTGGGGAATTCGATTGCTCCTGCTGCGACCAAACAACGTAGCTACCACCTAGCTAGATGCAAAAATTACCGCCAGCAGTAATAATCGAATTAGTGTGAACAGGCCCTAATAGACTAAGATAACGACCTAAAACTGATTAAGTGATTTCAAATATGACTGACACACCTACTTTTCTTAAAGACGCTAAAGACGTGCTAAGTGACCAGGGGTTTGCGACGAGCAACATCTGGTATCACGGCACCTCATCTGCACTGGTCGACTCAATCACACAACAGGGCTTAAAGCGCTCAGGCGATAAAGCGCTAAAGGACGCCGCAAAGAAAACCATGGCCGCTATCGGCAATAGCTATACGGAATCGATCGAGCCAGTTTTCTTAACCCAAAGCAAGGAGTTAGCTTTTTACTGGGCTGAGCAAACGGTAAGAGACCGCAGCGTGCGAGTTGACGGTGATGAACAGCCCGTCGTGGTTGCGGTAACGCTGCCAGAAGAATTGAACCTCAAAGTAAAACCCGATGTGGGCGCAGCGAGCTTGCTGCTACTCAAGGAAGGCGAGGACTTTATGGGCTATCTAGCCGGCATTTATCAGGACAACGGTTTCGGCATACCCGAAATAGACCTGATGAAAGCTGATCGCCTAAAGTACTTAAGTGTATTGGGCATGGCCTATATTAACGCTGATATTGATGCCTCATACCTAGAGATCATTACTGGCTAAATAAACCCATCTGATCAATGCTTAGCACGGCAGACAAAATCGGACGGCAATGGCGGCCTTTTTGCGAAAGATACTGGACGCCAGCACCAAGATACAAAACAATGATCAACAACACAGCCTCGAATTTCTACACAATTCAAAGCCAAGGAGTGAGTCATGCATAATATATCCACCCCAGATCTCTGTGATGAACACGGCGACAACGTCCGCGTTATTGAAGGCCAATTCCATCACTACGGTGGCAAACAAAATTTTCACGGCCCGGTTGCCACCATCAAATGCTTTGAAGACAATTCCAAAGTGGCAGAGCGAGTAAAGGAAGCCGGTCACGGCCGCGTATTAGTCGTAGATGGCGGCGCCTCACCGCGGCGCTCATTACTCGGCGATAATCTCGCCAAGGCCGCTGCCGACAATGGCTGGGCCGGCATTGTTATTTATGGCTATCTTCGCGATGTTGAAGAAATTGCGACCATGCCGATAGGCATTATGGCGCTGGGCTGCGTGCCGCGCAAAACCGAAAAACTAGGTGATGGTCGCTGTGATATTCAACTCGAATTTGGCGGCACCACGATTGGCGCCGGCGAGTATCTCTACGCAGATCTAAGCGGTATTATCGTGTCATCAGAGGCGCTAGTAACGCCGTAATTACGCTATTCTTTATCCTAATAAGCAAACAATAAAACTGAACGCGGGAGACGCACATGAAACTTGGACTATTACTCGGCTATTCGGGCGCAAAACTAACAGTGCCCATGGATACCGTTAAACAGGCTGAAAAACTAGGCTTTGATTCTGTGTGGACAGCCGAGGCCTATGGCTCAGACGCCGTTACTCCTGCGGCGTGGATACTGGCACAAACTAGCACAATTAAAGTGGGCACTGCCATCATGCAAATGCCGGCTCGCACCCCTGCCATGGCGGCAATGACAGCCATGAGCCTAGACCAACTATCCGGCGGCCGCTTTATTGTCGGACTCGGCGCCTCAGGCCCTCAAGTCGTAGAAGGCTGGCATGGCGTCCCCTATGGCAAGCCGGTCACTCGCACCCGTGAATATATTCAAATCATGAAGGAAATATTCGAGCGTAAAGGCCCAGTAGAATTTGACGGTGTTATGTACCAAATGCCCTATAAAGGCCCCGGTGCAACCGGCCTTGGCAAACCCTTAAAGTCGATTTTGCACGGCGACCCAAGCATTCCCATTTATACCGCATCAATAACACCGGCCGGGGTTGCCGCCTCAGCGGAAGTCGCAGACGGCGTATTCCCTGTTTGGATGAGCCCAGAGAAATACTCTGTTCTCAAACCCAGCATAGATAAAGGCCTGGAGAAAAGTGGCCGCAGTAAGGCCGACTTCGATGTTGCTCCCTTTGTTGGCGTTATCATGGACGACAACCTTGACGGCTGTCGTCACTTTGTTAAAGACTTCCTTGCCCTCTATATTGGCGGCATGGGCGCCAAGGGCAAAAATTTCTATACTGACTACGCCTCACGCATGGGCTACGGCGATGCTGCAGAACAAGTACAAGACCTATATCTAGCCGGCAAAAAAGATGAAGCACGCGACGCCATACCCAACGAACTAGTAGATGAAGTTGCCCTTGTCGGCCCCGAAGCGCGTATTCGCGAACGAGCCGCCGACTGGAAGGCAGCATCAAAACGCGGCGAAATAAATTCTATGCTACTCAACTGCGCGCAACCCGAAGCAATGGAAGTCATGGCGGACTGCTTCCTTTAAATCAATATGCACTAAAATACCGTGCAGACGTGGTCAGCGCCGCATGCTAGCCTGATCACGCTTAATCAGTTGCTACAAACCACACGCAATCCGCAAGACCGCAACAATAGGACGACACCCTAACGTGACCACCAATACTCGCCGGCTTGCCATGGCTATATTAAATGGCTTTGATGCGTTTTTCGCGGAATACAAAAACATCACCCTTGGCGCCCAAGCGCGTTTTGAGGCCGCCGACTGGCATGGTGCCCAAAAGGCAATTCGCGACCGGCTAGTGCTCTGGAAGGAAAAGCGCGCCATCGTTGCAGAAGCGGCTTACACCATCACCGGTGGCAGCGTTGAAAATCGCGACAACTGGGAAATAGCAAAACAGGAATACGCCGAACTTATTCAAAATCATGACAATTACGAAATTGCTCAGTCTTTTTTTAACTCCATCTATTGCCATGTTTTTGACCACGAAAAAATCCGTGACATCCACACCTTCGCACTAACTTCGAATCATGAGCGCCCACCGATTGCCAGTGACTCGATACTTAAACGCTATCGCTTTAACGGCGACAATGCCGCCAGCATCGTTCGCTCAATGTTAGACGACTGTGAATTCAATATTCCCTGGGAAGATCAAGAGCGCGATATCGGTTTTATCATGAAGGTGGTCAACCAGGTATTAATTCCAAAAATTCGCGACAATGGCAAAGAAGTGGTCGTGGAAACTCTGGAGTCATTATTCTTTCGTAACAAGGCCGCTTATCTGGTGGGGCGCATTGTCAGCGGCGATTTTAATATGCCCTTTGTGTTACCCATATTGCACAGCGAAAATAAATCTATTTTCGTCGACACGGTATTGCATGACCCAGACGACATCTCGATTCTATTTAGTTTTAGCCGCAGCTATTTTATGGTCGACACCTCTATTCCCTCAGAGTATATCGCCTTTTTAAATCGGCTTATGCCCAACAAAGAAATCTTCGAACTTTATAGCGCCATCGGCATGCCCAAACACGGCAAGACCGAGTTCTATCGCTTTGCCGTCGATGACACCCAAAATAGCGATGCACCCTATATTATCGCTCCGGGAATAAAAGGCATGGTTATGCTGGTATTTACCCGTCCCGACTTCGGCTATGTATATAAAGTCATAAAAGACCGCTTCACACCCCCCAAAGATATGAGCCAAGAACATGTTCGCCAATGCTACAGCTTGGTAAAACGCTGGGATCGCGGCGGACGCATGGCAGACACCCAAGAATTTAATAATTTAGCATTTGATCGTCGCCGCTTCTCCGACGAACTTCTTGCCGAATTAGAAAAAGAAGCCCCCTCTAAAATCAGTGTGAGTGGCAATGCCCTGCTACTAAAGCATGTCTATATAGAACGTAAGATGATTCCCCTCAACCTTTACCTCAAGGACTGCGACACACAGCAACTTGAAAGCGTGATGGGTGAATACGGTAATGCCATTAAACAATTGGCCGCAGGTAATATTTTCCCCGGCGACATGCTGCTGAAAAACTTTGGGGTTACCCGTCACGGTCGCGTGGTGTTCTATGACTACGATGAAATTTGCCCGCTCACCGACTGCAATTTCAGAAAGCTTCCAGAACCCAAAAATGATGAGCAGGCTATGGCCACTCAACCGTGGTATGAAGTCAACCCGGAAGATGTTTTCCCCGAGGAGTTCCGTTTATTCTTTTCTGGCAACCAGCGCGCCAAGAAAGTTTTTGACTCACTACACAGCGATCTATACGACCCCGCATACTGGCAAGGGCTCCAGCAAACCATTCGCAACGGTTATGTGGCAGATGTATTCCCTTACCGGAAGAAGCAGCGCTTCCAACAACGACCATCTTTCTAAAGACGGTCACAAAAAAAGGGCGCTAGGCGCCCTTTTTAAAACCAACTTTACTGGTTTTTACGTTCTTAGAACTGTAAACGAGCGTTAATGCCTACCGAATCCGTATCATAGTCCCCGACAAAACTGCGGCTGATATTAGCCGCTACCGAAAACTGCGGAATAAAGTAAACCCGCAAACCGGCACCCAATACCGCGCCCGAGTCAGAATCACCATCAACATCTTGATAAGCCAGACCTGCGCTTAAGTTACCTTCGATGTTATTAGTGAGCCACGTACGTGACATTACGCTACCCGTTAAGGTGTCGACATCTATATTATCTAACAGCGGATTTGTACTTTCTGACTCAGCAAAACCATAATCCAAAGCCACCACTAAATCGCTGCGATCAGACATTCTACTTGCACTGCCAACACCAATAGTGACGGTGTCGAACTCTTGGTTTCTATTGTAGTCAAGATTGCCGAGTGAGCCGCGAACAAAAATATTTTTATCTAAAGCCAAGGAACCGCCAAGGTACACCTGATCTGCATCGTCATTGGCGATTTCGACATCGGCAAAGCCACCTTCAACATAGGTATAGCTAAAATCTTTTGCCAGCAAAGGCCCTGCAGCAAGTGCGCTAGTGAAACCCGCAGCAATTAGTATCGTTTTCTTATTTAACATGATTTTCGCTCTCCGTAGTATGGACAGCGATTTAGACTGCGCTCGAGCAATCAGTTCCTATAAACCTTGGTCTCTTGCATTAATACCAATGTAGAATAAATAGTGAACTTTTTTAAAATCTTGCTGTGTTATGCCTCCAGCATAAATGTCACTGGCCCATCATTAACTAGACTGACTTGCATGTCACCACCAAAGCGGCCGCTCGCCACCGCAGCGTGCACACTGCGTAAGTGAGCCAGCGCAAACTCGTATAGCTGCTCCGCTCGGGCAGGTTCCGCTGCCGTCGAAAAGCCAGGGCGCAGTCCCTTTTTGGTATCCGCCGCCAAAGTGAACTGCGATACAAGTAACACCCCACCATTAATATCAGAAAGCGATTTATTCATTCGACCCTCGCCATCGGCAAACACTCGATAGGCCAAAATTCGCGCCATCAATTTTTCCGCTGCCGCTTCGTCATCATGTTTTTCTAAACCAAGAAAAATCAACAAGCCCTGCTCAATGGCACCCACACATTGACCATCTATCTCCACGCTAGCGGAGCGCACGCGCTGTAGTAATGCTTTCATTTTCCCTCTTCTTTTCCCTTTCTAAAATCTCGCTAGCGCAAGCTTTGTACGCAAACCAGCAAAACCATTAATAGCTTAGTTCACCGTTGCTAAGTAAGTCTGCAATATCATTGCCCGCCTTGATTAAGGCATCAGAAATACTGGGTTCAAAAGCGGAGTGACCGGCATCGCGAATAATATGCAGCTCAGAGCTTGGCCAATGATGATGAAGCTCCATCGCGCTCTCTAGTGGGCAGACCATATCGTAACGACCATGCACGATAATGCCCGGGATGTTTTCTATCGCAGCCATATTATTTAGCAGCTGATTTTCCACCATAAACCCATTGTTTACAAAATAATGGGTTTCGATATGCGACATCGACACCGCGGTATGCGCATCCATTAAATGGTCCGCAACATCATGATGAGGCCTTAATGTTGAACAGCGGGCTTCCCATATCGACCAAGCCTTGGCCGCCGACATTCGGGCTAACTCATTTTCGCCATGGAGCACGCGATGATAGGCTTGAATCCGATTTTCGCCATCCCGTGGTAGAACGCAGTCGTTAAAGTCCTGCCAGTAATCCGGGAAGATTTTGCTCGCACCACCCTCGCCATAAAACCATTCCAACTCTTTTGGACGACACAGAAATATGCCTCGCAGAATCATCGCCTGCACGCGATCAGCATGTTCCTGCGCATAGGCAAGACTCAATGTTGAGCCCCAAGAACCGCCAAACAAAACCCATTTTTCAATATCGAGATGCTGACGAATAAGTTCCATGTCGGCAACCAGCGCGGGGGTCGTATTATGATCTAAACAGGCATGTGGCTCTGATCGCCCAGAACCGCGCTGATCAAAAATGACAATACGGTAGCGCTCAGGGTCAAAGAAGCATCGCGCCCTGGGACTGCAACCTGCACCTGGTCCACCATGAACGAATAGTACCGGGATGCCATCTGGATTACCCGACTCCTCCACATACAATACATGCGGCGATTGGACCGGCAAAAGATGAGTACGATAAGGTTTAATATCGGGAAACAAGGTAAGCATAGCGATGACCAATGTGAGAAATACACCTATTTAGTGTAGCGCAGTCATCGGCGTATCGGTAAGTAGTCTATCGAAGGGGAGGGTAGAAAAGATAAAATCGGCGGCCTTGAACGGCCGCCGAGACGTTTACTGACTTAAGACTTAGGAGCGCGCTTGCGCTCATTCTCTTTCAGTAACTTCTTACGCAGACGAATACTCTTAGGTGTTACTTCCACCAATTCATCATCTTCAATGAATTCCAGCGCTTGCTCCAAGGTATGCTTGATGTGCGGCGACAAGGTCAGCGCTTCATCAGTACCAGAGGCGCGAACGTTGGTTAGCTGCTTAGCCCGAGTAGGGTTAACCACCAAATCGTTGTTGCGGTTATGAAGACCAATGATTTGACCTTCATACACTTCAGCTGCGTGGCCCATAAACAAACGACCGCGGTCCTGCAGGTTGAACAAACCATAGCTCAGTGTTTTACCACCAACCATCGACACCATTACGCCATTCTGACGGCCAGCTAACTCGCCGCCTTTCACTTCGCCGTAGTGATCGAAAACGGTAGTCATAATACCGCTACCAGAAGTCATCGTCAGGAAGTGACCACGGAAGCCGATTAAGCCACGTGCCGGAGCCATAAACTCAAGCTTAACGCGACCTTTGCCGTCGGGCTCCATATTGCTCAGCTCGGCTTTACGCAAACCAAGCTCTTCCATAACCGAGCCTTGGTGCTGCTCTTCAACATCAATCACAACGTGTTCAAATGGTTCTTGAATAACGCCGTCAACTTCTCTTTGCACTACTTCTGGGCGAGACACACCCATCTCGAAACCTTCGCGACGCATGGTTTCAATCAATACTGAAAGATGCAATTCACCACGACCAGATACTTTAAACTTGTCTGGGGTTTCACCTGGCTCAACGCGCAATGCAACGTTGTGGATCAATTCTTGATCTAAGCGATCGCGGATATTCCGCGATGTAACAAACTTACCTTCTTTACCAGCAAACGGTGAGTCGTTTACTTGGAAAGTCATGCTAACGGTAGGCTCATCAACGCTCAGTGGCGGCATTGCTTCAGGATGGCTTGGGGCACAAAGTGTGTCGGAGATATTCAGGCCTTCGATACCCGTAACACAAACGATTTCACCCGCCTTACCTTCAGGCACTTCAACTCGCTCAAGGCCGTAATAGCCCATCACGCTCAGCAATTTACACTTGCGAGCTTTACCGTTTGCACCCACCACAACCAACTGGTCATTGGCTTTCATAGTGCCGCGGGTAATACGACCAACACCGATTACACCAACATAGCTATTGTAGTCGAGCGCCGAAATTTGCATTTGCAGCGGGCCTTCAGCATCAACTTCTGGCGTAGGCACTTTATCGACGATCATTTGGAATAAGGGGGTCATGTCTTCAGCAAGGTTTTCATGATCCAGACCAGCAACACCATTGATTGCGGATGCAAACATAATGGGGAAGTCTAGCTGTTCGTCAGTCGCACCTAAACGGTCGAACAGGTCGAACACCTGATCAACAACCCAGTCAGGGCGCGCGCCTGGACGGTCAACTTTGTTCACAACCACAATGGGGTTCAAGCCTTGCTCGAACGCCTTTTGGGTTACGAAGCGGGTTTGCGGCATAGGGCCGTCAACCGCATCAACTAGCAGCAAAACGCTATCGACCATCGACAGGACGCGTTCTACTTCACCACCAAAGTCGGCGTGGCCAGGGGTATCAACAATATTGATACGGTAGCCGTTCCACTCGATGGCGGTATTTTTTGCAAGGATAGTAATACCGCGCTCTTTCTCCTGGTCGTTGGAGTCCATGATCCGCTCGGAATCTTGGTTGCGGCGGTCAAGGGTTCCCGACTGACTCAACAGTTTATCCACCAATGTGGTTTTACCGTGGTCAACGTGGGCGATAATGGCGATATTGCGCAGCGTATCAATCATGGAATGAAATTCGTCGTTGAATAAAATGGTCGCGAATTATACAACAGCCCTGCCCTTCATAGCAGCAACTGATCAATTTATATTCACGCTAAACAACTATTACCACAATAAAACAACAAAGTTTGCCGCTTGGGCATATCTCCGATAGCCGTTACAATCAAAACCAAGCCAATAACCTTTCCACCAGAGACACTGAACACGATGACCACCAATGTCACATGGAAAAGCCGCTGGACCTTTATTCTTGCCGCCACAGGCTCCGCCGTCGGGCTAGGCAATATTTGGAAGTTTCCCTATATCACCGGCGAATATGGCGGCGGTGCTTTTGTGCTTGTGTATCTGGGCTGTATTTTACTTATCGGCATTCCGGTGATGATTGCAGAAATCATGGTCGGCAGGTCAGGCCGCAGCGATCCCGTCCACAGCATGAGCAAGATGGGTAAATCTGCTGGCAAAAGCGGTAACTGGGGAGCCGTCGGCGCTATTGGCATTTTAGCCGGCTTAATGATTATGATGTTTTACAGCGTAGTAGCCGGCTGGGCGCTGGATTATGTTGCCCAAAGTATTAGTGGTAGCTACTACCAAGCCTCCACTGCATCAATAGAACAAAACTTCTCACAGCTGCTAAACAATCCCTCTGAGCAATTACTGTGGCACAGCATCTTCTGCCTTATTACAGGCTCAATTGTTGCTGTTGGCGTAACTAATGGCATTGGTAAATCGGTCGATATATTGATGCCGATACTCTTCGGCTTCTTGCTACTTCTATTAGGCTACAGCTGGTTTAACGGCGATTTTAGCGCCGGCCTGCACTTTATGTTCGATACGGACTTTAGCAAGCTCACCAGCGAAGCCGTGTTAGTGGCGATGGGTCATGCCTTCTTTACCCTGAGCCTGGGCATGGGAGCGATCATGGCCTATGGGGCGTACTTCCCAGGAAAAGCGTCGATTGGCAAAACCGTATTAACCATAGCTGCACTCGATACAGTAATTGCCCTCGTCGCAGGCATGGCCATGTTCCCGCTGGTCTTTGCCAATGATCTAACCCCCGGCCAGGGGCCCGGCCTGATGTTTGTGACCTTGCCCATAGCGTTCTCGAATATGGTTGGTGGTCAATTTTTTGGAACCATCTTCTTTGCGCTAGTCAGTATTGCTGCTTTGAGTTCGTCAATTTCATTAATAGAACCGGGTGTCGCGTGGCTGGAAAAATATGGCATCAAGCGGCCTATATCGACGTTCAGCTTTACCGGCCTCGCCTGGCTAGGCGGCATCGCCTGTATTTACTACGGCGAGGTTTTCGATGCCCTAGACTACCTAACCGCCAACATTATGCTGCCGCTTGGCGGGCTTATGATCGCGATCTTTGTGGGTAGAGCGCTTCCCCGCAACACCGTTACCGAGGAAGTCGGCATGGGCAGCGGTATACTTTTTAAAAGCTGGTGGTTTGTGCTTCGCTATTTTGCCCCTATCGGTATAATTCTTGTATTTTTAAACAGCCTTAAACTTATCTAAACAGGATTTAATCTGTGCGCAATATCACCGTGAACGTATTTGTTATTTCTGGCCTGCTCGGCTTCGGCGGTCTTTATTATTACAGCGGAGAGGTCGAAGCCCATTATAAGGTGAATGCCGATCGCTACTTAGCAGCCTCTCTAGCAAAAATTTCAAGCTGGGACGTCAACGACCTGCAAGCAGAGTTGGGCAAAGAAACCCTAGAACAGGTCAGCGAGGAACAATTGCAAGAGCTGACTGCAAGTTACCGGCATTTGGGAGCGTTCGAAAGTATGGATGAGCCGCTGTTCTCGCGCTTGAGCGGCGCCTTGTCGATTCTCAATCATCCACCAAAATTGAGCTACAGCAGCAATGTGCGCTTTGAGCACGGCAGCGCCATCATGACGGCAACCCTTACGCTGGAGGGCCAGCATTTTAAATACTACAACCTGAACCTAGGTAAACCGGCCACCGAGTAAATCCACTAGTCCAGAGCGCAGGCCTGCAAGCGACTGCGCTCCTTATCCGCTATTGGTGTCGGACGATGCTCGCCATCAATACACACCAAGCTTATTTCGCCCTCAGCAACCACTTCACTGCCGTCTTCGGAATACAGACGCTGCAATAAGCGAAAACTGCTATTGCCAATATGAGTCACCCACGCTTTTGCGCACAGGCGCTTATCGTGGTGCCACTCTTTGCGGAAATTCAAACCGATGGCCGCTACAAGCATTCCAGATAACTCATTGCCGCTGCCCACGCCAAAGCCAGTATCCAACATCCACTGAACCCGAGCCTCTTCTAAATACCGGAAATACTGAACGTGATTTATATGGCCCATACTGTCTTGATCCCCCCAGCGCGGCGAAATCAAAACACTAAATAATGGCGGGGTAGTAATAGCTACTTCTCTCATGACGGACGATATACCTTCACATTAGTAAAACCCTGCTCAATCAAATGCGAGGCATGCAAGCGGCTCATTACACCTTTCTCGCAGTAAAGCAGGTAAGTTCGCGTTTGATCTAAGTCGGCGAAGCGACGGTGGAGCTCGTAAAACGGCACTGTTTGCAATTCCCCACCGGGCAATTTCAACGGTTTGCGATCAACCTCATCGGGGTGCCTCACATCCAATATCACCGAGTCAGGCAATGGAATGGGCAGTGTTTCAACATCAACCGCCGTTCTGTCTTCGTCCGCCAGCTGATCAATATTAATAAAATCTGCGGCGGCTATCGCCCGCTCTAACACTGCAAAATCGAACTTTCCTTCCTGTGCTGCAATCTTGTCCGGCCTTGCACGGATCGTCGGTCTCACAGATATAACACCGCAATATTCAGGCATATTCGCGGCAAAGTCTTCAGTGCCAATTTGCGCAGCAATTTTAATTATATCGAGCTTGTCCATGGTAATTAACGGTCTTAGCACCAGGGTGTCGGTAACTTGATCAATAACGGATAGGTTTTGCAGCGTTTGACTGGAAACCTGCGCAATCGCCTCACCAGTGACCAGTGCCGGGACTTCAAGCTGAGCTGCAACTTCAGACGCCGCGCGCAACATCATGCGTTTAAGAATGACACCCATTTGTGAGTTTTCGACATTCTTCAGAATCTCGGCAACAACATCCTCAAACGGCACAGTGACAAACTTAACGCGATGCGAAGCCCCATATTTAAGCCACAAATACAGTGCCACCTCCTTAACACCCACCTCGTGTTCGCGACCACCCAGGTTAAAAAAGCAAAAATGGGTACGAACACCGCGCTTCATCGTCATATAGCTAGACACGGTAGAATCAAAGCCGCCGGAGATAAGAGACATCACCGCATCAACAGAGCCCATGGGGTAGCCACCCAAGCCTTTTATACGACGATTAACGATGTATAACTGCTGGTCTCGTATCTCAATTCGCACCGTGACGTCAGGATTATGCAAATCGACACCCGCCGACTCAAGATGCTGATTCAAGCCACCGCCGACGTAGCGCTCGACTTCGCCTGAGCTAAAATCATGTTCGCCTGAGCGCTTGCAACGAACCACAAACCGCTTACCTCGCAGGCTATCGCCTAAGGCATCGCGGGTTTTTTCATACACATCATGCAGGTCGACTAAGGGGTATTCAGCCACTTCAATAACGTGAGCAATGCCCGGTGTTTGGCATAATACCGTCACAAAACCCTGGAGCACGACGGGGTCGGTACTATCAGTTTCCAAGCTTATGCGGTCCCACTCACGAACAACGACCACTGCTGGATCCAGCTGCATAAGTAATTTGCGGAGGTTGTCGCGAAGCTGACGGGTAAATTTCCTCCGCACAGGCTTACTTTTGACGATAATTTCAGGAAACAGCTTGACGATAAACTTCATTAAAAGGCCGCGCGAATAAATGGGCGGGTATTATAGCGGCCCACCGCTCGCGGTGCAGCCCAAAGAATGGAGCGCACCAAAAAAGAACACAAAACCAGCTTGCGCACCGAAATGACTCGCTTTTTGGGCGGCGACGCACAATCTTTAATCACGGATAGAGCAAGATGACCCGAAAACTCCATCCTTTAGCACAATTAAACCGCATATATATCGCTTTTTCGGTTCCCACGCCGCTCTACTATGCGGCACAATACGCTTCGAATATAATCACCAGCAATTCGGCCCTGCCGAACTTTTAACAGACTCTCTCTATCTGGAGGACGTACATAATGTCAGAGAACACTCTGAAGTTAATCGCCGACAACGACGTGAAATGGGCAGACATGCGCTTCACCGACACTATAGGCAAAGAACAGCACGTCACCATTCCGGCCACCGATATTGACGCCGGTTTTTTTGAAGACGGCAAAATGTTTGATGGTTCGTCAATCGCCGGCTGGAAAGGCATTAACGAATCAGACATGATTCTCATGCCAGATGACAATGCTTCTGTCTTAGACCCATTTACCGAAGAATCCACCATTATCATCCGTTGCAACATCGTCGAACCTACGACTATGCAGGGCTATAACCGCGATCCACGCTCTATCGCCCAGCGCGCTGAAGACTATATGCGCGCAAGCGGCATTGCTGACAACGCACTGTTTGGCCCTGAGCCAGAGTTCTTCGTTTTCGACGACGTTAAGTGGAAGATCGCAATGGAAGGCGCGAGCTACTCTATTGCGTCTGACGAAGCGGCATGGAAATCTGGCGACAACTTTGAAGAAGGCAACACGGGTCACCGCCCTGGCGTTAAAGGCGGCTACTTCCCAGTGCCACCAGTAGACAGCCTGCACGACCTGCGTGGCGCCATGTGTAATGCCATGACCGATATGGGCCTGACTATTGAAGTACATCACCACGAAGTGGGTACTGCCGGTCAGTGTGAAATCGGCGTTGGTCCAAACACCTGCGTTAAGAAAGCTGACGAAGTACAGATCCTCAAGTACTGCGTGCACAATGTAGCCCACGCCTATGGCAAAACGGCAACCTTTATGCCCAAGCCGATTGTTGGCGATAACGGCAGCGGCATGCATGTTCATATGTCTCTGAGCAAAGACGGCACAAACCTGTTTGCTGGCGACGTTTACGGCGGCCTGTCTGAAACTGCACTGTTCTACATCGGCGGTATCATCAAGCACGCTCGCGCTATCAACGCTTTCACCAACGCATCTACTAACTCGTATAAGCGCTTGGTTCCCGGCTTTGAAGCACCTGTTATGCTGGCTTACTCAGCGCGTAACCGCTCTGCGTCAATCCGTATTCCGTTTGTACCAAACCCGAAAGCACGTCGTGTAGAAGTACGCTTCCCAGATCCATCTGCAAACCCTTACCTTGCGTTTGCGGTTATGCTGATGGCTGGCCTAGACGGCATCAAAAACAAGATTCACCCTGGCGATGCTGCTGACAAAGATCTTTACGATCTACCAGCAGAAGAAGCAGCGGCAATTCCAACCGTTGCCTCTAGCTTAGATCAAGCACTGCAAGCCCTAGATGCAGACCGCTCGTTCTTGACCGCTGGCGGCGTATTTGACGACGATACCATCGACGCCTATATCGCACTGAAAGCACAAGACGTTGAGCGCCTAGCCATGACAACTCACCCCGTTGAGTTCGACATGTACTACAGCGTGTAACACTTGCGTCTACTGTAAAAAAACCCGCCAATGGCGGGTTTTTTTATGCTTGTAGTAAACTCAATCTAGTCACATCATTAAATCTAGCCATCACCCCCGGAGCAACTATGCGCGGCATACTCGTTTTAAGCTGTATTTTTGCTTTATGCTCGCAGGCCCTACATGCGGAAATCTATCGCTATACCGATGACAACGGCCGCACCGTATATTCCGATAAAGCCCCCAAAAGTGCAGAACCAATCACGCTCCCCACACTGAACACCACACCCGCAATAGACATTGATGAACCTAAGCGCACACCTAAGAAAGCCGTGAATTTAGATCGCAATACCATACGCATAAACTCCCCCAGCGACGGCGCCATTATAGCCAATGGCCTAGTCGGCATAACCGTAAGCACCTCTACAGATCAAGCACTTCGCAAAGGTCAGCAAGTACGTATCAGTCTTGACGGTGAAGTTCTCAGCACATCGACATCAATGAGCACCGCCATTCCACGACTTCCCCGCGGCCAACGTCGTATTAAGGCCACCCTCATTGACCAGAACAGCAAAACGCTCTCGGAAGACAGCATCAACATTACGGTTTATCGGCCGACGAACTAATCTCTCTGCACTTTATTATTAAGTATTTGTTTGCACCTTATGTGTGCATAATATGAAATATCATGGCAATTCCGCCCCAAGAAAAAGCCGTGTACTTACTGTGGATATAGCCCCAAAACAGGGCTTTTAGATCATTCTGCTTGATAAATTTGCTGAATCACCCATAAACCCCCGTAGCTTTCGCTTGGCCTAGAAATTGCTACTAGGCAAGACATAACGCACACACTGGCGACCTTATGCCTCCGATCAATATGTACCATCAAATTCTCGACAACTTAAAAACAGCAATACTGTTGGTAGAGCCGAACCTGACTGTTAATTATATTAATCCGGCTGCAGAGTCACTATTGGCGGTATCTGACCAACGTATTCACGGCGAAGCTATTACTAAGCTATTTCATGAACAGGAAGACACCCTCGTTAAGCTGCTAGACGCCATCAATAACTGTGAGGCCTATACCAAGCGAGAAACTGTTTTAACCCTGCGTTCCGGCGCAGAGATAACGGTCGACTACGCGGTGACCCCGGTGACCGAAAACCGCCGCACCTCACTAATCATCGAACTACAGCCATTAGACAGACTTATCCGTATCAGCCGCGAAGAAGGCCTGCTGTCATCGCAGCAAAATAGCCAAGCGCTAATTCGCGGCATTGCCCACGAAGTTAAAAACCCCTTGGGCGGCCTGCGCGGTGCGGCCCAGCTACTGGCTCGCGAACTTAGCGACCCCAAGCTACACGACTACACCAATATTATTATTGAGGAAGCTGACCGCCTGCGAAATCTAGTCGACACAATGCTAGGGCCCCACCGCGCACCAGAGAAACAAAGGACTAATATTCACGAGGTATTAGAGCGGGTAAGGCAGCTTGTTGAAGTAGAAAACGAAGGTAGCATTCACATTATTCGCGACTACGACCCCAGTATTCCAGACATACTTGGCGATCGCGAACAACTTATTCAAGCCTTCCTAAATGTCGTCCGCAACGCCAAGCAGGCGCTTCGGCAAGATTCCGCCAGCGATAGAGATCCAACCATCACTATACGCACTCGCACCATACGCCAACTCACTATTGGCTCAAACCGCCACCGCCTAGTGTGCAGCACTGACATCATCGACAACGGTCCAGGTATTCCAGCAGACCTTCGCGCCTCAATATTTTTACCTATGGTTAGCGGCCGCGCTCAAGGTACCGGGCTCGGACTATCTATTGCTCAGTCAATACTCTACCAACATAACGGCCTTATCGAATGCAGTAGCGAACCCGGCAACACCGTGTTTTCGCTACACATTCCCCTGGAGCACGCCTCATGAGCCAAGCCAATTCTGTCTGGATAGCAGACGACGACAAATCTATACGCTGGGTACTCGAAAAAGCCCTCACTCAAGCCGGCATCATTACCCGCTGCTTTGAGAACGGCGACGAATTATTGGGACATCTTGAAGATGAGGTCCCCGACGCCATCATCAGCGACATTCGCATGCCCGGCATCGATGGTCTGAAGTTATTATCCAGAATTACCGCCGCCCATCCAGGTCTACCCGTTATTATTACTACCGCGCATTCAGACTTAGACAGCGCAGTAGCCTCCTATCAAGGCGGCGCATTTGAATACCTGCCAAAGCCCTTTGACGTTGATGAGGCCGTAGCCACCACCCAACGCGCGCTGCAGCACGCCAACAAAAACCGCAATTTACTGCCCGAGCAAGAGCCACTCGAAACCACCGAGATCATCGGTGAAGCACCGGCAATGCAGGAAGTCTTTCGCGCCATTGGCCGTCTGGCACAGTCCAATATTACCGTTCTGATCAACGGTGAATCAGGTACCGGTAAAGAGTTAGTTGCCCAAGCCTTACACCGCCACAGCCCGAGAGCGAATAAACCCTTTATCGCCTTAAACATGGCGGCTATCCCCAAAGACTTAATGGAATCCGAACTATTTGGCCATGAGAAAGGCGCATTCACCGGCGCGAGCGCGCAGCGCCGAGGCCGCTTTGAACAAGCCAATGGCGGCTCACTATTTTTAGATGAAATCGGCGACATGCCCGCAGACACGCAGACCCGATTGCTGCGAGTGCTGGCAGACGGCGAATTCTACCGCGTTGGTGGTCACACCTCCGTTAAAGTGGATGTACGCATTATTGCTGCAACCCACCAACACCTTGAACAATTGGTAAAGAACAACACTTTCCGGGAAGACCTTTTCCACCGCATCAATGTTATCCGCATACATTTACCGCGCCTGTCTGAGCGCCGGGAAGATATTCCCAAGCTCATGCAACATTTCTTCACGCGCGCGGGAAACGAGCTTAATGTGGAGCCCAAACGCCTACGTCCAGAAACCGAAGAGTATCTCTGCCAAATGGAATGGCAGGGCAATGTTCGTCAGCTAGAAAACACCTGCCGCTGGCTTACCGTCATGGCCGCCGGCCGTGAAATACATATAGATGACCTACCCCCAGAGCTACTAGAAAGACCGCAGGGCGAAGCGGCACCAGCCTCCAACTGGCAAGACAATCTCAAGCGCTGGGCGGATCAGGAATTAATGCTCGGACGAGATAAGTTGCTAGATCGCGCAGTACCCCAGTTTGAACGAATTATGATTGAGTCCGCCCTCAAGCACACCCATGGGCGTAGACGCGATGCTGCCAACTTACTTGGCTGGGGTCGCAATACGCTAACGCGTAAGATTAAAGAATTGGGGATGGGTGGTGATGACGACGATGATTGATTTCGTCGTCTGATCTATTTATTAGATATTCACAAACTAGGTTAAGCCTGGGTTTCGCCCAGCTAATCGAAACAAAAGCCATTTTAGTAATTCAGTCGACGACCAATATGGTTTTCGCCTTCTATGGCGACCTACTTCTTTTTGCGAAAAAAGAAGTAGGCAAGAAAATTCGCCCCCATCACTCGGCCTTCGGCTGCCCTGCGCTTCCCAGAAACTCAATGGGAACGCTGCGGAACTCGCTGCGCTCAAACAGTCCTCGCTAAACAACTCCCATTAAGTTTCTGAGATGCTCGGCGAGTTCAAAGGGGGTTAACGTCTGCGCTCAGAACTACATCCTGCTTAATTTTAATAATAGCCAAAAACTCAACAGCCTAGATATTAGCTCCTCCACTCGGATACTCTTTCACCCTTGAGGAACTGCTAAGCACTGGAGTGGACTGCGGATTAAGCGAAAAGCTGTTTGAGCGGAGCGAGTTCTTTCCGGGGCACGCTGCCCGCGCCGTAAGCCATGACAAAACGGCAGGAAAGCCGTTTTGAACGTCTAAAAGACGGCCTTCAGGCCGAGGGCCAGGGATGGCCCGAGTTAACCCGATGGCGGCATTTTGCCATCGGCAGCGAAGCCGGGGCGGCCTTTCTTTTGGTGCCTTTTCTTTGGCCGCTCAAAGAAAAGACACTCGCCCAGCTGGGCGAAACTAGGCTAATTTAGTAATTCAGCCCACGACCAATATGGTTTTCGCCTTCTAAGGCGACCTACTTCTTTTTGCGAAAAAAGAAGTAGGCAAGAAAATTCGCCCCCATCACTCGGCCTTCGGCTGCCCTGCGCTTCCCAGAAACTCAATGGGAACGCTGCGGAACTCGCTGCGCTCAAACAGTCCTCGCTAAACAACTCCCATTAAGTTTCTGAGATGCTCGGCGAGCTCAAAGGGGGATTTACTTCCGCGCGCGAACATTGTCCGGATTAGAGCAAAAGAATTATTTAGGTTTCGCTGGCTATATAAACATTCAGATTAGCACACCACCCTTGAGTAGCTGTCGAGCACTGCAGCAAGTAACGGGTTAAGCGGGAAACTGTTTGAGCCGAAGGCGAGTTTTTCACGCGCCGTTACTTGCGAAGCGCGCAGAGTACCGATGGCGGCATTTTGCCATCGGCAGCGAAGCCGGGGCGGCCTTTCTTTTGGTGCCTTTTCTTTAGCCGCTCAAAGAAAAGGCACTCGCCCAGCTGGGCGAAACTAGGCTAATTTAGTAATTCAGCCCACGACCAATATGGTTTTCGCCTCCTAAGGCGACCTACTTCTTTTTGCGAAAAAAGAAGTAGGCAAGAAAATTCGCCCCCATCACTCGGCCTTCGGCTGCCCTGCGCTTCCCAGAAACTCAATGGGAACGCTGCGGAACTCGCTGCGCTCAAACAGTCCTCGCTAAAAGACTCCCATGGAGTTTATGAGATGCTCGGCGAGCTCAAAGGGGGAATTACTTCGACGCGAAAATTAAACGAGGGGAATGACTAAACGCCTAAAAACCCATTTTGTCGCCAAGCTTCGTAACTCACCAACGCCACGGTATTCGACAAATTAAGGCTGCGAGAGCTCGATATCATTGGTACTCTCAAGCAGTGTTCGATACCTAAATCATCGCGAATATTTTGCGGTAAGCCCGCGGTCTCAGAACCGAACAACAACACATCATCCGGTTTAAATTCGGCATCGGCGTAGTTGCGACTGCCTTTGGTGGTTAGGGCAAAAATGCGCCTGCCTGCCATCTCTTTTAGAAAATCTTCATAGTTGGCGTGGCGACTCACACGCGCCAAATCGGCGTAATCCAATCCTGCACGGCGGAGTTTCTTTTCTTCAAGATCAAAACCGAGCGGTTCTATTAAGTGCAGGTGACAGCCATTATTCGCAACCAAGCGGATAATATTACCGGTATTGGGGGCAATACGCGGCTCATGTAGGGCAATATGAAACATATAGGGTATCTGCGGCGCAGAGGCTAGTAAAAGCTCTGCGCCGCCAGTAGATCAGTGTGTTTTAGGTTCGGCTGCCGCTTTTTGCTCTGCCTGCTGCTGTGCCTGACGATATAGCACTTCAAAATTAACAGGCTGCAATGCTAGGGCGGGGAAACCACCTTTTATCACTAAAGAATCAACCGCTTCACGCAAATACGGGAACAGCATATTCGGGCAAGCGATACCCAGGAGCTGACGCATCTGCTCACCTTCCACGCCCTCTACCACGAACAGACCACCTTGGTGAATTTCTACCAAGAATGCAGTCTCATCGTCTTCGAGTTTGGCAGTGATGGTGACCGTAAGAATAACTTCAAAATTATTATCAGCCACTGCCGCACTGCGGGTATTCAAATCAACCTGTATTTTTGGCTTCCAGGCTTTAGTGAATATGACGGGCGCGCTTGGCGATTCAAACGACGCGTCTTTAATGTAAATGCGCTGCAAGGCAAACTTGGCTTGAGCCGGGGCTTTTGCTTGTGCTTCATCTGTCATTACTTTCTACTTCCTAATTCTAGGTACTAAAAAAATATTGCCGGCCTTGATTACGAGGCGAGCATTCCATCAAGCTTAGAGCTGCGCTCAAGAGCCATCAACTCATCACAGCCACCAACATGAGTATCACCTACCCAAATTTGTGGAACCGTACGCTGCCCGGTGCGAGTCAATAAGTCCTTGCGAAGATCATTGCGACCATCGACCGCAATTTCTTCAACATCTGCGCCTTTATTACTAAGTATCTGCATAGCGCGGACACAGTATGGGCAGAATCGTGTTGTGTAGATTGTCACTTTCGCCATAATCGTTCTCCCCGTTTATACCATTACTTTTGGATATTGACCGATTATTTTACCAGCGGCATCTGCATCGCCTGCCATTCCGAAATACCACCTTTCAAACGGTGGACTTGGGTATAACCTTTAGCACCTAGTTTTTTGCCCGCCGCAGTGGCGTGCTGACCAAGCTTACACACCAATACTATCGGTTTTTCTTTATCGCCTAAATCTTCAAGTTCTTTGTCTAACTTCGCAAAGGGCACATTCACAGAGTCGAGAATATGACCCTTGGTATACTCAGCTTTATCCCGCAGATCTACCACCACCGCGCCCTGCTGGTTTATCAAGATCACCATCTGCTGGGGAGTAATCGACTTACCCGCGCGTCGTGACTCGTGAAAGCTCAACAACAGCAGGCACGAGATTAACGCTGAGATAAGTATCCACTGCTCAGCTACAAAAGGGATTAATTTTTCCATGAAAACTCTCTTTATACGTCGCGGTGAACACAATTCGCGAAAAAAGCGAGAGTATACACTGCCACTGTGCAATTCTCACCCTTCCCTGCATAGCCTCGTTGTAGCTAAAAAGTTACACTAACGAGCTAATTCCAGCCGATTTGAAGTGATTTATTATGGCCGACACGCAGACCAAAAAACCTGTTGTACTGATTATACTCGACGGATTTGGCTATCGCGAAGACCCCAAAGACAATGCAATTTTCCACGCTAAAACCCCTAACTGGGACGCGCTATGGGAAACTTCGCCGCACACACTCATCTCCGGCTCGGGGCTAGACGTCGGCCTCCCAGACGGCCAAATGGGTAATTCCGAAGTTGGCCACATGAGCCTCGGTGCCGGTCGCATTGTGTATCAAAGTATTACTCGTATCGACAAAGACATTGCCGACGGCGATTTTTTTAGCAACCCGACTTACACCGCAGCCGTCGACAAAGCCGCGACCGCAGGCAAAGCAGTACACATTCTAGGCTTGCTTTCTGCGGGTGGCGTACACAGCCACGAAAATCACATATTAGCCATGATGGAGCTGGCCGCCAAACGCGGTGCAGAGCACATTTATGTACACGCGTTTTTAGATGGTCGCGACACGCCGCCGCGCAGCGCCCAAAAGTCGCTGACCAAAATAGACCAAAAATTTGCTGAACTCGGTCGTGGCCGCTTAGCCTCGGTGATTGGTCGCTACTACGCCATGGACCGCGACAACCGCTGGGATCGCGTGGCAAAGGCCTATAATTTGCTGACCGAAGCCGGCGCCGATTACCGCTACGACTCGGCGACCGACGCCCTCGCCGCTGCCTATAGCCGCGATGAAAATGATGAGTTTGTCGACGCCTCAGTTATTCAGGCCCAAGGCCAAGCCGACGGCAGCATCAAAGACGGTGACAGCGTCATATTCATGAACTTTCGCGCCGACCGGGCCAGAGAAATCACCCGCGCCTTTGTCGATAAAGAGTTTGACGGGTTCCAGCGCAACACCGTGCCCGCGTTGGCTGAGTTTGTGATGACCACCGAATACGCCGACAGCATCAAAGCGGCCGTGGCCTACCCCCCAGAAAAAATGCACAACAGCTTGGGCGAAGTATTAGAGAAAAACGGCAAAACCCAACTGCGCATTGCCGAAACCGAGAAATACGCCCACGTCACCTTCTTCTTTAGTGGTGGCCGTGAGGCACTCTATAAAGGCGAAGACCGCGAGCTCATCGCATCGCCCAATGTGGCCACCTATGACCTGCAACCCGAAATGAGCGCGCCTGAAGTCACGGATAAACTAGTTGCCGCAATTTGCAGCGGCAAATATGACGCCATCATGTGTAATTATGCCAACGGCGATATGGTCGGCCATACCGGTATATTTGCAGCCGCGGTTAAAGCTGTTGAAGCCCTAGACACCTGCATAAAACGTGTTACCGATGCCGTAATGGAAGTAAATGGTCACTGCCTAATTACCGCCGACCACGGCAACTGCGAGCAAATGGTTGACTACGACGCCGGCCAGGCACACACCCAACACACCACCGAGCTAGTGCCTCTGGTGTACGTCGGCAGCCAAGGCCGCGCCCTGCAAGAAACTGGCGGCAAGCTCGCCGATATCGCGCCCACTATGTTGGCGCTGATGACCATTGAGCAACCGGACGAAATGACCGGCGTTAATTTATTGCGCGACGTCTGAGGCTATTTAAGGTGCTGCCTCGCGCTGTCAATTTACGCACGCTATGTTGGGTTTTATTACTACTGACCAGCACTGCAGTAGCCGCCAATGACGCAAACACCCAACGTCAGCTCGACAGTCTTAATGAAAAAATCGGCTCGCTGAAAAAATCGATTGGCAAGCAGCAGGACGATCGCAGCAGCACCGCCAAGGCGCTGCGTAAGATCGAGACCGACATCGGTAAGCTAGCTGCAAAACTTCGTCAAACCAGCACTAAACGCGATCAGCAGCAGCGCAAGCTAGCCGAGCTAGAAACACGCCAACAGCAACTTCGCAAAAAGCAGCTCAGTCAAAAATCGCTGATTGCCGAGCATGTTCGCAACGCGTATATCCTCGGTAAAGAAAGCCAATTGAAGATGCTGCTGAATCAAGAGCAACCCGAAAAGCTCAGCCGCACACTCACCTACTTTGACTATTTTAATCGCGCGCGCAGTGAAGAACTCAGCAAATACCGCGACACGCTGTCAGAATTAGACTTGCTAAAGCCAGCGATCAAAACCGAAGCCCAAGCTTTAGCCAACACCAGCGCTGAGCTAAAACGTCAGCAACAAGCGCTTGTGCAGCAAAAACAGCAACGCGCCAAGGCACTGACAGGCCTAGACCGAGAAATACTGAGCAACACCAGCTCACTAAACAAGCTCGACAAGGAACGTAAAAGCCTAGAAAGCGTCTTACAAGCGGTTGAGCGAGAAATCACCAATATCGCCATGCCAGAAAGCTATCAGCCGTTTAAAGCCATGCGCGGAAAAATGCCCTGGCCAGTCACCGGCAAACTCCTTAATCGCTACGGGGCATCTCGCCAAGGCAGCGCAGTCACCTGGCAAGGCATTCAAATTGCCGGTCGCGAGGGTGACTCGGTGCTATCCATCCACAATGGCCGCGTGGTGTTTGCCGACTGGTTGCGCGGCGCAGGCTTACTGATTATTGTCGATCACGGTGGTGGCTATCTCAGCTTGTACGCCCACAACCAAAGTCTGCTGCGCGCCGAAGGCGACTGGGTTAAAGGCGGCGAAGCTGTTGCTACTGTAGGGAACAGCGGCGGCCAACGCCAAGCCGGGCTTTATTTTGAAATTCGCTATAAAGGTCAACCAACAGACCCACGCAGCTGGTGCAAGTAAGGGCGAAGTAATCGCCGATAAAGCAAGATACAATAACTGTCGTTTGACGTCGTTTCGGGAATTTACAGCCATGCCACATATCGTTCGCCACACACTTTCTGCACTTTTAATCGTGTTCTTGGCCAGCCCCTTAGCCGCGCTTGCAGAAGGCCAAGCCAGCGATACAGACAGCCCCACCGAACCGCAGGGCCAATTGCCGCTGCAGGCCTTGAGAAATTTCGCCGACGTATTCAATCAAATTCGTCTTAGTTATGTAGAGGAAGTCGACGACAAAACCCTGCTCGAAAATGCCATTCGCGGAATGCTCAGCGGACTAGACCCGCACTCCGACTATCTAGACGCCAGCTCCTTTGAAGATCTACAAAACCACACCACCGGCGAATTTGGTGGCCTAGGAATTGAAGTCGGCATGGAGAATGGCTTCATCAAAGTCATTACCCCCATCGACGACACGCCCGCTGAACGCGCGGGCATTCAAACCGGCGACCTGATCATTCAAATCGATAACAAGCCTATTAAGGGGCTCAACCTGCAGGAATCCGTAACCCTTATGCGCGGTCCGGCAGGCAGTAAAATTGTGCTAACCATACTCCGCAACGGCGTTAGCGCACCCTTTGAAGTGCAACTAAAGCGCGACGTGATTACTGTGGCCAGTGTGCGCAGCGAAGTGCTTGAACCCGGTTACGGCTATATCCGCATTTCGCAATTCCAGAGCCGCACCGGCGAAGATTTGAAAAAGGAACTCGCCAAACTCAAGGCCGGCGCCAAGGATTTAAACGGCCTAGTATTAGACTTACGCAATAATCCCGGCGGGCTGCTGCAAGCCTCTGTACAAGTGGTCGACGAATTTATTAATGAAGGCATGATCGTATACACCCAAGGTCGCCTACCCAATGCCTATAGCCGTTTTATGGCTAACGCGCAAAAACCCGCTGATGAAACACCGATGGTAGTGCTCATTAATGGCGGCTCGGCATCGGCTTCTGAAATCGTTGCTGGCGCACTGCAAGATCATCGCCGCGCCGTAATTATGGGAACACGGAGCTTTGGTAAAGGCTCGGTGCAAACCGTTTTACCGCTGTCTGAAGAAAGCGCCATTAAATTAACCACCGCCCGCTATTTCACCCCCAGCGGGCGATCTATACAGGCGCAGGGTATAGAGCCAGACATCATTGTTGAACGCGCCCGCGTTGAAGCTCTAACGGGTAGTGGCATGGAGATCACCGAAGCCGACTTAGCGGGCCACTTGGGCCGGGGCGATGGTAACGGCGAAGAAAGCACCAGCGTAAGCCGCAAAGCCGAAAAAAGTAAGCGCGAGAATTTAGCCGCCAATGACAACCAACTCTATGAAGCACTGAATCTTCTCAAGGGCTTAAAGATTATGTCTATGCCCAAAACCGCTTTGCTCAACACCGACACGGTGACCCAATAAGCGAGCATAAAAAAAGCGGGCCATTGGCCCGCTTTCTCGCTTCCGGACAAGCAATTACAAACGCACCTCAATGCCCCGCGCAGCCATATAAGCTTTAGCTTCTGGCACCGTGTATTCAGCAAAATGAAAGATACTGGCTGCCAATACCGCATCGGCCAAACCTTCTTTGATACCCGCTACCATGTGATCGAGGTTACCCACCCCGCCAGACGCGATAACTGGCACCGGCACCGCTTCGGAAATGGCCCGGGTTAGCGCCAAGTCATAACCGGCCTTGGTGCCGTCGCCATCCATACTCGTTAACAGCACTTCACCCGCTCCGTTTTTCACCATTTTTATGGCCCACTCCACCGCATTAATACCGGTTGGCTTGCGGCCACCATGGGTAAAGATTTCCCAGCGCGGACTGCCGTCGGCCTCATTCGCAACCTGCTTGGCATCTATGGCAATCACAATGCACTGAGTGCCAAAACGGTCGGCGGCCTCGGTCACAAAGTCGGGACGGTGTATCGCCGCCGAGTTAATACAAACCTTGTCGGCACCGGCATTGAGCATGGCACGAATATCTTTAATCTCGCGAATACCACCGCCAACCGTGAGCGGGATAAATACCTCTGCAGAAATTTGCTCAACGATATGCGCTGTGGTCTCACGACCTTCATGGGTCGCGGTAATATCCAAAAACGTGATTTCGTCAGCACCCTGTTCGTTGTAGCGCTTGGCAACCTCAACGGGGTCGCCGGCGTCACGAATACCGACGAAATTAACGCCCTTTACGACGCGCCCCTTGTCGACATCCAAGCAGGGAATAATACGTTTAGCCAGAGCCATAGTGCCTTCCCTTTACTGCTGTTCGTCGCAATAGCGCTGAGCTTCGCGCAAATCAAGCTCGCCTTCGTAAATCGCGCGGCCAGTAATAGCGCCCAATATTCCGGAACCCGCTACCGCTTTAAGCGCCCGAATATCATCCATATTAGTCACACCGCCAGAGGCAATGACCGGCAAGCCAGAGGCTTTTGCCATGGCCACGGTGGCATCAATATTGACACCCTGCATCATGCCGTCACGGCTAATATCGGTATATACGATTGAGGTCACACCATCCTGCTCAAAGCGCTTTGCCAATTCAGTGGCCAGCAAAGTGGACACTTCTGCCCAACCATCGGTGGCGACCAAACCCTCTTTGGCATCTAAACCAACAATGACCGAACCCGGAAAGGCTTTGCAGGCCTCGGCCACAAACTTAGGATCTTTAACCGCCTTGGTGCCGATAATCACGTAATTCACGCCAGCATCTAAATACTGCTCAATGGTGTCCATTGAGCGAATACCACCGCCAATTTGAATGGGCAGATCGGGGTAGGCCTTGGCAATGGCCCTTACGGCCTCGCCATTGACAGGCTTGCCTTCAAAGGCACCATTGAGATCAACCAAATGCAGACGACGTCCACCCTCGGCAACCCAGCGCGCGGCCATTTCCACGGGATCGTTACCGTATACCGTAGAGTCGCCCATTTCGCCCTGACGCAGGCGCACGCATTGTCCGTCTTTTAAATCTATTGCCGGGATAATCAACATAATACAAACCTAAAGATAAAATTCTGGGGTAAACATTAATCTGTGACGGGGAAGAAACTCGCCGTCGGGCGATCCCAATTCAAGAAGTTGCTTAGTAGGCGCAAGCCGGCCTCACCACTTTTTTCAGGGTGAAACTGCACCGCAAAAACATTTTCACAGGCCAGCGCCGCATGTACTTGCACACCGTAATCTGCGGTGCCAGCAACAAAATCTGGCGCGTCCACATAGTAGCTATGCACAAAGTAAAACCGACTGTCGTTGGCAATGCCCGCCCACAGCGGATGTTCAATAGTGTGCGCTACGTTATTCCAGCCCATATGCGGCACTTTAAGGCGAGTGCCGGCGCTGTCATGTAAATCAGCACCAAAAAACTTTACTGCGCCGGGCAGCACATCCAAACACGCTATACCGCCGTTTTCCTCACTACTTTCCAGCAGTGCCTGCATGCCAAGGCAAATACCGAGCAGGGGCTTTTGCGCCGCCACTTCCTGAATTACCTCATCGAGACCGCGCGCTTTTAATTCAGCCATGCAATCGCGAATAGCGCCAACGCCAGGAAAAATAACGCGATCTGCACTGAGTATGGTGTCGGGGCAATCGGTGACCAAAACTTTTACCCCATTGCCCACTTTTTCAAGCGCACTGGCAACGGAGTGCAAATTACCCATGCCGTAATCAACGACGGCAACGGAAGAAGAGCTCATAAAGATAAATCCTAGAGACTGCCTTTGGTGGAAGGCATAATACCGGCCATGCGTTCATCAGCCTGCAAAGCCATACGCATTGCACGGCCAAAGGCCTTGAACACGGTTTCAGCTTGGTGATGGGTGTTTTTACCGCGCAAATTATCAATGTGTAGAGTCACTTTGGCGTGATTCACAAAACCGTGAAAGAACTCAGAGAACAAATCCACATCGAAACCACCCACGCTGCCGCGAGTATAAGGCACGTGGTATTCCAAGCCGGCACGACCAGAGAAATCAATCACCACCCGCGTTAAAGCTTCGTCCAGCGGCACATAGGCGTGACCATAACGAGTCATGCCTTTTTTATCACCCACCGCCTCGGCAAAGGCCTGGCCCAGGGTAATACCGATGTCTTCCACTGTGTGATGGGCGTCAATGTGTAAGTCACCCTTGGCGTGCACCACCAAATCAATCAGACCGTGGCGAGCAATCTGGTCCATCATATGATCTAGAAAGGGAATCCCAGTTTCAAAATGCGACGTGCCCGTACCATCTAAATTGACGGTCACGGTAATTTGGGTTTCTAGGGTGTTACGGCTGATCGTAGCTTTGCGCTCGTTCATCGACGCCTCATCGGTTATTTGCTTACAATAGCGTATTATAAAAAATCCCGAACCGTATTACACCAAGCAGAAGCGTCATAAATGCCCGTATATGCAGAAATTATCACTCAGCCCGATCCTCAGGATGCCGCTGACCTCGAAATACTGTATCCCAACGACAGTATTAAACTACTGGCATCTGCCGTATCCGGAAAGCTGATTATCTATGGTGGTCGCTTTAATGGTCGAATTCTGTCGGCTTTCACACTCACCCCCATATACGGTGGCGACTACCAAATTGCGCGCTTATCGGTGCGCGAGGTCACTCGCCGTCGAGGCGTGGCAAGGCAGTTAATCATTCAGGCCATGAAGCAATTGCCTCCTGAGCTGCAATCTATCTCCGCCGATCTGCGCAGCGCACCAGAACTCATCAATTTATTTGCAGAGCTCGGTTTTAAGGCCAGCAACGGCCTCTGGTGTTGGCAGCGAAACTCTTAATGAAATCAAGCAATCAGCAGATCTTTAGCCAACAGTTGCTGGCATGGTTCGACATCGCCGGCCGCAAAGACCTGCCCTGGCAACAAGACATCACACCCTATCGGGTGTGGGTGTCTGAAATTATGCTCCAGCAAACCCAAGTCACCACCGTCATCGACTACTATCAGCGCTTTATGGCGCGCTTCCCCACGGTGACAAACCTGGCTGAGGCGCCCACTGATGACGTTCTCGCGCTGTGGACCGGCCTCGGTTACTACGCCCGCGCCAGAAACCTACACAAGGCCGCCAAGCTAGTCTGCGACGACTTTGGCGGCGAATTCCCCCACGACCACCAGCAGCTGCAACTTCTCCCCGGCGTTGGGCCCTCAACCGCTGCCGCTATATTCTCCATTGCCTGCAATGGCCGCGCGCCCATACTTGATGGCAACGTCAAACGCGTACTCACACGCTACGCCGCAATAGCCGGCTGGCCCGGCGTAAAACAGGTAGAGAAGCAACTCTGGGAGCTTGCCGAAGAACTTACGCCAGAAAACCGGGTTGCCGATTACACCCAAGCTATCATGGACCTAGGCGCCACCTTATGCACCCGCAGCAAACCCCAATGCCCAAGCTGCCCGGTGCAAAACAACTGTCAGAGCTTCGCAGCTAACTCCCAAACACAATATCCTGGTAAAAAACCGCGCAAGCAAATTCCCACCCGCCAAGTCCACATGCTGATCTTAGAGAACAAGAATGGCGAGATATTGTTAGAGCAACGCCCAGACAGCGGTATATGGGGCGGCCTGTGGAGCTTTCCTGAAGCTGCAAATACCGACGAGCTAGAGCATTATCTTCACAACAAGCTCAACGCCAAGGGCACAAAACAGCAGTGGCCAGTCATACGCCACACCTTCAGCCATTTCCACTTAGACATCACTCCAGTCCATATTCATCTCAACACAGATATCAACGCAATCATGGAAGACAAACCTCAGCTTTGGTATAAGGGACACCCTGAACAACAAGTCGGCCTTGCCGCACCAGTAAAAAAATTACTCGACGCTGTATTCAGCTCTGATTTATTAAGAGAAGCCTCACTATGACCCGTACCGTATTCTGCAAAAAATACCAGCAAGAGCTTGAAGGCCTGAGCAAAGCGCCCTACCCGGGCCCCAAAGGCCAGGACATCTTCGAAAACGTCTCCAAAAAAGCCTGGGAAGAATGGCACGCCCACCAAACCATGCTCATTAATGAAAAGCACCTCAGCATGATGGATCCCTCGTCGCGAAAATTCCTGCAAGAAGAAATGCAAAAGTTTCTATCAGGCGAAGAGTACGAAAAAGCTGAGGGCTACGTACCCCCCAGCGAATAAGTCTATGTTTCAGGGGCTTGACTCACTCTTTAGGAACAGGTTTAATACGCGCCTTCTGAGAGGCAGCCAAAGCCCTCGATATATGCCCAGATAGCTCAGTCGGTAGAGCAGAGGATTGAAAATCCTCGTGTCGGCGGTTCGATTCCGTCTCTGGGCACCACTTCTAGTGGTTTCCCCCGATATTCTAAGGTCTCCCATAGCCATCAGAATAACCCGATACTCGGATCTAAAGTCTACGCCAGAATCACATCGGTGGCGTAAGTCCGGAGGCATTTGAAACAGCCTCAAAATTGGCGCGCTAAGTGTCTATGTTAGGTAGGGAAGTGCAGCGAGCCGGAATTAGAAAAGGCTCTAAAACCAAAGTCTGGTTTAGGCTCTTTTCGGTATTTCTATGTTGCACTCCCTCGCCATTAGCTCATTTTAAAAGTTATAGCTCATATCTACGCCAAAGATTCTAGGGTCGCCGTAGGACTGATTGAATGTACCCAGCGAATCTGCGACGGCAACCGTGCCCCCAATGAAGCGCTCATCGGTGATGTTTTTGACGTAGGCGGTCAGTCGAGTGCTACCCGCTTTACTGGTCCAGCTAAGTCGAAAATCGGCGAGTACATATTCCTTGGCACCGGCCAGAGCGCTGTCATTTCCGTACTTCACCGCTGAGGAGGCATCTAAGCCAAAGAACACTGGGCCTTTGTAGCTGACATCCAAACGCGGTGTGATGGTGCCGAAGCCAGTCTCTAGGCTATACATAATTCCCAAGGCAGCGCTTTCACCCGGCGTGGCTGGGAAGGGTTCGGCAGAACGATCAACTTCGACTCGGTTTTGGCGTAAAGACAGTTCTTTAAGGTTGGTATCCGTAAATTCTTCATAATAGTAATTATTGTTGCTGTAATTCAGCGTGATCATGGTGCCGGGCAGAGGCAACCAGCTCAGCTCCATCTCCGCGCCTTCGATAACGGCTTGACCTGCGTTGGTGAACACCACAATAAGGTTGCCAGAGGTATCGGAAGAAACGGTGATCAGCTGAATGTTCTTATAGTCGGTTCGATACGCCGCCACATTGAAACGCATCGAGCGATCAAACATGTCGGTTTTAATGCCGATTTCCAAGTTTTCGACTTCTTCTGGTTCTATTCTGGCGAGGCCATCGACGCCCCGGGGCTCAGAGAACCCGGACTTAAAGCCATTGCTCCAAGTAACGTAGGTAGTGGCCACATCGATAAAGGTATCGGCCAGGACGTAATCAGCAAAGCTATAGCTCAGCGACACCATGGGAGTGACCTGACGGAATACCTCATCAGCCTTTGCGTAAGTGGGGTTGGCTTCGTCGTATACAAAGTCGGGAATGCCATCGCCGTCAGCGTCCGGATACAAGTCGCTGGCTATTCGTACGGGATCTTCCGCCCAGCGACCATTAAACGAATAGAAGCCGGGCTGACCTACCAGCGGTGTAAATCGGCCGGTACCTGTCAGTCGATTCTCAACGTCAGTCATATCAGTACCCACCGTTTTCAGCTCGGAGGTCCGCGTTTCTTCCGTCCAACGCACACCAAGTGTGGCTTGGAATGCCTCAGTGACGTCGTAAGAGGCTTGGAAAAACGCCGCCAAAGACTGATTTTTTAGGGTGAATTCGTTTTTAAGCAGCGGATCGCCTGTGATAGCTGCAACCACGGGAACCGTTCCAAGCGGTGAGAGCGGTCTGGTGGGGTCTTGACCTGCTGCAAGCTGGAGTGCAGAGGTGGCATCCAAGCCGACAAAGTTGGTTAGCAAACCGAAGATTTCATCATTATCTTCCGCCGCGAAGAATATGCCTGTGGTGTAATTCAGTCGACTTTCAAACGCGGAGCCATTGAGTTGTAACTCTAGGCTAAGAGAATTTCGATCACTGTCGCCAACGTTAAATGCCTCGTTGTAGTCTTCTGGGCCGCCGTCGTTGTCGGCGCTCATGATCGGTCCTTCAGTGGCGGTGCGCAGCCCCAGTACCGCTTTAATACTAACGTCTTGATTCACAACCCAAGTGCCGGTGGCGCCAAACAGTATTGAGTCAAACTTTTTATTAAGTCGCGGATGTTCGCCTTTATTGGCGGTGAGATCACCTTGACGCTCGCGGCTATTGGACTCACAGTTTTCACGGTAGGCGGTGCCCTGAGATGCATCAGTGTCACCAGCCCAGAGCAGAGCAAGTCCATCTACAAACAGCGCGTCGTCGTTGACGATATTGCAGTTGGTATTTGTCATGACTTCGTCACTACTACCGAAAAACAGTAAGTTTTCCAAGGTAAAATCGTCTGAGGCATCCCAGCGGGTTTGCAGTAGTATGGATTTGCCATCACTTGAATTTGAGCTACTACCCGCTCCAGAGTCTTCCATATATCCGTCATTTTTAGCGACGTTGGCTGAGATTCTGGTAAGGAATGTATCACTGATAGGCACGTTAATAGCGCCTCGAATTTTGCGCGCTTGATAGTTACCTATGCCGGCTTCGATATAACCTTCAAATTGGTCACTGGGCTTCTCGAGCGTGAGCACCAAGGCCCCACCGGTTGTGTTTTTACCGAATAGCGTGCCCTGTGGACCTCGCAGTACCTGCAAGCTCGCAACATCCAGTGTATCCAATAGCTGGCCGTCGGCTCTGGGTAGAAATAAGCCGTCCATATAGACGCCAACCGTGGGGTCCACCCTCACAAAACCGGTTCGCTCACCGATGCCGCGAATATATATCTGATTAGATTGGCCCTTGTTAATTTGCAGACTTGGGACACTCTTGGACAATTCGTTGATGTTTTCAATGCCCGCGTCTTTAAGGTCTTTGCCGCTAAGGGCAGTTATTGCCAGCGGCGTTTCTTGAATATTTTCTTCGCGCTTTCGGGCGGTGACTAGAACTTCTTCCAGTACACCGCTTCGCTTAACTCCGCTGCTCTCTTGGGAAATGGTTGGTGCGGCCGCGACGGCCAGTAGCGCTATGGCTAATAAGCGTAATTTCATGATTATCTCTTTTCGAGTTTATTATTATCATTCTTATGATGCATTTATACGGAACGCCTGATCGATTGTCCAGCGCGAAAATCTATTGTCATTGCCATATAAATTATGGTGTCGAAGGGATAATGCCGCGCTAAATAAACTACTGTTTAAATAACTAAATTTGATGTAAGAATATGTGAATTAAAGCCTTTGGTTGTAATATTTTTAGCGCACACCGCAAGCCGAGGATAGAAATTCATCATATACAGCTGTTTAGGATAGACCAAAAACAGCCGTAGAATCGGAAGGACATAGCAGACTAATTTCTATGCGAATTGATAGCTACTTATTCTAACGATAAAAATCAGATTAAAAGTATCTATTCATACTCATGAGTTTATATACACCGCAAGCTTGCCAATATTTCCACCTGAGGTCAATTTAGCCAGCCCATCTGGGGCATTTTCAAGACCATGGATAATATAATTTTTATTAATGAGTTTACCCTCCAGCAACCATTCCTCCATCGTCGCCAGGACCGCATTTATTTCATGTAAATGATCGAGTATTAAGAAGCCTTCCATTCGCAAGCGCTTGGAGGTGATTAGAGGCAATTTCTTAATGCCGTACTGCTCCGACCGCCCATATTGAGATACGCTTCCGGACGCGACGATTCGGCCATTGATACACATATTCGGCAATACGGCATCGAGGGTCTCGCCACCCACATTATCAAAGAAGACTTGAACACCGTCAGGTATTAGCTGGACAATAGCTCCCCGCAAATCTTCTGCCGCCTTGTAATCTATAGTACCGTCCAGGTTTATCGTCTCTTCTAAGAAACGGCATTTATCAGCACCACCCGCTAAGCCGTAGACTTTTGCACCGGCCGCTTTAGCAATTTGCGCTGCCATGATCCCTGTCGCTCCCGCAGCGCCACTAATCAACACTCGCTCACCTGCTTTGAGCCTTCCAATCTCCATCATTCCGATATAGGCCGACCACCCAGTAATTCCCAAAGTGCCAATGTAAGCATCGAGGGGCACCTGCGGATGAGGTTTAAATTTAATGGTTAATTTATTATTTAGTAAAGCATCACCATCAATCACCATATAATCTGCCCAGCCTTGCAGACTAAGAATATACTCACCCTCGGCGAAGCTAGGATGGTTTGAATATTCAATACGAGCAATAATATTGCCGCGCATAATATCGCCAATTTGCAGCTGCGGCAGATAGTCTTCTTTTTCGCTTAGCCACAACAAATTAGAGGCATCGATTGATAGTAGACAGCTTCTAATCAATACTTGACCAGACTCTATGGCTGGCATGGGACGCGACACCCAACGCAGCTCCGAGCCATCAAGCCTATCTTTTATATAATGATCAATGACCCAGGAATTAATCTGCGCAGGTATACTCATAAAGCGATCTCTTAGTAATTAGTACTTTTTCAAATTCGCCAATCGACAAAAATGGCAAGCGAAATGTAGCTTATACGCCAGTATTTTTAATGATTTAAATAATAATCTATCTATTTTTAAATACAGCCGTCGCCTTTAATTTAAGCGCAACAGGAGAAAACACCATACGTCCTATTTAATATTTAAAATGGCGATAATTTATCGGCTTCAAAAATATCACCCGCCAGGCAGAAGTATCAGATCTGCACATTTATATTTCACATACGCAAGTGAGCACTTACGCAACCAAGAAATTACTGGCGACTCACCCATACATACAGCAAATTAAAGTCTATGATTAGCCTTTAATTAATTTAGCAATATGAGCTGCTGTTATGGATCTGAGCACACTGACCGGTAGTATATGGCGGGAACTTGAGCTGGCCAATACTGATCGGCAACACCAATGGCGAACACCCGTACTGGCTAGCATTGATACGAATGGCTTACCTCAAGCTCGCACAGTGGTGTTAAGAAAAGCCTGCCACCACACCCAAACACTGCAATTTTTTAGCGACGCTCGCAGCCCTAAAGTAGCGCAGCTAAGGGCCTCAGGCCAAATTCAACTGGTATTTTGGAGCTCGGCGCTGAAATGGCAGCTTAGAGTTAGCGCCCAGGCGCGAGTTGAAACTAGCGGTGCCGAGGTGGACAAGGCATGGCAAGGAATCAAACTAGGCCCCGCGCGCCAAGATTATCTTTCGCCGTTTGCTCCGGGTGATGCGTTGCCCAACACGGTAACTACAGCTTTAGATGAGAGCCCTCATTTGGCTATTATCAGCGCCGAGGTGATACATATGGATTGGTTGTCACTCAGCTCCGAAGGGCATCAGCGGGCAGAAATCTCAGCTACGGCAGTTCGCTGGCTCACGCCCTAATACGGCCAAACGGTGGCGCCATATAAGGCGACGCCATCAAGTTTTGAGCATATGGCTCTGCGTATATAACTGCTGCCAGTGGTCCCCCGGCTTGTTAACGACCTCGGTATCGAAATAGTGTTTTACCCGACGGCGATCCTGAAGATTGTCTTTTAGTGTTGCGCCCAATAAAAAGTGAATTAGGTCGGCCGCCAACATTTTTCCATCGCGATAATAGTGGGCATATATTCCCATAGCGTGGGCTACAGAGACCGCCTCAGCAGTAGACATCACCGCCGCCGCCAAACGATCGGTACTGCGCCCACTTAGGGTTTGGCCATTTCGCAGTTCGTGAAATACCGTGACGAGCATATCGACAATCATTGGATCGAGCGCTAGGCTCACCCCCGATCGCCGCAATAATTTAGTCGCTTCGCGCTGCACCACATCCATTTCGTCATGCACGTCATTAATGGCCTCTATGGTTTCAAAATTCATCCGCCGCTTTAACGCCGCACTCATGTCAAATAGGCCTTTGTCTAGCGAGTTAGAGCTGGCAATAATGTTAAAACCATCACGGGCGTATAGTATTGAATCCTCGCCACTCAGCTCTGGAATTTGTAATTGGCGCTCAGATAAAACGGCCAAGATGGCGTCTTGTACTACCTGCGGGCAGCGCGCTAATTCTTCAAACCGGACTAATTGCCCCGCCGCCATACCGCGATATATCGGGCCGGGAATCAATGCCGCCTTAGACGGCCCCTCGCGCCGCAACAAGGCCTGATTCCAATCGTATAACAGCTGCCTATAGTCAGATATCGCCCCGCCTTGTATCGTTAAATTAGAATGACCTGACACCGCACATGCCAATAGCTCAGACAGTAAAGACTTGGCCGTCCCAGGCTCACCTATGAGCATCACACCACGGTTGGTAACCAGGGAAATAATCACTCGACTAACTAATTCCCGGGGCGCGACAAATTTACGCTCTATACCGAGTTCTTTGTTGCCAAGTATAAAATGCTCCACCGCAAACGGAGATAGCAACCACCCAGGTGGCACTGGCGTGCTGTCCCACTCACGCAACTTAGCCAACTCGTCGCTGTAGATGTCTTCAGCGGCGGGTCGTTGTATTGCTTTATCTACCATTACAGTTCCTCACTCACTAAGCCTGCCACTGACCGCGCTTTTCTGGCGCCATTCGCTCTTCGGGTAAAATACGCGGCAATTCAGTAAGGGGGATATTGCCCTGTACGACATGATCCAGAGCGCTATCACGCATAGTAACCAAACCCGAGTCCAAGGCCTGCGAGCGCAACTCACCCATCGGCACACGACGCGAAATACTATCTCTCAGTTCCGCATTCAGCTGCAGATACTCAATAACCGCCACCCGTCCGTGGGTGCCACTACCATGACAATGCTCGCAGCCCTTGCCTCGGAAAGTTTTAAAATATTTGGGGACCTCGCGGGGAAAAAGCTCTTTCAATATCGCGGGATCAGACTCCGCCTCAACCTTACAGTGCTCACATATACGCTTAGCAAGGCGCTGCGCAATCACTGCCAGTAATTCACTGGCAAGTGAATTGGGGTGCACATTAAGGTCAAACAAGCGCTGCACCGCATCAATAGCGTCATTGCAGTGCAAGGTAGACAGCACAATATGCCCAGTTTGCGAGGCCCTGATAGCCTCTAGCGCGGTTTCGTGATCGCGAATTTCGCCCACCAAAATGACATCGGGATCTTGCCGAACAAATGACCGCATGGCATCCGCAAAACTAAAGCCGATCTCTGGGCGCACTCGGGTTTGCTGAATATCGTCAATGGAATACTCAATAGGATCTTCAACAGTGATGACCTTACGGCTGGTGTCTTGTGCCAACATTTGTAAGCCGGCATTTAGGGTCGTGCTCTTACCCGACCCCGTAGGGCCTGCCACCAACACCAAGCCGGCGGGATTATTCAACAGTCGGCGATAATGGGCCGCTATCTGCGGCGCCAGGCCGAGGCTGTCGATATTGATCAAGGGCGAGTTCTGCGGAAGCAGTCGAATTACCACATGCTCGCCGTGTAATGAGGGCTGAACCTGCACCCGCAAATCAAAGCGCGCCTCACCCACCCGCACCTGGGAACGGCCGCTCTGTGGCAAGCGTCGCTCGGCAATATTCATCTCGGCGCGCAGCTTCACCACATTGACTAGTCCACGGTAGCCCGCAGCGCTGATTTGGTAATGGCGCAAGTCTCGCAATTCACCATCAATCCGCAAGCGCACCCGCACCCGGTCGTGATACTTCTCTAAATGAATATCACTGGCGCGGTCGGCCACCGCGTCGAGTAACAATGCCTCGTACACCGCCACCAATTTCGCATTGGGTGTGTCGCTATCTAGCAGATCTTTATCTTGCTCGTCAGACTTAGCCTCTATTGGCTCTATAGCGGGCCGGCTGTCTCTCATCCCGCGATTTAAAGAGCTCCATAAACGCCGATAATCGACCGGGGTTACTAGTACTTTCTCAACTTGTAACTCTGGATAAACAAGTTGAATTTCCCGCATAGAAATACCGGGGCTAGAGCAGGCTACCACCAGATTGGTATCTTCGACGCAGAGCGGAATAGCCTGCTGATGGTCGAGAAAGGCTTTGGGGAATCGTGAGAAAACACTTGGATCTACACAGCTGAGCAGCTCGTCCATAGAGCGCAGTGGCAAGCCGTATTGCTTGGCCATAGACTGATACAGCTTCAGCTCATCGAGATGCTGAAACTTGCTAATTTCATCAACAATTAGGGAGTGGTTTGCCTCGGCAAGTTTGCGCGCCCTGGCCAACAGCTCAGGAGTGACCAGACCAAGTTCAACAAAAATCTGATCGTCATCTTGGAGCGGATCAACATAGCCATGCTCTGTGCGCGCAATCTTATGGCGACCAAGATTATCGTATTTCACAAGTACTAGGCGCGCTGCGTCACCCATTTCCATGCAGATGTATTGGCCGCCAAGCGACAACTGTTCCCACAAATGCTCGCGCTTAGAAATATTCGGCGTAGAAACCAATATCAGATCAAAAGGCCCATCAGCTGCGGCGCCGTCATCACCCTCGGCTACACGTATCTCAACGTTATGAATGCCCAGTGCAGCCAATTTTTCACTTGCGATATCGGCGAGCAGACTATTCTTTTCAATCGCGACTATGTGCTCGGCGACACGGGCTAATACGGCTGTGGCATAGCCCACCCCCGCACCTAGGTGCAAAATCCGTGCGCGCGCAGGTATCTTACATAGCGCCAAACTCCGCTCGAGTAACTCGCGAGACGGAATGCTCCGCCCAGTCACCAGTTCTTGCTTGGCATTTCGAATAAAGTGCTGACGGTCGACAGTGGCAACAACCACGTCGTACCAATGATTTTGAGATGAGTCTACTTGCATAGATCGGTATCTTGGCCGCTGAAAACAATGGTAGAAGAAAGGTATAACAGAATGATCAAGCGCTTACTATGCGCAAAATCAACAGGTCAACATTTCCAAAACCACCGGAAACCCGTCCCATAAGGACAAGGCTCCCCAGCTATCAGCAATTTAAATAATGCTACTACGCCAAGATACAGTATCTGCCAATTACAGTGTAATTAGCTCTTAAACTTAACTAAAAAGTCGAAGAATTTGGTAGCAAATTTACCGTACGGTGGGCGCAAGAAACGCATTGGCGAAAAGGAGGCTTGATAGAATATTGGCCTTAATTTCGAGAAGGTAACGAAACCTTCGTAACCATGGTAATGCCCCATACCACTCGGACCAACACCACCAAAGGGAATGTCGTGCTGGGCGACGTGGAAAAGCGCATCATTTACGGTTACGCCACCAGACATAATGTTCTCAATGTATTGGTCTTGCAGTGCGCGTTTATTGGTAAAAGGATAAATCGCCAGAGGGCGATCATTGGCGTTTACATAGTTAATGACATCACTTGGCTGATCGTAGGCCATAACTAGAAGCAGAGGACCGAAAGTTTCGCGGCTGCGAATATTCATGTCGGCGCTACTATCTAAAACCAAATGCAGAGGCATCTTGCGCGTTGCTGGATCGCTAGTTTGCTCACCGTGTAAATTAATCACTCGCGCACCTTTGCTGCGCGCATCTTCCAGCGTACTTTCGAGGCGCTGCAATGAGCGATTATCGATAATAGAGGTGTAGTCAGGGCTATTTATATCTGGGCAATGCTTATTTACCCAGCTCTGCGCGGCGCTGACAAACTCTTCAATTTTGCTTTGGTGAACAAAGACATAATCGACGTTGGTACAGATCTGTCCGGCATTAAACTGCTTGATAAATAAAATGCGGTCTACGGCTTTTTCCAAAGGATAATCGGGGTCAACAATGGCAGGCGCTTTGCCCCCTAATTCCAATACCACCGGCGTTAAATTTTTGGCCGCTGCGGCCATGACTGCTCGACCTGTTTGCCCAGAACCAGTAAACACGAGCAAATCAAAAGGCAGTGTTGAAAACTCGATCCCAACCTGTCCTGTTTCTTCAAAGAACATCAATTTCTCGGGTGGGAAATAATTAGGCACCACCGAGATCAATAGCCGTGTAAGCGCAATTGAGTTTTCTGACATTTTCACCATTGCACGGTTGCCCGCCGCAAAGGCTGCAGTAATTTGAGTCATGCTCAGGTTAATCGGAAAGTTCCAGGGGATGATTAAACCTGCGACGCCCAGCGGTTGCGGAATAACTCGGTTCTTGCCACCGGGGAACATCATTTGGTCAACATGACGACGCTGCACTTTCATCCAGCCTTTCATCTGTTTAATGATGCCGTTTATGCCGTCAGTAACGGTGATAATTTCAGCAAATAGGCTCTCATGGCGAGAACGATTGCCGTAATCCTCACATATGGCCGCAATAATTGCGTCGCGGTTCTCATTAATCATGCGCTTCAGGGTAAGTAAGTCCTGCTTACGCTGCGCGTAATCTGGCACCGGCGCAGCAAGGTAAGCCGCTCGCTGCGCATCGAAGGCGGCACGCAGAATAGATGCCTGCTCAATATTGTCCGATATCTCTACACTACTGTTCATGTCACTACACTCCCGTTTAGATTTCTAGCAATTGAGCATAACCCTTAGACACAGCAGGTATTTAAATGCTCATGTGTTTGATCATACTCCCGAAGCTCTAAGGACGTAACGATACCCCCACACTCCCCCGTCGCAGTTTTAGACGCCGACTAGCTTAGCCAACGCAGACACCGACCAAGCACGAAATTTTTCTTACGCTTAACTACTGAATAATACAGAAGTGGGGAAAAATCGCGAATTAAACAGGGTGATATAAACCGGAATCCCAATAAGCACGGCGTCCACAGTCGCCCCACGACAATATTGGCGCGGCCATCCACTTCTAGGCGATCAATTCTATAGCGTGGCAATCGCCACGGAGGAAGCCATTGGCATTTTAAGACAGGAAATACTATGCGGAGTGCAGTTAATGCGGCTGCCTGAAAACTCAGGCAGCCAGAGGGGATTACCTTACTTTAGGGTTCAAACGGCCTGAGTCGTATTCCATATACATGGCTTCCAAGCTCATTGGTTTGATTTTAGAGGCGTTACCCGCAGTACCAAACGCTTCATAGCGGGCAATACAAATCGCCTTCATTTCTTTAATGGTTTCTTGCAGATATTTACGTGGATCAAATTCACTAGGATTCTGAGCCATGAAACGACGAATCGCGCCCGTTGATGCCAAACGCAAATCGGTGTCGATATTCACCTTACGTACGCCGTATTTAATACCTTCGGCAATTTGCTCAACCGGCACGCCATAGGTTTCAGGGATTTGGCCGCCGTATTCATTAATAATTGCCAACCAGTCTTGGGGCACACTTGAACTGCCGTGCATCACCAAATGCGTATCGGGAATACGTGCATGGATCGCTTTAATGCGGTCGATCGCAAGAATATCGTCAGTCGGTGGACGGGTAAATTTGTAGGCGCCGTGGCTAGTGCCACAGGCAATCGCCAAGGCATCAACGCCAGTTTTAGCAACAAAATCAGCGGCTTCTTCTGGGTCTGTGAGCATTTGCTCCGCAGACAATATGCCTTCAGCGCCAACGCCATCTTCTTCGCCGGCCTGGCCGGTTTCCAGTGAACCTAGGCAACCCAGCTCGCCTTCAACCGATACGCCACAGGCATGCGCCATTTCAACGACTTTACGGGTAACAGCAACATTGTAGTCATAGTCAGCCGGCGTTTTACCATCTTCTAATAATGAGCCATCCATCATTACCGAGCTAAAACCCAGCTGCATAGAGCGCTGGCAAATAGCGGGGCTGGTGCCGTGATCTTGGTGCATAACCACTGGAATTTCTGGAAATTCTTCAATTGCGGCGAGAATCATGTGACGCAGGAAAGGTGCGCCTGCATATTTACGCGCGCCAGCAGATGCCTGCATGATAACGGGGCTATTGGTTTCGCGAGCCGCCTCCATAATGGCCCGGGTTTGCTCCAGGTTGTTAACATTAAACGCGGGGACGCCATAACCGTATTCGGCGGCGTGATCCAGCATTTGACGCAGACTAATAAGTGCCATTGTGAGTTCCTTTTAAGTTTTACTAAATTCGTTTAGATCCGAGCAGGCCACTATATAAAACCTAATAAATTAGGTTTTAGCGCGCTCTTCCAAGATCGCTACAGCAGGCAATACCTTGCCTTCTACATATTCTAAAAATGCGCCACCACCAGTCGAGATATACGACACTTGATCGGCAATACCAAACTTGTCCACTGCGGCTAGGGTATCACCACCGCCGGCAATGGAAAATGCACTGGATTCAGCGATAGCACGGGCAATATCTTCAGTGCCGTCAGCAAACTGATCGAATTCAAATACCCCAACTGGGCCGTTCCATATAATAGTGCCCGCTTGTTTCAAAATTTGGGCAACACAGGCGGCAGACACCGGACCGATATCAAAAATCATATCGTCATCACCCACATTTTCAACCGGACGCAGAGTCGCCGGCTCATTGGCGTCGAATTTTTTGCCGGTAATAACGTCGGTGGGAATAGGAATATGACACTTCTCCATCAACGCTTTGGCTTTAGGAATAAGGTCTTCTTCATACAGCGATTTACCCACGTTATGGCCCGCCGCCGCTAAAAACGTATTGGCAATACCACCGCCAACAATCAGCTGATCTACCTTGTCTGACAAGGTTTCGAGCACAGTTAATTTGGTCGACACTTTCGAGCCACCGACAATGGCGACAAAAGGGCGCGCCGGATTTGCCAGTGCGCGCTCTAGATTATCCAACTCACTAGCCAACAGTGGCCCAGCGCAGGCAATCGGTGCAAATTTAGCAACGCCGTGGGTAGACGCCTGTGCGCGATGCGCGGTGCCGAAGGCGTCCATCACAAAGACATCACAAAGTGCGGCGTAGGCTTTGGCCAAATCGTCAGCGTCTTTTTTCTCGCCGACGTTAAAACGCACATTTTCAAGCAGGGCAAGCTGGCCATTTTCTAAGGACACGCCGCTTTGCCAATCGTCCAGTAAGGCAACGGGAATACCTAGCGCCTCACTTAAATAGTCCGCTACTGGCTTAAGCGAGTATTGCGCATCGAACTCGCCCTCGGTAGGACGACCAAGATGAGACATCACAATCACTTTGGCACCCGCTTCAAGCGCCAACTTCAAGGTTGGTAAGGCGGCGCGCAAACGCGCATCTGAACTCACTTTGCCATCGGCAATAGGTACATTCAGATCTTCGCGAATAAGCACGCGCTTGCCGGCCAAATCCAAATCCCGCATATCAATTACTGCCATGTTCTATTCCCTGTTTTCCGAGGGTCATTTAGCCATCGCTGGGCTTGACCCATTTAACTGTTTTACCGGCGTCAACTCGCCAGCAATCACCAAAAACTATCTATGCAAGAATCGCGCTTAGCTGCCTTGTTGAAGCCAGTGCGCCGTCACATCCAGCATTCGATTTGCATAAGCCCATTCATTGTCGAACCAGGTAAATAAACTCACCAGTTCCCCTGCAACACGGGTCTGCCCTGCATCCACAATCGCCGAGCGCGAATCATGATTAAAATCACAAGACGCCAAGGGTTCATCGCTATAACCCAAAATACCGGACAGGCGCCCATTCGCAGCCATTTTAAGCGCCGCATTTACATCCTCGACACTCACATCGGCTTCCAAGCTCACCGTTAATTCCATAGCAGAAACATTGTGGGTTGGAATGCGCACCGCACGAGCGGCAAAGCGACCATCAAGCTCAGGGATAATACGACCAATGCCCGCGGCCAAACCGGTATCTACCGGAATCATAGAGGAGCCTGCTGCACGGGTTTTTCGCAAATCGGTGTGATGATAAGCGTCTAGCACTGGCTGATCATTCATCGCCGAGTGGATGGTGGTAATGCAACCAGAGCGCACGCCGAAGGCTTTATTTAAAACATCGATGACCGGCACAATTCCATTGGTTGTGCAGGATGCATTGGACACAATGCGCTGCTCAGGATCCAACTCGTGATGGTTTAAGCCATACACAATAGTGGGGATACCCGATTCGCCGGGCTGAGAAAGCAGCACATGACGAGCGCCGCGCTCGATATGTGCCTCTAAATCCGCATAGCGACTAATAACACCAGAACACTCCAGCACCACGTCAATATTGTGACGACTCCAATCCACGTTCGCCATGTCGTCATGGTGACTTACCGCGATCACATCGTCATTCACCACCAAGCTGCCATGACGATACTCTACCGAACCGGGAAAGCGCCCGTGGGTGCTGTCGTATCTGGTCAGATGTGCAATCGTCGCCAAATCTGCCGGCTCATTAATGGCGACAATCTGCATACTTGCCCGCAAAGGCGATTCGTAAAGGGCGCGCAATACGCAGCGCCCAATGCGGCCGTATCCGTTTATGGCCAGTCGCAACATCAGTCTAGGCAATCCTCAACGGCTTCAACAACAGCCTCGGTGGTGATACCAAAATATTCAAACAAAGCCTCTGCAGGTGCCGATTCGCCAAAGCTATCCATACCCACAATACGCCCATCTAAACCAACATATTTATACCAGTAGTCACGATGCGCTGCTTCAACAGCAACGCGGGTGGGTATATTGCTTGGCAACACAGATTCGCGGTAATCGCCGTCTTGGCTATCGAAGACATCGGTGCTGGGCATGGACACAACCCGCACTTTTTTGCCCTTAGCGCTCAAAATTTCCTGAGCCGCCATGGCCAATTTAACTTCTGAGCCAGTGGCAATAATGATGGCCTCTGCCTCACCGTCGCAGTCGCTCAATACATAGCCACCGCGAGCCACTGCGGCAAGCTGTTCGTCGCTGCGCTGCTGATGCGGCAGTGCTTGGCGAGTAAAGATTAATGCACTTGGGCCGTCTGTGCGCTCAAGAGCGGCTTTCCACGCTACCGCAGATTCAGTCATATCGCAGGGGCGCCACAACGACATATTAGGCGTGCCGCGCAAGCTCGCAATTTGCTCAACTGGCTGATGCGTTGGGCCGTCTTCACCTAGACCGATTGAGTCATGGGTATAAACATGAATTAAGCGCTGGCCCATGATGGCCGCCATACGCACGGCGTTGCGAGCATATTCCATAAATACTAGAAAGGTCGCGCCATAGTTAATGAAGCCGCCGTGAAGGGCGATACCGTTCATCATCGCCGACATACCGAACTCGCGAACCCCATAATGCAGGTAGTTGCCGCTGGCGTCTTTGGCGTCGATGGCTTTGGCACCGCTCCAAATCGTGAGGTTGGAACCGGCCAAATCTGCCGAACCGCCAAACAGCTCTGGCAGCATTGCGCCGTAGGCTTCCAAGCACAGTTGTGAGGCTTTACGGGTAGCCACTTCCTTAGATTCTGCCTGGCACTGGGCAATATAGGCCGTGGCCTTATCGGCAAAATCTGCTGGCAAATCACCGGCCGCACGACGTCCAAACTCGGCTGCCAGTTCGGGATACTGAGTTGCGTAGGCTTCAAAGGCTTCATCCCAATCAGCTTCTAGTGCCTTGCCCTTCTCTTGCGCATTCCACTCAGCGTAGATTTCTTCTGGAATTTCAAAGGGGGCATGCGGCCAGCCCAAGGCTTCGCGGGTAAGGGCAATTTCAGCATCACCTAAGGCGGCGCCGTGCGACTCTTCTTTGCCTTGCTTGTTGGGTGAGCCTTTGCCGATGATAGTTTTGCAGCAGATCAGCGTCGGTTTATTACTTTCTGCGTGGGCTGCTTCAATGGCGCGGGCAATCTCCGCACTATTGTGGCCATCCACCGCGGGAATAACATGCCAGCCGTAGGCTTCAAAGCGAGCTGGGGTGTCGTCGGTAAACCAACCTTCTACTTCACCGTCAATCGAAATGCCGTTGTCGTCGTAAAAGGCAATCAGCTTGCCTAAACCCAAGGTGCCCGCCAATGAACACACTTCATGGGAAATACCTTCCATCATGCAGCCATCGCCGAGGAATGTGTAGGTGTAGTGATCGACAATATCGAATCCGGCGCGATTGAATTGCGCAGCCAACACCTTCTCTGCCACTGCCATACCCACCGCATTGGCAAGTCCCTGCCCCAATGGACCGGTAGTTGTCTCTACACCCGGTGTGTAACCGTATTCAGGATGGCCCGGGGTGCGACTGTGCAATTGGCGGAACTGCTGCAAGTCTTCAATGGCTAGGTCGTAACCTGAGAGATGCAGCAGTGAATAGATAAGCATCGAGCCGTGGCCGTTAGAAAGCACAAAGCGATCACGGTTTACCCAAGACGGATTATTGGGGTTGTGCTGGAGATAATCGCGCCACAATACTTCGGCAATATCGGCCATCCCCATCGGGGCGCCTGGATGACCAGATTTGGCTTTCTGAACGGCATCCATACTGAGGGCGCGAATCGCGTTAGCTAGATCACTACGTGAGGGCATCGGTGGCTCCTGAAATTTATGCGGGCTGCAAAGTGGCGGTATTTTCCCCTACCGGCGACCAGACAGCAAACAACAGAACCGTAAAAATGGCCAATTTACTTGCACCACGGCTCTTCGACAGCGAAAATCATGCCCTCGACAAACCATTCAGGCCCCAAACCCCATGTTCAATAATATTCTGATGGTATGTATAGGTAATATTTGCCGCAGCCCATCTGCAGAATACCTGTTAAAACACAAGCTCGCCCACAAACCCAATACCATCATTCACTCGGCGGGTTTAGGCGCTTTAGTCGACAAGCCTATTGATCCCAGCGCCGGCCAACTCCTTATCGACAATGGCGTAGACGCCAGTGAACACCGTGCGCGCCAACTCACTACCGAGATGCTGTTGCAGGCAGATTTAATTTTGGTTATGGAGCAACGACACATTAAAGGCGTCACCGACCTTGCCCAGCAAGTGAGCGGCAAAACCTTTCTGCTGGGTAAGTGGTCAGAAAATCAGCCGGTTCCGGATCCCTATCGGAAGAGCGTGGAAGCCTTTGAACATGTTTACGGGCAAATAGACAAATTCACCGACGACTGGCTGAAGTACCTATAAAGGCAATGGAGGGAAACCGCAGAGGATAGCGCCGCAGTCAGATCAAATCCGGCATGACGCTTTTTGTAAGCTAGTAACACTTCAAGCCTCGGCGGCTTTCCGCGCCAATTGCTCTGCACCCTCCATAATCATACGAATCATCACCACTGTTTGCTCAGTAATCTCGCCGCGACGCTCCTTAGATGCGTCCGCCGCACTGGCGCCCATAGCCACTACCAAGCGGGTAATCGCCTTGGCCGCCAAACCCGGCTCATGAACTTTATGGCCTGTGGCAGCGGATATTTTTTCCAGCTCTTCCCGCAACTCATCTTCAAAATAACTAAGTTCGCGGTCTACCGCCTGGCGAAAGGCTTCGGAGCCAGTGGACATCTCCCGCAGCAAGACATGTAAATATCGCTGATCAGCGTCAAGTTGATCCATAAAGGCCTCAACCGAAGTGCGGATGGCGCTGCGTTCAATCGACAGGCGCTGCCTCGCCTCTCGAATAATCCCGCGCAAGCTGCGACCAGCCTGATCAATCACCGCCACCGTCAATTCATCGACGTCACGAAAGTGACGATAAAAGGTGTTTGGCGCAATCCCTGCGGCGCGGGCTATTTCTCGCAAGCTTAAGGTCGACACGCTGCGGTGCGAATCCAATAAGCCCACAGCAGCATCCATAAGGTCTTGCGCCGCCACAGAGCCCTTGCGAGCTTCACGCTCAGTTAAAGCCACTGCTTCTAATTCTATTCTGCTCATTAAGCATCACCACCTGAATTCATGCCGACAGCCTAATGCATGTTTAGGCGCCTGTATATACAGATGAATACACAACTGTATACACGAGCGTATATACATGTGTATACTTGGCCGGAAATCAACACTCGGACATCGTCATTATGAGCCTGCAAACAAGCAAGCAAAGCTTTTCAAAGCGCGCACTCGCCAGCCTTATCGGCCCAGACGGCTATGATTTTTGGGCGCGAGAGTTCGGCACAACAGCCGCCTGGCAACGCTGCTTTGCCCGGGTGCTCTGTGTAGAACGCAATGGCTGCAATAGCCTTAGTATTCATTTGCGGCCCAACAAAAATTTCGCTGGCTTCCAGGCGGGGCAGCATATCAATGTCACTGCCGAAATCGAGGGGCGCCGGCTGACGCGCAGTTACAGCCTATCGAACACAGCAAACTCTGCAATGAATCTTGAAATAACCGTGCGTCATGACCCACAGGGTAAAATGAGCGGGCATTTACATACCGCAATCAAGGTCGGCAGCGTCCTTGAAATTAGCCAGGCCTTTGGTGGCATGAGCTTGCCAAGCGGCCCCGAATGCGAAAATCCTGCGCTACTTCTCGCTGCCGGTAGTGGTATCAGCCCCCTGATGGGTTTACTCCGCCAACGCTGCGAGACGAAGACTTGCCCACCGACCACCTTGCTGTATTGGGATTATGATGACGCGCATTTCTGCTTCAAGGACGAGCTGAACCAGTTGTGCGCCAATAACCCGCAACTGCACGTCCACCGGCTGACAACGCGATCTGCGGCGCAAGCCGATGGCCGCATAAGTGAAGAGCAAATCAAACAACTGCATGGCGACTGCCGCGACACGATGGTTTATGCCTGCGGCGGCAGCGACTTTGTTGAAGCTGCCCGCGCACTGCTAAGCACTCAAGCTCGCGACTTCACTGCTGAAGCCTTCACGCCGCCGGCTACTACCGCCAACAGTGAGGTCCAGCAACAGATAGCCATTCAATTAAACCGCAGCGGCAGAACTATTACCGTCTCCAATCAAGAGAGTTTGCTCGATGCGCTAGAAGCCCAAGGAATAGCCGTTGAGTCTGGGTGCCGCATGGGTATCTGCAATACCTGCAGCTGCCAGAAATTACAGGGCAGCACCACCAATCAGTTTAGCGGCGAGCAGAACAACGCGACCAATTCGTCAATCCGCTTGTGTATCAGCAGAGCCAATGGCCCGCTGCAGCTCGACCTATAACAGAGGAAAACCCACCATGAGCCATGTCAAAAATCGACCGTTAAGCCCTGAACAATTAGACGCCTTTGGCGCCGAACTCGATGCCATCCAGCAGACGGCCCTACAGGACGTCGGCGACGTCGACGCCCGATATATTCGCCGCGTGCTTAAAACCGTGCGCTATAGCGAAGTGATCGGCCGGGCCCTGCTGTATTTCAGCTTTTTTCCGCCCGCGTGGATTCTCGGGACTCTAGTGTTGGGAATATCCAAAATACTCGACAATATGGAGCTCGGTCACAATGTTATGCACGGCCAATATGACTTTATGAACGACCCGGCTCTCAATGGCAAAACCTTCGAATGGGATATCGCTGGTACATCTGACAACTGGCGCCAGAGCCACAACTATTTGCACCACACCTACACCAATATTAAAGGTATGGACGCCGACATTGGCTACGGACTGCTGCGCTTATTCCCGGAGCAGCGCTGGCGCCCGTTTTATCTGCTGCAGCCAATTTGGGCTTTTTTGCTTGCCGTGCTATTTCAATGGGGCGTGGCGATTCAAGAACTTGAGCTGGGTAAAGTATTTAGCGGCCGGAAATCCAAGGCAGTGATTAAGAAAGAGTTAGAGCCGGTATTGAAAAAAGCCCGCTACCAACTTCTTAAGGATTATGTGTTTTTCCCCCTGCTTGGCGGACCTATGTTTTTCGCGGTGCTTAGCGGCAACTTAACCGCCAACTTAATGCGTAATCTCTGGACCTATATGATTATCTTCTGCGGTCACTTTACCGCCGACGCCGAAGTCTTCCCAAAATCCATTATGGAAAAAGAAGGTCGCGGTCACTGGTATTTACGCCAGCTGCGCGGCTCATCCAACCTACGTGGCGGCAAGATCTTTCATATTCTATCGGGCAATCTCAGCCACCAGATTGAGCACCATTTATTCCCAACCGTGCCGGCACGTCGCTACGCAGAACTGTCCGTGAAAGTTCAAGAAGTCTGCAAGAAATACGGTCAGAACTACAACAGCGGCTCACTACCCTCTCAGTTTGGCCAAGTTCTCTATCGGATTTTTCGCCACGCATTGCCGTCGAAGCCAAGCAGCGCAGTCCCCGCGATGGGCGTGTGACGTCACGCTGGGAGAGAGGTGACTAGTATTCGCGCTCACCCATTAAGGACCGCACCAATGTATACCGATCGCAGCCATACCCGCTGCGCTCGGTTATACCCTGAACACCCTAGCCTCGCTTCCCGACTCTTCAATACCCTCCTACCAGTCATAACTGCCTCAAAGCCAGTTACGCGCTAAGCCAAGATCTTCAGCACTTTTCCGCCTTAAGCAAAGCACCGTCTACAGCCACAGATCTATATCAATATATTTTGATATAGTAACAAAGCCCTGCTACACTGCCCGTCATGAAAACTGCACCCACGCCAATTGCTGCTCCGCCAGCCCTCAACACCCAGCTTTTGCAGCTCTGCAAAGCGGGCGGCGATGTGCTGCGTCTGCAGGTGCTAAGAGTGTTGAGTCGCGACGCCTATTCGGTGCAAGAGCTGTGTCACATCCTCGACTGCCGTCAGTCTGGTATGAGCCATCATCTTAAAACTCTGACCACGGCTGGATTGATTACCAAGCGGCGCGAAGGCAATAGCCTGTTTTATCGCCGCACCTATACATCGAGCCATCCCTCTTTATGTGAGCTACACGACGCCCTGCTCAGCAGCGCTGATTTAATGAGCCTAAGCCCAGAGCAGCAAACTCGCTTGGAACAGGTTTATGTGGAACGAGCAGACCGGTCACGCGCATTTTTTGCAGAATACGCCGGCGAGTTTGGCGAACAGCAGGAGCAGATGGTGGCCTACGGCGTTTACGGCCAAAGCTGTCTAGAGTTACTGCGCAGCAGCCAGCCCGCCGGTGGTAAATTGGCGGTGGAAATCGGTCCCGGCGAAGGCGCCTTTTTAGCCGAACTTTCGCCGCACTATGAGAACGTCGTTGCCGTAGACAATGCCGATGCCATGCTTACCCGCGCCAGTGCCTTTATAAACCAGCAGGCGCTTAACAACGTATCGTTCATTCTTGGTGACAGCCGCAATCCTGACTTGCAAGAGAATGCTGCAGATTGCGTGATCAGCAATATGGTGCTTCACCATGTGCCGTCGCCGGCTGACATCTTTAAAGACGCAGCGCGTTTGCTAAAGCCCGGCGGTTTATTTTGCGTGACGGATTTATGCCGTCACGATCAAAGCTGGGCAAGAGAGGCATGCGGCGATTTATGGCTGGGCTTTGAGCCCGACGATTTAACCGAGTGGGCGCAAGCCAATGGTTTGCAGGATGGCCCCGCAGCGTATTTAGCACAATTGAATGGATTTCGAGTACAGGTTCGGCAATTTGTTAAGCCAGATCACCTTTACTCACACACTACTTTATCAACACACCAGCCCCGCAGCGTTTAATAAGCGCCGGCAAACACAGAGGACCCAATAAAATGTCTGACTACAGCATATTCACATCAGAGTCGGTATCGGAAGGACACCCCGACAAAATGGCCGATCAGATTTCTGATGCCGTGCTAGATGCCATTATTGCCCGCGATAAGCACGCTCGCGTGGCGGTTGAAACCATGGTTAAAACCGGCATGGCGATTGTTGCTGGCGAAGTGACTACATCATGCTATGTAGATCTAGAAGACATTATTCGTAACGTAATTATCGATATCGGCTATAACAGCTCAGACGTCGGGTTTGACGGCGCAAGCTGTGCGGTACTGAACGCCATTGGCAAGCAATCCGTTGATATCAACCAAGGTGTTGACCGCGCCAAACCAGAAGACCAAGGCGCCGGTGACCAAGGTTTGATGTTTGGTTACGCTACTAACGAAACCGAATCGCTAATGCCCGCTCCGCTGTTTTACTCTCACCGCTTGGTTGAGCGTCAAGCTTATCTTCGCAAGAACGGGGTATTGCCGTGGTTGCGTCCAGACGCGAAAAGCCAAGTTACGCTGCGCTATGAGAATGGCATGCCGGTTGCGATAGACGCCGTTGTATTGTCTACCCAACACAATCCCGAAATTTCACAAGCTGATTTACAAGAAGCCGTACGTGAAGAAATCATCAAACACGTATTGCCGCCTGAACTGCTGCATGCGGGCACAAAATTCCACATCAACCCAACAGGCAACTTCGTTATCGGCGGCCCCGTTGGCGACTGCGGCTTAACCGGTCGCAAGATTATTGTCGACACTTACGGCGGTATGGCCCGTCACGGTGGCGGTGCATTCTCGGGCAAAGACCCGTCAAAAGTAGACCGCAGCGCGGCGTATGCTGGCCGCTATGTTGCCAAAAACATTGTTGCCGCAGGCCTGGCAGATCGCTGTGAAATCCAAGTGTCTTACGCCATTGGTGTTGCTGAGCCAACCTCAATTGCTATTAATACTTTCGGCACCGGTAAAGTAAGCGACGCAAAATTGATTGCGGCGGTGCGTGAAGTGTTTGACCTACGCCCCTACGGGATAACAAAAATGTTGGACCTGGCTCACCCCATGTACCAACCGACCGCAGCTTACGGTCACTTTGGTCGGGATCCTTATCAGCACACGTATACGTGGAAGGAAAACGGCGAAACTAAATCTGAAACCAGCACAGCATTTAGCTGGGAAAAAACCGACCGCGCCGACGCGCTTAAAAGTGCGCTGTAATTCGGCGTCATTTAACAAAATGAAAGGACATGACTATGAGCACTGCAACGAAGATTAAAACTGAATTTACTGACTTTAAAGTAGCCGATATCAGCTTGGCAGCATGGGGCCGTAAAGAGCTCAATATCGCCGAAGGCGAAATGCCTGCACTGATCGCTTTGCGCAATAAATACGGCGCAGACAAGCCATTGGCTGGCGCCAAGATTCTTGGCTGTATTCACATGACGATTCAAACCGGCGTACTGATCGAAACCTTGGTCGAGCTCGGCGCAGAAGTTCGCTGGTCATCGTGCAATATCTTCTCTACCCAAGACCACGCCGCCGCGGCAATCGCTGCTGCGGGTATTCCAGTTTTTGCTTGGAAAGGCGAAACCGATGAAGAATACGAGTGGTGTCTTGAGCAAACCATTTTAAAAGATGGCAAGCCTTGGGATGCGAATATGGTACTGGATGACGGCGGCGACTTAACTGGCCTGCTTCACCAGAAGTATCCACAAATGATGGATGCCATTCACGGTATTACCGAAGAAACCACAACAGGTGTTCACCGTCTGCAAGAAATGATGAAGAAAGGCGAATTGAAAGTGCCTGCCATCAACGTTAATGATTCGGTTACCAAGTCTAAAAATGACAACAAATATGGCTGCCGTCACAGCTTAAACGACGCCATCAAGCGCGGCACCGACCACCTACTATCTGGTAAAAAAGCGCTGGTTATTGGCTACGGTGACGTGGGCAAGGGTTCTGCACAGTCGCTTCGCCAAGAAGGCATGATTGTTAAGATCACCGAGATCGACCCCATCTGTGCTATGCAAGCGTGCATGGACGGCTATGAAGTGGTATCACCGTTTATCGACGGCATCAACGATGGCACCTTAGACTGCATTAATACTTTAGTATTAGGCACCACCGACTTGCTGGTCACCACCACCGGTAACGTCAATGTGTGTGATTCTAATATGCTAAAAAGCTTAAAAAATGGCTGCGTAGTATGCAATATCGGTCACTTTGATAATGAAATCGACACCGCTTTTATGCGCAAGAACTGGGAGTGGGAAGAAGTTAAACCACAGGTTCACCTGATCTACCGCAGCAAGGCCGCTAACGACCATTTGATTCTGCTTTCAGAAGGCCGCTTGGTAAACCTAGGCAACGCAACTGGCCACCCCAGCCGTATTATGGATGGCTCTTTCGCCAACCAAGTGCTAGCTCAAATGTACTTGTACGAGCGTCGCTTCGCCGATTTAGAGCCCAGCTTTAAAGCGAGCGCGATCACCGTTGAGGTATTGCCTAAGAAGCTAGACGAAGAAGTGGCTGCCGACATGGTTGCTGGATTTGGCGGCGTCATGACTAAACTCAGTACCGATCAGGCCGACTACATTGGTGTTAGCGTTGAAGGTCCGTTTAAACCAGAAAGCTATAAGTACTAAGTAGTGTGTATTGGCGTGTCGCCCGCGGCACGCCAATAATCTTGTTAACTCATTTTTAAACCACATATTTACGAAGGGATTTAATGCCTTTCTGACCGGAACCTATCATGGCAAACCGCTACAGCTTTGAATTTTTCCCGCCTAAAACCGAAATAGGCCGGGAGAAATTAAAAGATATTCGCAGCCAATTGGCCGCGCTCAATCCAGAGTTTTTCTCCGTCACTTATGGCGCAGGCGGCTCCACCCGCGACAATACCCGCGATATCGTCCTGGAAACAAAAAAGGCCGGCTTATCCGTGGCTCCGCATTTGTCCTTTGGTGGCGATGAAGAGTCCGAAATCTTAGAGCTATTAAACAACTACAAAGATGCTGGCATTGATCGCATTGTTGCCCTGCGCGGCGACATACCTTCTGGCACGGGCGTAACCCGTTTAGTGTACGCGCGGGAATTAGTAGAGTTCATCCGCAAACACACCGGCGATCATTTTCAATTAGAAGTTGCGGCGTATCCTGAAATCCATCCCGACGCTAAAAACTACGACGCCGATATTCGCTTTCTTAAAGACAAATTAGATGCTGGCGCAAACAGCGCGATCACCCAATACTTTTTTAGTGCCGACTCCTATTTTTACTTTTTAGATGCCTGCGAAAAAGCCGGCATTGATAAACCGATTTATCCCGGCATCATGCCCATCACCAACTATAAGAATCTAGCGCGTTTCTCACGCAACTGCGGCGCAGAAATACCGCGCTGGTTATCCCAGAAATTAGACGGTTACGGCGACGACCAGCAAAGCATTATTGAATTCGGCAATGAGTTTGTAACTGAACTCTGCCACATTCTTATGGAAGGCGGCGCACCTGGTATTCATTTTTACAGCATGAATCAGATAGAGCCTATTAAAAGCATTGCCGAAGCAGTGATGCAGTCACACCCTTAATACTGTTAGCGGTGACGTCTAGCTTGCCTAGATGTCACCCAATACTTTCACCGCACTATATCCCAGAATACCCAGTCGCTCATTAAAGGCACTCCACACTAGGTCATACCCGACCGCACAGCTAAACCACTCCATCCGCCGCCATAGCCGACCTTCCAGTAAACCACTCCATATCCCGTCATACCCGACCATCCAGCAAACCATTCCATACCCCGTCATACCCGACCACACAGCAAAACTACCCCATACCCCGTCGTAGCCGACCATCCAGTAAACCAATCAATACCCCGTCATAGCCGACCATCCAATAAACCACTCCATACCGCTTCATAGCCGACCATCCAGTAAATCACTCCATACCGCTTCACAGCCGACCATCCAGTAAATCACTCCATACACCGTCATACCCGACCCCGATCGGGTATCCAGATGAGCGCAGCGAATGCTTTTCGAACCGAGCATGACCCGAGCCCCAATACTATTCCCGTGGATACCCAAGCAACTTGCGGATGACGCTTGAGACGTCATTGCGCCCATGCGCAAAGTTCTTCAGCGCGAATGTCGGCAGTGCGACCATGACCATCTAGTTATTTTCCCAGACCAAAAACTCGTCCATAACGAGTATCTCTTTATTCCTTGTCGTCATTGATAATCTGAGCCCAATATGGCGACAAATAATCATCAATATCGGCAGCGCCCAATAAGCTAGTCTATTTACTTATACCTTTGGCATGTGTTTTTGCAGTATTTGCCCGCCGTATAAATTGAGCACGTACAATAGCTGTTAACGACTTTGCACTGTGGCCATATCTCGCTCAGGCAAAGGCCTCCATCAATATAAAAATAAGCACACAGGATTTGATATGAAAATAGGTGTTTGCCTTCCCTATATGCAGCGCGGGATTAGTCGCCAAAATTTTAAAGACTGGTGCCGAATCATCGACCAAGGGCCATTCTCAAGCTTGTCCTGCGGCGAACGAGTGACGGGCTACAGCTATGAAATGCGCAATATTCTCGCCTTCGCCGCGGCAAGCACCGAGCGCGTCAAGATTATTCCTGCGCTATATGTTTTGCCTATGCACAGCGCGGTACAAGCGGCCAAAGAAATCGCCACCCTCGACATATTATCTGAGGGCCGCGTTATGGTAACCGTCGGTGTCGGCGGACGTGAAAAAGACTACGAGGCACTCGATGCCAGCTTTAAAAATCGCTTTCAGAAAATGGATGATCAAATTGCTATTATGAAGAAAGTCTGGCGCGGCGAACTGCTAGAAGGCTTAGAGGAAGTCGGCCCCACCCCCATCCAAGCCGGCGGGCCACCCATTTTAGTGGGCGCGATGGGGCCCAAAAGTATTCAACGGGTTTCTAAATGGGCCGACGGTCTGTATGGCTTTGCCATGGACGGCAACGCCGACCTTATCAATCACTTTTTCACCTCAGCCGATACTGCGTGGCAGGAATCTGGCCGTGAACAAAAGCCCTACCGTATGGGTGGCTTCTGGTATTCACTGGCACAAAATGCCGAAACAGCACTTAGCGACTATGTTTTTGATTACTTAAAAACCTTTGGCGAGAAAGACGCGCGCAATATTGCCAAGACCATGACGATGCACGACCCCATCGCAATCAAAGACGGCTTAGATGCGATAGAGGCCTTAGGTTGCGATGAGATTCAATTGGTACCCGCAAGCTCTGAGGTTGCGGAAGTTGATCGCCTTGCGAATATGTTGGCCGGCCGATAATTCGGCTAGCTCAGCAAACTTCATGGCCACTATCTAGGTCAACTCTTTCGCCTAGTGCAATAAACGTCACTTGTACTACTATCAATGACCGCAGTCCTCTTTGCGGTCATTCTAACCACGCTAAAGAGCATGCCTCGCTTATTTAGCTTTCCTAAACTCAATACTGCTTCTACATTGAGCTCAGGATCTGGATGATGCCGGTCCAATGGGCGTACTAAATAAGTAATACATACCGTTCATCTGATAATTAGATTAATTCAGCCAGGATTTTGCACTTTTCTATTAATAAATTGTTTATATACTCAGGCTATAAGAAATAACTAGACACAGGGAGCCGTCATGCCAGCAAAGAATACCCGCAGTCGCTACGGCTGGGTAAGCGTAGCCATCCACTGGCTGATGGCCATAGTGGTAATCGGCATGTTTGCCTTAGGTATTTGGATGCGTCAGCTGTCTTACTACGACCCCTGGTACCAGGATGGGCCGACCATTCACAAAAGCATTGGCGTTTTATTGTTCATATTATTGCTGGCTCGTATTGGATGGCGCAGTATCAATATCCGCCCCAATGACGACCCGATACTAAAAAACTGGGAGCGGACGACCGCGCACCTCACCCATTTTGCAATGTATGGCTTGATGTTGATGCTGATGACTGCGGGTTATTTGATCTCGACCGCAGATGGCCGACAAATAGAGGTTTTTAACTTATTCAGCGTGCCCGCCACCGTGCAGGGCATAGAAAACCAAGAAGATATTGCCGGCGAGATACACGAAATTCTCGCCTGGACACTTATTTTACTCGCCGGTGTTCATGCGCTTGCCGCATTGAAACATCACTTCATAAACCGCGACTCAACCCTGCTAAAAATGCTGGGGCGTGACGCCAACAACACTATTGCGAACTCACCTCAAAAGGAACCTGAACTATGAAAAAACTCATCGCCCTAGGCTTCACCGCACTACTTAGTTTGAGTGGTGGACTGCATGCAGCCGAATACAAAATCGACACCGCTGGCGCCCATGCCTTTGTGCAATTTAAAATTAAACACTTAGGCTATAGCTGGTTATATGGTCGCTTTAATGATTTTGAAGGCCGCTTCAATTACGACCCCGACAAGCCCGAAGCATCGTCTGTAAATGTCACTATTAAAACCGCCAGTATCGACAGCAATCACGCCGAGCGCGACAAGCATTTGCGCGACAAAGACTTTTTAGCGGTAGATAAATACCCCACAGCAACCTTTAAAAGTACTAGTTTCAAAGCCCTTGGCGACGGTAAAGCGGAGATGATAGGCACTCTAACCTTGCGCGGCGTGACCAAGCCAGTAACCATTGCCGTAACTGAAATTGGCGGCGGCAAAGATCCTTGGGGCGGTGTCCGTCACGGCTTTCACGGCACCACTGAAATTGCCCTCAAAGACTTCGGTATCGACTTCGATCTAGGCCCTGCCTCGCAAATTGTGGAACTGACTCTTGACGTAGAAGGCATCGCACAATCAATGATGTGAACCAAATATACGTTTTCTGCGTACAAATGATTGGAATTACCACCCTGTCAGTCTCAAAAATTTTGGCCGCTTTGCGGCCTTTTTTATTTCTGGGCTTCAGCCACGTACTTTTCTAGCGCATCATCAGCGGCGAACTTCGCATCAAGAAGAGCAATCAAGGCGTAAACCCCCATTAATTTTCTCATCACATAGAGGAAGTCTTTCGGCGGCAGCGCGAAATATTTACTTATCGACGCGGCGACTGCGCGCTTGGCAATACGCTGCGGCAGGCCGCTATTGCGCCACCAATATTGGCCACCCTCAGTGATCGCGCGCGCCGGCACGCTGCTATCGATTTTACGCAGCGGCTCGGCAATATCGACACCGATATCCACAAAGTTGTCGAGTACCGATTGAGGGAAATGCGACTTCATAAAGCCGAGGCTTATCGAGCGGCTTAAAAAACGCGGTTTATCGCGGGCGCAGGCCGCCAGTAACATATCGCAAAACTCGCTGGCAAAGCCTTCGGGTAATAGCCGCATGGCGCCAAAGTCTAGCAACACTAATTTATCATCACCGCCATTTTCATCTATACGCACCCGATAATTACCAAAATTGGGATCGGTCTGCATACGACGCCACTCGAACAATTCCGTAAGAAACATATCTAGTACCGCCCGCCCCAAGCGATCCCGACGCGGCTGAGCGAGTGCAGCAACCTCTGCCGAGTTAACCGATGTCGCCTCTTCATAGCTCATGGTCAAAACTCGCCGTGTGCAAAACGGCGGATAACTTTTAGGCACCACAAACCGGGGGTCTTCACGCAAGGAATGTCTCACGAAATCCAGATCGCAACGCTCCTGCTCGTAGTCCACCTCTTTATGAAGCAGCAAACGAATATCACCAAACCAATCGTCTAAATTGCGGGTGCTGGGTATTAAACGCGACACCTTCATTAACTGCATAACCGCGCCAAAATCCGCGTCGATAGTCTCGTCCACCCCCGGGTACTGCACTTTAATACAGAGCAATTCACCCGTTTCACGCAGTACCGCGCGATGCACTTGTCCCAGTGAGGCGGCAGCCAAGGGCTCCGAATCAATATCCAGCAGAGAAAGTGTCTCTTCTCCCAATTCCTCGGCGATCACTTTTCTAATCGCCCTCCACGACATGGGCGGGGTATTGTCTTCTAATTTGTGTAAGGCCTCGGCAACCTCTGGCGGCATCATATAATCGCCGTAGGTGGCCATCATCTGGCCAATTTTCACCACGCTGCCCTTTAGGCGTCCAAGCTCTTCAACAAAAAAATCGATGTTTTCAGTTCGCTTAGCCAAGGCGGCGTCGTTGTCACCGCCAATGCGCTGCCAAATACTCTGCCGCACCGCCCGCGCTCCGTAGCGAACGCCAAGCTTAGAGAGCTCAAAACGACGGGAAAACGGCCCGGTTTTAAGCTGATGAAGTGATTTATCTTTTTCACTCATACCTTCAAGTACACCTATTTCAATAACAACCATCACTACCGAAGACGCCAGCAGTATCTTACTATTGGTTTACATTCAGACATAAAGCCCACACGGCAAGGGCACACACTATCCTAACAGGACACTCTGCATGAAACATCTCCGCAGCCTAACCCTAATTGGCCCCGGCTTTGTGGTCGCCGCCACGGGCTTAGGGGCCGGCGATTTAGTGGCGGCTGCGGTGTCTGGCGCACGTCTTGGCACTCAGCTGTTATGGGCCATTGCCTTCGGCGCACTCATTAAACTCGCTCTCAACGAGGGCCTAGCACGCTGGCAACTGAGCAGCGGTAAGACCTTGCTGGCAGGATGGCTAGAGTACCTGCCGCGCTGGATACATTACTATTTTCTGGTCTATCTATTTATTTGGGCATTTTTAGTCGGCGCTGCGCTAATGGCCGCTTGCGGCTTGGCAGCCCATGCACTAATGCCTCAGCTGTCTATCAATAGCTGGGCGTCTCTGCACTCATTGCTCGCCATTGTATTAGTCTTGTTCGGACGCTACTCGCTGTTTGAGCAGGCAATGAAAATTCTCATCCTACTGATGTTTGCCACTGTAATGGCGGCGCTGCTGGCCAGCGATTGGTCAAGTATTGCCAGTGCCTCGTCAACGATAAGCAGCGAGAGCGCACAAGATTTTAGTTTGATCCTTGCCCTTATTGGCGGTGTCGGCGGCAGCGTTACCTTGCTCTGCTACGGCTATTGGATGCGTGAAAAAGGCTGGCACAACACCGATTCACTCAAACTAGCGCGTTTAGATCTACTCATTGCCTACTCGATTACCGCCTTATTTGGCATGGGCATTATGATCCTCGCCGCTCAGTCTGCGCCGGCATCAGAATCGGGCACGCATATATTGTTAGCCATGGCCGATCAGCTTGGAGTCCTACTCAATCCAATCTTTAGAGAGCTGTTTTTAATCGGCGTGTGGGCTGCGGTATTCAGCTCTATGCTGGGTGTTTGGCAGGGCGTGCCATATATTTTCACCGACGCCACTGCACACTGGCGCGGTAAACTAACACGCACCGGGGTAGAGGATAAAGGCTACCGATTGGCCTTGGTGTATATCGCCATACCCCCCATCGCCCTGCTATATATGGGTAAACCGGTTTGGCTGATTATTTTATATTCGGTGACTGGCGCCTTGTTTATGCCATTTTTGGCACTCACTCTGCTCTACTTAAACAACCGGATTATTGCACCCGCTTTACGCTATGGCCTTGTGAGCAATAGCGCGATTGTCATCGCATTGATTGTATTTTCATTTATTGGTGGGCAGTATTTTATCTCATGATGAGTTGTCTAGAAGCTGGCTAGTTCGTCACTACTTAAGCAGGCTTCGGCTTAACTCCACTCATCACCATAATCATGCAAAAGCTCCTCGCCAGCGGCAATATCCCGCAGCGCAACCACACTAAAGTCATCGTAATAAATAACATTCGGATATTTGCTGTGGTTGATGTACTTCAAGCTACAAACCACATCAGCCAAACTACCATCTGGCAGAGTCAGTGTGTGCAAACCTGCCTCACTCACTGGCCGTGTTGCGCAGTTACCCAGCACCGCCCCTGCCACTATGTTTGCACGGGCAAATAATCCCTTGCCATGAATAGCGCTTTTTTGCACCCGGTAGCACTCTGCCATATCTCACCTCGGTCGTTCTAATTACGATAGAAACTAAGAATCATAATAAGAAACAGGTCTTACAAAACAGAGACAAGATGTGATCACCGTCCTGCTGCCTGAATGATTCAAACAACAGGACGTAGCAATCACTGCGCCAACATAGTCATCAGTGCGGCCCAACTGACTTGGTCTGCGTGAGTATCATAGGCCAGTGGCATATCGTATTTTTTACCGAGGGCCGTTGAACCGGGATTTGTAAAACTGTGCATCACGCCGGGGAAACTCAGCAACTCAAAATCTACACCAGCAGCGGTCATCTCTTCGACAAAACCCACCACCTGCGTTACTGGGACCATTGCATCGGCGGCGCCGGTAGCCACTAGCACCTTGGCCTTAATAGTACCCGGCTCTACTTTGGTTTCGGTACCCAATGAGCCGTGGAAACTAGCCACACCGGCAAGATCCAGTCCGCGACGAGCTTGATTTAAGACCACCGCGCCACCGAAACAGTAGCCAATCGCAAATAATTTACTGCTATCGGTTGATGGCTGCTTGCGCAAAATCGCCAAGGCCGCATCAAAGCGCGCATTCATTTTTTCTGGTTCGGCGAGCGCCGCATTCATAAATGACATTGCATCTTTCGGGTGGCTAGTCGACTTACCCGTGCCATACATATCTACCGCTATCGCCGTATAACCCAACTCAGCTAGCTGATGCGCACGCTTGCGCGCGTAATCATTCAAACCCCACCATTCATGAACCACTACCACAGCGGGGGCCGGTTTAGTCGCTGCATTATCGTGATACATCACCGCAGTTCCAAGCTCATTAGGTAACGTAAGCTTTTCTTCAACAACCGCCGCATTTGAAAACGAAGTCGCAAACGCGGTGACAAGTAATAAGGTTAAAAATCTCATTAGAATTTCCTCAAATAACAATCCAGATCATACGGAATATAGCCCCTTAACGATGACAATCAAACACAATAGACCCAAACCCATTCGCTGCGCTCCTCTGGGCACCAAATAGGGATCCGGGATCCATAGACCTCGATTTATAATGAAACGTCATCGACGAAGGTGGTCACCCCACCATCACATCATGTCCCGCTCTATATCTCGCAAACGGCTTGAGTAGTATCGGCAATTTTTCCAGATCCAATCTTCCTTTGCTCGACGCGCCTTTTTCATTGCAGCGCCGCTGGCATAACCCTTTAACTTTTTACCATCGCCAAGTGCTTGTTCAAGCCGCACTGCTTCGATTTTTTTGGCGCGGCAGGCTTCCCAGCTCGCGGCATGAACGCCAGGAATTATAGCCATGCAGCATACCCATAAGATCAGACGGAATTTCATAATGACCTCCTTGTCATAGTTGAAAGTAGCACTTTAACAATAGGCCACTGGCCGCTAATTTGTAAAATTCTCGACCCTATTTCTCAACACCTGCAGCGGTTCGCCTGTCTTATCGCCCGTCTGAATGACATAATAGCGGGCTGTTATCCCGCAAAACGGAATTTTTATTACATGAGCAGAATCGCCCTGCCCCAGTATTTAGCGGATGCCTCAGTGGCAGCCGAGCTCCAATCCATTATTATCGGCTTGGCTGAAGTCAGCGCAGATATCAGCATAGCCTTGGCCAAGGGCGCCCTCGCCGGCATTCTTGGCGCTGCCGGCGCAGAAAATGTGCAGGGCGAAGATCAAAAGAAGTTAGACGTTATTGCTAACGATATGATCAAAGACGCACTTGCGGCTTTACCCGCTGTGCGTGGCCTTGCCTCTGAAGAAGAAACTGACGTTGTACCCTGCCACACCAGCGGCAGCTTCTTAGTTACATTTGACCCCTTAGACGGCTCATCAAATATCGATATCAACAGCATGGTCGGCACTATTTTTTCAGTGCTTCCACACACCGGCGACGCAACGGTTACTGAACAAGATTTCCTGCAACCGGGTCGCAATCAAAGTGCAGCGGGCTATGTATTATATGGACCCTCTGTGATGCTGGTGCTAAGTACTGGCAATGGCGTGGTGATGTTTACCTTGGATCAAGATACCGGCAGCTACCTGCTCACCGAATCTGACGTTAATATTCCTGCTGAAGCCAAAGAATTCTCGATCAATATGTCCAACCAGCGCCATTGGCTTGCGCCCATGCAGACTTACATCTCCGATCTGATTGCAGGTAAAGACGGGCCTCGCGGCAAGGACTTTAATATGCGCTGGGTAGCCGCTATGGTCGCAGACGTACACCGTATTTTGTGTCGCGGTGGTTTGTTCACCTACCCCTGGGACAGTCGCAAACCTGAGCAAGCCGGTAAGCTGCGTCTTATGTATGAAGCTAATCCAATGGGCTTTTTGGTAGAGCAAGCTGGCGGCGAAGTTTGGACCCCAGACGGTAAGATTCTCGATATCCAACCAGAACATATCCACCAACGCGTTCCCGTTATTTTGGGCGCTGCCAATGAAGTCGCGCTATGCGTCGACTATCACCAGCGCTGAGACCACTCAGCGCCAATACCGGAATATACGGCAATGCTTAGTTATCGCCACGGTTTTCACGCCGGCAATCACGCCGATGTGTTAAAGCACGTGGTCGAGGTACTTATCCTCGACTACCTTATTCAAAAGCCCACCGCGCTTTCTTATATAGACACCCACGCTGGGGCTGGCTTTTATCACTTTGCCAGTGCCTTCAGCGCCCAAAACCGTGAGTTTGAAACCGGCATTGCTAAACTGCGCAATGCCGATAGCGAGCTTCCAGCACCACTAAAGCGATACTTAGAAATCATTGATGCCTGCTGCGCCAATGAGGCTGCGGGCTATCCTGGCTCGCCCGCAATTGCGCTCGCCATGCTGCGCAACCAAGACAAGGCCCAGCTATTTGAACTACACCCCAACGATCACCAAAACTTAAGTAAACGCTTTAAAGATCGTGCCCGCATTCACGACAGCGATGGCTTTGCTGGCTTGAAGGGTTTACTACCGCCACCGAGCAAACGCGCATTGGTATTAATCGATCCGCCATACGAAGATAAAAACGACTATCGCAATGTAATTAACGCCTTAAAAGATAGCCAACGCCGCTTTCCGAAAGGGGTGTATGCAATCTGGTATCCGCTTATTCCCAGAGATGAATCTAAGGATCTAGGCCGTCGCCTCAGAGGCTTATCATCAGATAATTACCTGCACGCCCAGCTCTGTGTTCAAGCCGAACAAGGCAGCCACGGCATGTATGGCAGCGCCATGTTTGTCATCAATCCGCCTTGGCAGCTTAAAGAGCAGATGCAAGAAATTATGCCGGTCTTACAAACCCTGCTGGCAAATGATCAAAGCAAACCTTTCGAGCTCAACGCCGTTATTGCCTAATTCACTTTCCGCTGCACATAAAAAAAGCCCATCAATAATTTGATGGACTTTTAAAGCTCGCATTAAGCGCTTATGCCGAGCACTGCACTTAAACCACTTCGTTGGCAATAAACTCCATCGTTTTAATCGACGTATCAAAGTGATCGCTATGACCAATCATCAAGGTTGTTACGCCCGACTTTTTCCAATCCTGTAGACGCTCTCTAATCCGCTCCTTGGGACCAAGCAATGAGATTTCATCGACCAGGGCATCGGGTACCGCCTTAATTGCCTCGTCGTGCTTGCCGTCGTACCACAAGTCTTGCACTTTCTCGGCCTCATCGCCAAAGCCCATTCGGCCCATGAGGTTTTTATGGAAGTTGTCGTGCCGTGCGCCCATGCCACCCAAGTACAGAGCCATGGTCATTTTTCCCGGGTACATGGCCTCTTCGAGATTGTCGTTAACAATGCAATTCACCATCGCGTTAATTTCAAAATCATCGGGCTTATTGGCGAGACTGTCGTCAAAAATATTCAAGCGGTAAGGCGATACAAAAATCGGCATCCAACCATCAAATTTTTCCGCCGCCAAGGCAATATTTTTTGGCCCCTCGGCACCCAGAAATACCGGGATCTTTTTACGTAGGGGATGAGTAATACTTTTTAGTGGCTTGCCCAGACCCAGGTTATTTGGACCTTGATAGGGTAAGTTATATTGGCTGCCTTGAAACTCTACCGGCGCTTCTCTCGCCACGACTTGCTGAAAAATTTCCAACCATTCGCGGGTACGCTCAAGCGGACGCTTAAACTGCTGGCCGTACCAACCCTCTACGACCTGCGGCCCAGAAACACCCACGCCCAAGCACAGGCGACCATTAGATATGTGATCCAAGGTCATGGCTGTCATCGCTGCACACGCTGGTGAGCGGGCAGATAACTGCATCACCCCGGTACACAGACGAATCTTACTCGTTGTCGCCGCAATTGCAGCCAATGGCGTAAAGCAGTCTGAGCCGTAGGCCTCTGCGGTAAATACCGAATCGAAACCCATATTCTCGGCAGCTTGAGCCAATTCTATAAAACGGTCTGTTGGCTGTTTTTGCCAGTATCCAAGATGTAGTCCGAGTTTCATGCTAAATCCTCTTTATTATTCCTGTGACGCTGCAAAGATTATACGGGGCCGATAGCACTGTAACGGTGACATCTCCGCTCAAATATCATCATTAGGGAGTGACGAAAAAGCTCATCGCGTGTTTACTAAAATAGCGGGGACGGGCAAGAGCATTCGCATGCTCTAAGCTGAATACCGGATGGGATAGGGTCTAACGGCAGGTTTGGCGCGTATGCGCGGAGGTGAAGCACTCCCCAGCCGAGATCCCGAACTAGTCGGGGACCTCAGCCTTAGGGGCGTTGCGGCCTACTTCAAGCTAAGCGCTTTACCACAATCGGCAAGTCATCCATTGGCTTTGGCAGGGGTACAGTTTGCATTTTAGTGCTGAAATTATCCGCCAAACGGAATTCATACTGACGTAAAAACTGATGCATAAAGTTTTTCACCTGCATCAACGCAAAGTGCATACCGATACATTTATGCGCGCCGCCACCGAAGCCAACAAAGCTAAAGGTATGACGCTTGTGCTCATTGCGCGGCTCTAACCAACGGTCAAGATCGAATTTTTCTGGCTGATCCCAATACTCAGCCATGCGATGGTTGTGCTGCGGCGCCATAAATAAAATGGTGTTTGCTGGTATTTTGTAACCGCCCAACTCGCAATCATTAATAGTGCGGCGCTGCATCATCATTACCGAAGGATGTAAACGCTGCGCCTCTTTAACCGCAATTTCCATCAAAGGCATTTTTTCTAAATCTTCGTACTCTAAGAACGGCTTATCTATCGCCATTGCTTCGTCACGCAAACGCTGCTGTAACTCTGGGTTTTGACCCAGATAAAAGAGGATGTGGCTCAATGCACTAGTAGTCGTGTCATGAGCAGCAAACAGCAAAAAGCTCATATGCGCGATGATGTCATCATCAGAGAAATATTCGCCGTCTTCGGTTTTTTCACGAGTGAAGAAACTGAAGGTATCTGTGCCATCACCAGCACGACGCTCTTCAATTAAGCTACCGAAAAACTCTTTAAGATAACGCTCACCAATTTTGCCCTTGCGGTACTTAGTGCCGGGGATTTCCTTAGTGATAAGGCCCATCAAGCCATTGGCAATATCTAAGAATGCCTTGTTTAATTTGGCTGCCCGTTCATCGCTCTCTTCCAGACCAACAAAAATCTTCGCGGCCACATCTAACAGTATTTGCTTTATCGCAGGGAAAAACAGTAACTTACCGTCGCCGTCGCCCCAGTCGGCAATACCTTCGCCGATTATCGGCCCCATGGTGCCGATATAGCCTTTCATTGCATCGTTCTTAAAGGCGGACTGCATCATGCGACGC